>JAJQFY010000034.1:10230-38873 GCA_021200935.1 Oscillospiraceae bacterium
CCCCCCAGCTCCCCCGTGGTGCGAAGCCGCGCCCGGGTCCGGGCGCACAGCTCCAGCACGCTGAAGGGCTTGGTAACATAGTCGTCCACCCCGGCGTCCAGGCCGGATATTTTGTCTATCTCCTGATCCTTGGCTGTCAGAAGAATCACCGGCACGGATTTGAGCGACGGCGAGGCCCGCATCAGCTTGAGGGCCTCTATCCCGTCCAGGCCGTCCATCATAATATCCATGGTAACAAGCCGGGGCGTGGTCTTGGCCATATCGTCCAGGGCGTCCACGGCGTTGTCGAAGGCGGCCACGTCGTAGCCGTTGCTCTTCAGCGCCACCTCCAGCAGACGGCGAATGCTGTCGTCATCCTCTACAATTACAATTCGTTCGTACACAAATATCCCTCCAAAGTGGCTGCCGCCGCTGTATAATTTTTGCCTGCCCACAGAGAAACGCTCTGTGGCTTTATTTCTATTTTACGCCGGTTCTGTCCCCATTTCTATCCCCTTTTTGTATTTCGTTTGTAAAGATATTGTATGATGCCGGGGCTTTTAATCTTTGATTCATTAGAAATTCAACTAAAAATGTATTTCCATTATTGCATTATAATGTTACAATAATTGCGGTCGAGTTGACAATTTTTTTTGAAAATTTACACGATTTGTGGGGATTTTTCCTCAATTTGTACAATTATTTTTTATTAATATATCTTTACATTATTAATTCAAAAACTTTAATTAACACAACTCTAAGGAGGTACACACCATTATGAACTCACAACAGATTCGTTCCTTTCTGTCGCTGTGCGGCACATTGAATTACACCAGAGCCGGGCAACAGATCCATGTGTCCCAATCCGTCGTGAGCCGGCACATCGCACAGCTTGAGGACGAATTCGGCTTTCCGCTGTTCATCCGCACAAAACATTCTGTAAGCATCACCCAGGCAGGCGTTATCATGCAGCAGTTTTTCCTGAGCATGAACGATTCTCTCCAGGAGGCCGCCACCCGCGCTGCGCGTGTGTCCCTCCCCGGCCCCAACGGGATTTCCGTTCGCCTGATGGATATGTTCGATAACGGCCCTATCATCAACGCCATGCGGGAGACTCCCCGGACGGAATTTTATATGGAGCGTTTCTCCACCCCCACCAAGGCGGAGGATCTGCTCAGCGGCTCCTACGACATGGGCATTGCCTTCAAAGACGCCATCGCGGACGAGCCTGAGCTTTCCTACAAGGAGTTTTTCAACAGCCAGGACGTCCTGGTGTGCAGCGCCAACTACAGCCATCTCCATCGGGGTATGCCCACCCTGTACCTCGTCGCCAGCGAGATGAAGGAGCCGGACAACATGACCGAGGAGCGGGCGGAAAAGCTGGAGCTGAACCTGTATCAGATCGTCTACCTGCCGAACCTGTCCTCTGTGCTGGTGGCGGTTGAAAACGGCATGGGCTACACCATTATGAAGGACTTCTCTCTTCCCTTCCTGACCTTTGAGCGTTCCGACACGCCTCTTGACAGCTATCAGAGCGTAGGTCTGGCTTGGGTGGACGACCCCCGCCGCCCCCATATCGCCAAGTTTGCAGAAATCTGCAACCCCGCTCCCGCCGAGGAATAAAGAGAAATCAATCAAAGCGGCACAACGCCAAATACCCCCGTCCTGCCTTTCTGGCCGGGGGATGCTTTTTTTCAGGGGGCCGATGCTTACGCCTGTGCCTCCGGGTGTACGCCCAGAAGGGAAAATTCCACCCACTCCGCAATGTTGGTGGCGTGGTCGCCGATGCGCTCCAGGTACTTGGCAATCATCAGGATATCCAGCGCCTGCTCCCCGCAGGTGGGGTCGGCGGCAATGCGGCCAATCAGCTCGTTTTTCACGGTGACGAAAAGGCCGTCTACGGTGTCGTCCATGGCAATGACCTTTTTGGCCAGGGCCAGGTCTTTTTTTACATAGGCGTCCACGCTGCGGCCCACCATATCAATAGCGGCCTCGGCCATGGCGTGAATGTGCTTGGGATAGGTAACGCCCTCCTGCTCCGTCAGCAGCAGAACGATTTCGGAGATGTCCTACGCCTGGTCGCCAATGCGCTCGATGTCGGTTATCATTTTCAGGGCGGAGGAAATGAACCGCAGGTCGCTGGCCACAGGCTGCTGCTGAAGCAAAAGCCGCAGGCACAGCGCCTCTATATCCCGCTCCATGCGGTCTATCTCCCCGTCAGTCTCAATGGCCTTGTGGGCCAGGGCCTGGTCTCTGTCCGCCAGGGCCTTCACCGCAAAACCGATGGCCTGCTCGCAGTATGCCCCCATCTGTATCATGGACTCGTTGAGCTGATCAAGCTGCTCGTCAAAGGTTTTTCTCATGCTATATAATCCCTTTCTCCCTATCAGCCGAAACGGCCAGAGATGTAGTCCTCTGTTCGCACGTCCAGAGGTACGTTGAATATCTGCTCGGTCTTGCCGTACTCCACCAGCTCCCCCACCAGGAAGAAGGCGGTGTTGTCGGAAATACGCACGGCCTGCTGCATATTGTGGGTGACGATAACCACGGTGTAATTCTGCTTCAGGTCGCTCATCAGATCCTCTATCTTCATGGTAGAGGCCGGGTCCAGGGCGCTTGTCGGCTCATCCATGAGCAGCACCTCCGGCTCCACCGCCAAGGCCCTGGCGATGCACAAACGCTGCTGCTGGCCGCCAGAGAGGCCCAGGGCGCTTTTTTCAGCCTGTCCTTGACCTCACCCCACAGGGCCGCCCCCTCCAGGGAGCGCTGCACCAGGTCGTCAAGCTCAGACTTTTTATGATTGCCGTGGAGCCGGGGGCCGTAGGCTACGTTGTCATAGATGGACATGGGGAATGGGTTCGGCTTTTGGAACACCATGCCGATGTTCTTCCGCAGCATAGTCACGTCCGTGTCCTTGGCGTATATATCCTGCTCCCGGTACAGCATTTGGCCGGTGATGCTCACCCCCTGCACCAGGTCATTCATGCGGTTGATGGTCTTTAAAAAGGTGGACTTGCCGCAGCCGGACGGCCCGATCAGGGCGGTGATCTCCTTTTCAGGAATCCCGATGTTAATGCCCTTCAGGGCTTCAAAGCTGCCGTAAAACAGGTGAAGCTCCTTGGCTGTTATAATATCCATATTAAATCTTCCTGCTCTTTCTCTTCACAATTTTGGCGCCAAAGTTGATGATAAGCACCAGTATCATTAGGATGGCTGCAATGGCATAGCCGGTGTCATATTCGGCCTCGTCATTCACATAGTGATACAGCATGACGCTCAGGGCGCCGCCGCTGGTTCCCAGTGCCTTGAAGTAGTTCGTCACCAGGCTGTAGCCCATGCCGGCGGTGAATATCAGCGCGGCGGACTCGCCCACAATGCGGCCTATGGCTAAGATGGCGCCGCTGATGATGCCGTCCCCGGTGCAGGGCAGCACCACGGTACGAATCATATACCATCTGGTGGCCCCCAGGCCGATGGCCCCCTCCCGGTAGGATTCCGGCACGGTTTTCAGCGCCTCCTGGGTAGTACGGACGATGGTGGGCAGAATCATAACCACCAGGGTCAGCGAGCCTGCCAGCACGCTGCTGCCCATATGCAGCTTCTGGCAGAAGAACAGGTATCCCACCAGGCCGAAGATTATGGAGGGGATGCCGGTCAGGGTCTCGGTGGCAAACTCTATCACCCGGACAACCTTGGCATTTGTGGCGTACTCTGTCAGATAGATGGCCGCGCACACGCCCACAGGCAGGGCGATGACCAGGCTGGTGATGATGATATACAGGGTGTAAATCAGGTTCGGCAGGATGCCGATGTTATCCTGCAAAACGCTCCGCTGTGTGGTCAGCAGGTTCCAGGTGATGTTGGGCAGGCCCCGGTAGAAGATATAGCCTATAATGGCAATCAAAAGCCCCACCACGATGGTCACACTGACAAAGATACAGGCTTTTACAATACCATCCTTTACTTTTCGTTTTGTGCTCATTTCTTATTCCCCCGCTTCAGCGCTACGTTCAGCACCAGGTTTATGATTATGATGAACACATACAACACCAGGCCGATGGAATACAGCGCCTGCCGCTGCAGGCCGGAGGCGTAGCTCATCTCCTTGGCAATGGCCGTGGTAAGCAGGGTGACGGAGTTGAAAAGGCTTGGCATATTGGGGACGTTTCCCGCCACCATCATCACCGCCATAGCCTCGCCGATGGCCCGGCCCACGCCCAGCACCACACCAGCGGCAATGCCGCTCTTGGCCGCGGGGATAGACACCTTAAAGGCCGTTTCCATCTTCGTGGCCCCCAGGGCCAGGCTGGCCTCCTCATATTCCGGGGGAACGGAGGAAAGCGCCGTCTCCGCCAGGGAGATGATGGAGGGCAAAATCATAACCGTCAGCACAATAATGACCGCCAGCAGACCTGTGCCGTTTGTCAAGCCGAAGGTTTTGCGGATGAAGGGTACCAACACGGTCATACCGATCAGGCCATACACCACGGAAGGGATGCCAGCCAGCAGCTCCACCGCCGGACGGACGATACCGGCCACTTTATTGTTTGCCATTTTGGACAGGAACACCGCCATCAGGATGCCCAGAGGAATCCCCAGAACGCAGGCTCCCAGCGTACCGCAGATGGAGGACAGGATGAAGGCCAGAATCCCATAGGACGGCTCCGCCGCCGTACTGGCCCATTTGGTGCCGAACAGGAATTTTATAAGCCCAATCTCCTTGATGGCCGGTATACCGCTGATGATCATATATAAGGAGATGGCAAGCACGCAGGCGATGGTAACAAAGCCGCACACCAGGAATATAACGTGCATGGCGTGTTCTGTCAGATATTTTTTATTCATTAACGCTCCTTATAAGAAATGGGACGCAGCCGCACAAGCCGCGCCCCACTTCATTCGTCTCACTGCGCGATGGACACAGCCCCGGCGTTGGCGATGATGTCAACCACCTCGCTGCTGGTGCAGTAGGCCAGGAACGCCTGAGCCGCCTCAGACAGCTCCGCATTGTCGTTCGTCACCATGATGAAGGGGCGCTGAATGGCATAAGTGCCGTCCAAAACAGTAGCCTCGGTGCAGGACACGCCCTCTACATCCACCGCCACAACGCTGTCATCCACGCTGGACAGGGAGGCATAGCCGATGGCGTACTCATTGGAGGCCACGGCGGCTACCACAGCGCCGGTGGAGGTCAGCTCCTGGTCGTAAGCACAGGTGTCTTCCACGCCCACGATGGACTCAAAGCCGTCGCGTGTGCCGGAACCGGCCTCACGGCCAATCACGGCCACAGGCATATCCTCGCCGCCTACCTCAGACCAGTTGGTGATCTCGCCGGTGAACAGACCCGCGATCTGCTCAATGGTCAGGTCGGTCACGGTGTTGGCGGTGTTCACGATGATGGCAATGCCGTCCAGGGCAATGACCGTGGCGGTCAGACCAGCCTCAGCCTCCGCGTCCTTCAGGTTCCGGGATGACAGGCCGATGTCCGTGCTGCCCTCGGTGACGGCGGTAATGCCGGTGCCGGATCCGGTGGCGTCATAGGTGATGGTGACACCCGGATTCTCCGCGGTGAAGGACTCGATCAGAGCGGCAATCACCTTCTCCATAGAGGTGGAGCCGTTGGTGGAGATCGTCCCGCTCAGGGCGGCGGTTTCCGTGGTCTCGGCGGCGGTCTCAGCCGCCTCGCTGGCCATCGTGTCAGCAGCGGTATCGCTGCTGCTGCCGGAGCTGGAGCAGCCAACTCCCAGGGCGAAGATCAAAGCCGCGCAAAGCACAAGAGCCAAGACCTTCCTTAAATTCATTTTCATTTTGTTTCTCCATTCAATTTTGATGTATTTGCGGCTTTCCCAACCGCGTTTTTATGATACCTCCCACGGACAGCGGCAACTACCACGATACCTTCAAATTTTGGTCGAACACAAGAAAAGTGTTTGTATGGTTCCTGTAAAATCCCGAAATCTCCTGTTCCGGGAAAAGTCGGTTATTGTACTATGGATGAAAGTGTGTTATAATGCGAACGAATGTAACGGACAGGCTCAAAAAAGGGCCTGCGTCTGCGAAAACCCAAAACCAATGGATAGATAAAGGGAGGACAAATCATTATGGCACTGATGACCGGCGAGCAATACATCGAGAGCATCCGCAGGCTGAACACCAAAATCTATATGTTTGGCAAGCAGATCCCCAACGCGGTGGACGACCCCATCCTGCGGCCCAGTCTCAATTCCGTAAAAATGACCTACGACCTGGCCCAAGACCCGGAATATCAGGAGCTGATGACCACCACCAGCCACCTGACCGGCAAGAAAATCAACCGCTTCTGCCACATCCACCAGAGTACCAAGGATTTGGTGCTGAAGGTGAAAATGCAGCGGCTGTGCGGCCAGAAGACCGCCGCCTGCTTCCAGCGCTGCGTTGGCATGGACGCCTTCAACGCCGTGTATGCCACCGCCTACGAGACCGACCAGGCCCACGGCACCCATTATTTTGAGAACTTCAAAAAGTACATGGAGTACGTCCAGGAGGCCGACCTGGTGGTGGACGGCGCCATGACGGACCCCAAGGGCGACAGGGGCCTTGCTCCTCACGCCCAGGCGGACGCGGATCTGTTCCTGCACGTTGTGGAGCGGCGGCCTGACGGCGTCGTCGTCCGTGGTGCCAAGGCCCACCAGACCGGCGCGTCCAACTCCCACGAGATTCTAGTCATGCCCACCCAGGCCATGAAGCCGGAGGA
This sequence comes from Oscillospiraceae bacterium, assembly GCA_021200935.1. GTDB lineage: Bacteria > Bacillota > Clostridia > Oscillospirales > Oscillospiraceae > CAJOIG01. Next base: position 16,943 of record JAJQFY010000034.1, read on the forward strand.
CAAGGACTACGCCATTGCCTTCTCCGTTCCCATCGACGCGGAGGGCATATTTATGATCGTGGGCCGCCAGAGCTGCGACACCCGCAAGCTGGAGGACGGCACCATGGACAGGGGCAACCCCAATTTTGGCGGCATGGAGGCCCTGGTGGTGTTTGACAACGTGTTTGTCCCCAACGACCGCATTTTCCTGAATGGGGAGTCGGAGTTTGCCACCGTGCTGGTGGAGCGCTTCGCCAGCTATCACCGCCAGAGCTACGGCGGCTGCAAGGTGGGCGTGGGCGACGTGCTGATCGGCGCGGCAGCCGTGGCCGCCGACCAGAACGGCGTACCCAAGGCGTCTCATGTGAAGGACAAGCTCATCGAGATGATCCACCTGAACGAGACCCTCTATTCCTGCGGCCTGGCCTGCTCCTCCAACGGCTGGCAGACGGCGGCGGGGAACTACATGGTGGACACCCTGCTGGCAAACGTCTGCAAGCAGAACGTGACCCGCTTCCCCTACGAGATCGCCCGCCTGGCGGAGGATATTGCCGGCGGCATTATGGTAACGTGTCCCTCCGAGGCGGATCTGAATGACCCGGAGCTTGGCCCCTATGTGGAGAAGTATCTCCAGGGCGTGGCCTCCGTTCCCACCCGGGACAGGCTGAAAATCATGCGCCTGATTGAAAACCTGACCCTTGGCACCGCCGCCGTGGGCTACCGCACCGAGTCCCTTCACGGGGCCGGTTCCCCCCAGGCCCAGCGCATCATGATCTCCCGCCAGGGCGACCTGGCCGGGAAGAAGGAGCTTGCCAAAAACATCGTAGGCATCGAGTAACAGGCCGTATACAGCGCCCCGCCGCCCAATTCGGGGCAGCGGGGCGTTTTCGATGAAAACTTCGGAAAATTTTCTGTAAAAAGGGATTGCAATTTACCGCTGGCTTGTGTAACATATACAGCGTCGGCAGAAGGAGAGAACACATGAAGCTGAACCCCTATTATACCAACCGGGAGCTGAAGGAGCTGGGCTTTCGCGCCCTGGGCCGCCAGGTGCTGATCAGCCGCGCCTGCCGCATCTACACGCCGGACGCCATTTCCATTGGCAGTCATGTGCTGATAGACGATTTTACCATCCTAAACGGGGATATCACCGTCGGCGACCACGTCCATATCAGCTCCAACTGCGAGTTCTACGCCGGGGAGGCCAGCATCACCATTGGGGACTTCAGCGGCATATCCTCCCGCTGCGCCTTCTACGCCACCAGCGACGATTTTTCGGGCGCCAGCCTGAACAATCCCACCGTACCCAAGGCGTTTCGGTTTGAGAAAAATCTGCCCATCACCCTTGGAAAGCACGTCCTGATCGGCACAGGTTGCTCCGTCATGCCTGGGGTGGATATCGGCGAGGGCTGCTCCTTTGGCTCGATGACCCTTATCAACAAGTCCGCCGAGCCGTGGGGCATCTACGTAGGCATCCCCGCCCGCCGCATCCGGGAGCGGGAAAAGGGGCTGCTGGAATTTGAGAAAAAGCTGACCGGCGATACCGGCAAGTAAAAAACAGAAAAATTTTGGAGGTTTTGTACAATGGAAGATTTGATGGAAATTCTCCGGGAGCTGCGCCCGGACGTGAATTTTGAGCAGGAGACCGCGCTGATCGACGACGGCGTTCTCGGCTCCTTCGACATCACCGCCCTGGTAAACGAGATCATGGACGTGTTTGGCGTCAGCATCTCTATGGCCGACCTGGAGCCGGAAAACTTCAACTCCGCCCAGGCTATGTGGGAGTATATCCAATCCATAGACCAGTAACGAACCACTCCGAAAAATTTTTTTATTTTACTGAGGAATACCTCTTGACAACCGTGTAAAGCTGTGGTATTATAATGTTCCACAGACGGCGCGGGATAGAGCAGTTCGGTAGCTCGTCGGGCTCATAACCCGGAGGTCGGAGGTTCAAATCCTCCTCCCGCAACCAATTAAAAACCCAGTGTTCTCAAGGCTTTCAGCCTTTGGACACTGGGTTTTTGTTTGGGAAAATATAGGAAAAATCGAAAATTATCCAACAAAATCTCAACTCGTTTTTTGTTATCCGAACCGTATCGCGTTATCCAGCGGCATGGACATGATGACCGCACCGGCGGGGGTTTTCAGGCCGTGCTTTACGTTTACCATTTCCATGATGGCGTTCCGGGTCTGGCCGGAGGCGGCGATGAGGATAATTTCCTTTTCCCCCTGCACGGTGATGCCGTAGAAGCGGGCCACGTCCTCCTCCCCAGCGTAGCGGGCGCGAAGGATGGTGCCTCCCCTGGCTCCCGCGGCCCGTGCGGTGTTCATCACATCGTCCGTATGGCCGTTATTAACAATAATAAAAATCAGGCTGTCTTCCCTCTCTGTGTCCATAGCTGTGCCGCTCCCTCCTGTCTCCGCCACGGGCTGGCCCTGACGCTCCAGGGCTGTGGCAACAATATTATTCAGTCCCGAAAGGCTGGCCGTCAGGGCAATGCCCTTGGCCTCCACCTCCAGGTAGTCCTCGTCCAAATATTTCATAAGCCTGTCCGTGCAGCTCGCGGAGCCAAGGCTGAACAGAATATCCCGCTCCGTGCCGCCCAAACCCAGCACGTCCAGCAGCTCCGAAGGAGCCGTCCCCTGGCCGATGCTGTGGTAATGCCACGGCACCTGATGCTTCGTGTAAAGTGCCGCCACATCCCGGCTCTGGCCCCGTTCCACAACGGTGATAATGAGCTTAACGCCCTCCGGCCTCTCCTTCGCCATGGTTCAAGCCTCCCCGAAGAATATGATGGTGTCCTCCACCTCGCTGGCGGGAATCTGCCGCCGGAGCGCCCTGCGAAGACGCAGCTTATCCACCAGGCCCAGCACCTGAATGGTGACGAGGGGCATCATAGCCACCAGCGCCACAATCCCAAAGGCGTCGGTCATAACATTGCCGCCCACCGCCTGGCAGGCCCCGATAGCCAGCGGCAGCAGGAACGTGGTGGTCATAGGCCCGCTGGCCACGCCGCCGGAGTCAAAGGCAATGCCCGTGAAGATCTGCGGCACAAAAAAGGTCATCACCACGCTGATAATATAGCCGGGAATCAAAAACCACAGGATAGAGATCCCCGTCAAAATACGCACCATGGAAAGGCCCACGGCGCAGGCAATGCCAATGGACAGACTGATCTGGATGGAACGGCGGGTGATGGAGCCGTTGGTAATCTCCTCCACCTGGCGGGTCAGAACGCCCACCGCAGGCTCCGCCCTCACGATGAAGTAGCCAATCACCATGCCCAGCGGCACCAGAATCCACCGGCTGCTTCCGGCCCCCAGGGTCTCCCCCAAAAGCTGACCCACCGGCATAAAGCCCACGTTCACCCCGGTGAGAAACAGCACCAGCCCCACATAGGTATACACAAAGCCCGCAGCAATACGAACCAGTTGCCGCCGGTGAAAACGTCGGAAGATGATTTGAAACAGCAGAAACACCGCCAGAATCGGCACAAGGGCCACGGCCACCTCCCGGCCATATTCCGGCAGGGCCTGGATAAAGGCCGCAGCCGCCTGCCTGGTGGTGGTAATCTCCGCGACAGAGGCAGAGGTATAGCTGACGCTGTCCGGCTGATAAAATATCCCCAGCACCAGCACGGACAGAATAGGCCCAATGCTGCACATAGCCACCAGGCCAAAGCTGTCGGTGGTGGAGTTTTTATCGCTTCGCAGGGAGGCAAGGCCCACGCCCATGGCCATAATAAATGGTACGGTAATCGGCCCGGTGGTGACGCCCCCCGCGTCAAAGGCGGCGGCGATAAAGGTATCCGGCGCAAAATACGCCAAAATGAACACCAGGACATACAGAACCGTCAAGCAGACGGACAGGGGGATTTTCAGCAGCATACGCAGCTCCGCCAGGGCCAGAAACAGCCCCACGCCAACAGCCACCGTTATGATAAGCACCCGATTGGGTACAGCGGGCATTTGCTCCGCCAGGACGGTCAGGTCCGGCTCCGCCATGGTTATCAGAACACCCAGCACAAAGCAGATGAGCAGCGGCACCACAATTTTCTGCGAGTGGCTCATTTGGACACCAATGCCCTCCCCCATGGGGGTCATAGCCATATCCGCGCCCATGGTGAACAGCCCCATGCCGAAAACCACCAAAACCGCCCCAAACAAAAACAGCACCAGCGTTCCCGCGCTCAGCGGCGCAATGGTGATGCTGATAATCAACACAATGGCGGTGATTGGCAGAACCGATGAGACGGACTCCAACACCTTTTCTCTCAACAACTGACCGCGCCCCACAATGACCTCCTTCCCGCTGCCCCGCCGTCGATGCGGGCAGGAATATGAATTTTCTTATTGGTAATTAGTTTAACATATAAGAAAAAATTTGGCAACCGGGCGGCTGCCAAATTTTAAGTTTGTTCATTTTTTCCGGCCACGGCGGCGGCAGTCCAGCTCCAGCGTATCGCCCCAGTCTTTGGCGAGGGGCGCGGAGGCGCGCACCTGGGTCACGGCCTCCGACAGGGTGTCATAGAGAAGCTGGGTTCCCTGGCTGTCGGCCCGGTAATTGACGGCGCGGGCGGGGTCAATGCCGCAGCGGGCGGCGGTCTGAACCGCGTCGATGTTGGCCCCAAGAAACAGAAACTCCCAGCCGCTCTCCGTTTTTTGCCGCTCAATCAGTTCCCTGACCTGGTCGCCGGTATAGCGGCGGCTGGCGTTTTCCATGCCGTCTGTGGTGATAACGAACAGGGTATTCTCCGGCACGTCCTCCGGGCGGGCGTATTTATGGATGGTTTTCATATGCCGGACAGCGTCGCCCACAGCGTCCAGCAGGGCCGTTGTACCCCCCCCCCACGGAGTAATCCTCCTCGGTTATGGGCCGCACATCCTCCAGCGGCACCCTGTCGTGGAGAACCCGGCTCGTGTGATTAAACAGAACCGTGGAGACAAAGCACGCCCCCTCCTGCGCCCGCTGCTTTTCCAGCAGGCCGTTGAAGCCGCCGATGGTATCGGCCTCCAGCCCCTGCATGGAGCCGCTGCGGTCAAGGATGAAAACCAGCTCGGTAATATGGTTGCTCATGGAAAGACCTCCTTCAAATGACTGTGTTTTGTTTACAGCCACAGTATAGAAGGTTTTCCGCCTTATTTGGTCGCCTGGGAGGCGACAAATTCCCCTCACCCTAAAAGGCTCTGGTCAAAATACAGCAGCACCTCGTTAATCTCGAAAATATTATAATTTCCGTTTTTAATGAAATACTCAATGATAATATCGAACTTGTTGCTGTGGGAAAGGGCAAAGCCCGCCTTCCTCAGCAAATCCCTCGCCTCGTCCAAATCCAGCTCCAAGGCAATGGCAAAGGCAATGGCCGTGGGCTTACTGGGGCGATAATGAGGGTTCGAGCGGATTTTAGAGAACAGCTTGCGGTCAATGTTGGCCTTTTTATAGCACTCCGCGTCCGTCATGCCCTTCTCGTCTATCTTCCGCAAAAGCATTTCCGCAAAGCTCTCATCGACCTGCTCCACGGCCTTTTCCAACCCAGGCCAGGACAAATCCGCTGTAGGCCGGGACGCCTCCCGAACCATAGCGGCGCAGGGCGGCATTTCCCCCACCGGCCTGTAATGGGCCTCGATGTAGGCGGCGATCTCCTGAATCCGTTTTTGGCTGACTGGCGACATATTTTTTACCTCCCTAAACGCACAAGCGCAGCCGCGAGAGCTGCGCTTGTATGAAACGATGTTATGTTACGCGGCGGCAGGGGTCTCCTGCTTTTTGTTCCGCAAGAACTGGAAGGCGAAGATGGCCACGATGACCACCAGGCCCACCACGTCGCTGAGAGTGCCGGGGTAAATCAGGAACAAGCCACCGGCGGCGGCGACAATACGCAGCGGCCAGGGAACAGGCCCTCGGAGATACCCTTCCAGGGCCACACCCAGGGACACCATGCCCACAACAGAGGTGATGATGAGCTGAATAACCTCCAAAGCGTTTGTGTCAATAAGCAGCATGGCCGGGTTAAAGGCAAAGATATACGGTACCACAAAGGCCGCTATGGCCAGCTTCGTAGCGTTCAGCGCCGTTTTCATTGGCTTCGACCCGGCAATGGCCGAGCCTGCATAGGCCGCCAGCGCCACCGGCGGGGTAATATCCGCCACGATGCCGAAGTAGAACACGAAGAAGTGAGCTGCCAGGGTGGGAACGCCCATCTGAATCAGAATCGGCGCACAGGTGGAGGCCATGATGCAGTAGTTGGCGGTGGTGGGAACGCCCATGCCCAGGATGATGCAGCAGATCATGGTCAGCAGCAACGCAACGATCAGATGGCCGTTGGCAATGGTGATAACGGCAGTAATAATCTGAGAAGCCAGGCCCGTCATGGTGATGCACCCGGCAATCACACCGGCGATGGCGCAGGCCGCCGCCACGGAGATGCAGGACTGACCGCCCTTTGCCAGGGCGTCAAACAGCACGGCAGGGGTCATGCGAGAGTCCTTATTAAAGAGGCTCACCACGATGCACGCCATGATAGAGATGGTGGCAGCATAGGCCATGGTGCGGTTGCCGCTGCAAACCAGATAAATCAGAATGACCAGCGGCAGCAGCAGATACAGCTTCTTTGCCAGAACACGGAACTTTGGAAGCTGCTCCCTGGGGATGCCCTTCAGGCCCAGGCGCTTTGCCTCCAGGTGGACGCAGATGAAGATGCCCAAAAAGTACAGCACCGCGGGCAGAATGGCCCGGACAATGATGCTGGAATAGGACACGCCCACATACTCCGCCATCAGGAAGGCAGCCGCACCCATGATGGGGGGCATGATCTGCCCGCCGGTAGAGGCCGCCGCCTCCACCGCCCCGGCAAACTCCGGCTTATAGCCGGTCTTTTTCATCATGGGGATGGTGACAGAGCCGGTGGTGACGGTGTTGCCCACAGAGGAGCCGGACACCATACCGCACAGGGCGGAGGAGATAACCGCCACCTTGGCCGGGCCGCCGCTGGAGGAACCGGCAATGCAGTTGGCAAGGCTGATGAAGAAATCAGAAATACCCGTCCGCTCCAAAAACGCGCCAAATATGAGAAACACCACAATAAATTTGGCACAGACCTGAATAGGCGTGGTCATAACGCCGGTGGTGGTATAGGTCAAGCGATAGGTGAGCTGGCTGACAGCGTTGCCGAAGCTCAGGCCCTTGCCAATCCAGAAATAATAGATGGCATAGATAATAAAGCACCCGGCCACAACCATGATGGGAATACCCACGCTCCGGCGGCACAGCTCGAACAGGGCCAGAATGGCAATGATGCCCAGGACGATCTCATACCAATACAGGTATTTATAGCCCACCGCTCGGACGGTCAGATCCTTGGCGTTCACCACAATGTACAGGAACGCGCAGGTTCCCAGAATCATAATGATCCAGTCGAACCAGGGGATGTGGTTGACCTTCTGCACACCCTTTTTGGCCGGGAAGTTCAGATAGCCAATGAGCATGATGCAGGCCACAAAGGAGGGATACCGCACCAGATCCAGCCAGGTGGCAAACAGCGTCACATAAATGGAAAACAGGGAGAAGGCGGCCATCAGGCCGTACACGGCCCATTTCTGCCAGCCCTCCCAAATACGGGTGTTGGACTCCCGGTCATATTTTTTCATGACCGCGTCCACGGCGTCAGCATCGAAAACCGGCTCCTCTGCCGTTTTCGCGGCGGCCTCTTCCGCCGCCGAGGCCGCAGGCTCCTCCGGCCCTTTCTTTTTGAACAGCGCCATACAGCACCTCCTGATAACAGAATATTGCAAAAACTCCTATCCAGGGAAGAAATTCTTATATAAGGGCAATTCCTGTCTCAGAAGGAAAACTCTTATATAACGGGGGATGGAGCGCCGCTGCGCGACGCCCCGTCCTGAATTGTCATGTCTCGATTACTCGACAGTCTCCACTTCGATGCCATGCTCCGCGAAGTACTTGGCGGAGCCGGTGGCGAAGGGAACCGCAATGCCCTCGGTGGCGAAGGTCAGGTCAAGCTCAGCACCCTTGGCGTGCAGCTCGGTGATGGCCTCGGCGTTGTCGAAGATGGTGGCAACGATGGCGTAAGCCGTATCCTCATCCAGGTCAGCGCGGCAGACCAGGGTGGCCTTCACGGTGATGGTGACGCAGTCCTCGTCAAACCCGGCATAGGTACCGGCGGGGATGGTCAGCGAGGCATAGTAGGGGCAGCTCTCCAGCAGGGTAGCCATATGCTCATCGTCGATGGACACCAGGTACACGGTCTGGCTGGTAGCCAGATCGGTGACGGCGGTGGTAGGCGCACCGGCGCAGATGAAGGCGGCGTCGATCTTGCCGTCCTTCAGGCTCTCGGCGGAATCACCGAAGGACTGATAGATGGGGGTGATGTCGTCCAGGGTCATGCCATAGGCGGCCAGGATATCCACGGTGTTGTAGTAGGTGCCGGAACCCACGTCGCCCACGCAGACGCTCTTACCGGCCAGGTCGGACACGGAGGTGATCTCCGGGTCAAGGGTGACAATCTGCACGGTCTCGGCGTACAGAGCGCCCAGAACCAGGAAGTCGGTGTTGGCCCCGGTCTCCGCGAAGGAGTTGGTACCCTCATAGGCGTAGGTCATAACGTCGGACTGAACCAGCGCCAGGTCATACAGAAACTCGCTGATACCCTCGATGTTGGCGGTGGTGCCGCCGGTGGACACGGTGTTGATGCTCAGGCCGGTGTTCTGGCCAATGTAGTTGGACAGCACGCCGCCGAAAGCGTAATAGGTGCCGGACTCGCCGCCGGTACCCATGGTCAGGCTGCCGGTGACAGCGGAGAAGTCAACAGTGGTATCGGCCTCAGCCTCGGTCTCGTCAGCGGTCTCCTCAACGGTCTCCGCGGCCTCTTCCGTCTCGGTCTCCTCGGCGGTGTCAGCGTCGCTGGAGCTGGAGCACCCGGCGAACATGCCGAGCATCATAACCAGAGCCAGCATAAGCGCAAGAGTCTTCCAAAGAGTCTTTTTCATTTGATTCGTCCTCCTAAAAACAATTTCTTGCATTTTCTCAGCGGAAATAATTCAAGATGGTTTTATTATACTCGTTTCTTTTGGAATTGGCAAGGGAAAAATGAAATTTATTCTGTTCAAACTTTCAAAATTATGACTTCTTCCCATGTATTCCCCTGAAAGACACCTGTTTTTGTGATATTTTACAAACCGGGTACCTGCAATTTACCATTAAACTTTTTTAACATTTTGTCCCCATTGCCCTTGACAATTCCCAGCGAGATTATTATAATTATCACAAGCCTAGCAACAAAATAGGCTTAGAAAGGAAAATTGGACAATGAAAAAGATTATCGCAATTATTCTTGCCGCTGTCATGTGCCTGTCTCTGGCAGCGTGCAGCAGCAGCACCGACTACACCAGCCAGTTGGACGACATCCAGGCTTCCCTGAACGACATCCAGGATCTGCTGGATGAGCTGACCGCTGAGGAGGTCACAGAGGTCGCGGAGGCTGAGGAAGCCGAAGCCGAGGGCGAGACTGAGATCGAGGAGGTCGTTGAGGAAACCTCCAACAAAGTCACCGTCGATTTCGAGTGGAATGGTCAGATGGAAGTTTGGTCCATCCTGCCCACCACCGGCGCTGAGGGTCTGGTCATGATCAACGACGCCATGGGCGCCATGATGGAGGCCGAGGGCTTCACCTATGTTAAGAAGGACGCTCAGGGCGATCCCTCCGCGCAGGTGCAGTTCGTTGAGGACGCTATCGCCGCTGGCAACGTGGGCTGCCTGATGATTGCCGCCATGAGCGTGGATATGCTTCAGGACGTAGTGATTGACGCTCTTGAGGCCGGCATCGCCGTGGCCATGCTGGGCGCTGAGCCGACTGCTTATGGCATCTCCGGCTGCGTTTACACCGCTTATGAAATCACCGGTATGTTTGCTGTTCAGGCCGCTGAGGACTGGGTCACAAACCGCGTAGCCGAGGGCGGCAACGTCCCCACCAACGCTGACGGTCTCTATGAGGTCGCCTGTGACGTTTACACCGACATCCAGGACGGTGTGTATCGTTCCAACGCCATCACCGGCACTGTGGATTCTTCTGACGTTCTCGTCCGTGTATCCACCACCTCCTCCTATGGCGATTCCGCCTACTCCGATGCCTATGACAACGCACAGGACGTGCTGGGCGCCAACCCCGACTGCCACATCTTCATCGCCTACGAGCCGGAAGAGGCTATGGGCGCTGCTGACGCTATCGCTGACTACTGCGACCAGAACGGTCTTGACCTGGCCGACTACTGCGTCATCCCCTGCTATGGCGAAGACTCCACCTTCCTGGAGCTGTATGCCGACGCGCAGGAGGATCCCTCCTCCACCGCCATCAAGGGCTACTCCACCTATGGCGATCCCGCCGAGACCGACGCTGACGGCAATGTGACCAAGGACTCCGCCACCCTGACCGGCGAGCATCTGGGCGACATCCTTCTGTCCGCCTGCGGCATCGAGGGCTATGACTTCGAGTATGGCGCAACCTATTACGACACCATCACCGTGAGCAACATCTACGGCTACTCCGATTCCTGGGTCAACGGCAACGACAACCCCGCTATCGAGTACAAGATTACGGAGTATATCGGCTAATTTTAGTCGCTCTGTATTTCCTTAAATCCTAGGCTTTCGAGGCGGTGCGACGAGCTTCGCACCGCCTCTTTCAAAAAAATCCCATCTTATCCCATTTAATAAAGGCAGGTGCGTTCCTTTGACTGAAAAAGAGCCTGTTCTCTCTTTAAAAGACATCATCAAAGTCTTCCCCGGCGTGGTGGCCCTGAACCACGTCTCCATAGATTTCTACCCCGGAGAGATTCACGCCATCGTGGGGGAAAACGGGGCGGGCAAGTCCACCCTGATAAAAACCATCACCGGCGCTCACGCCCCGGACGGCGGCACCATCACCCTGGACGGGGAGACTTACACCGCCATGACCCCGTCTCTGGCCCGGCAGCACGGCGTTGAGTGCATTTACCAGGAGTTCAACCTGATCGACGTGCTTTCCGCGGCGGAAAATATCTGCTACGGGGAGAATATGGGCCGCCTGGTGAACCAGAAGGCCATGAACGAAAAGGCCCAAAAGCTGTTTGACGACTTCGGCGTGGACATTAACCCCGCCACCCTGGTGCGGGATCTGACCCCCGGCCATATGCAGATTGTGGAGATTGCCAAGGCCGTCTCCAAAAACGCCCGCATCCTGATTTTGGATGAACCGACCGCGCCTCTGTCCCTGGCGGAGGTGGACATCCTTATGTCCATCGTGCGTAAGCTGAAGGCGGACGGCGTGGCGATTATATACATCTCCCACCGTCTTGACGAGATATTCACCCTTTCCGACAAGGTCTCCGTCCTGCGGGACGGGGAATACATCGTCACCCTGGAGACCGACAAGACCACCCGCCCGGAGCTTATCAAATACATGGTAGGCCGGGAGATGACCCAGACCTTCCCCCCGCGGAACGCAGAGATTGGCGACGTGGCCCTGGAGGTCAAGAACCTGACGGGCAACGGGGTGAAAAACATATCCTTCCAGGCCCATAAGGGCGAAATACTGGGTATCTCCGGCCTGGTAGGCGCGGGCCGCACGGAGATTATGAAGGTCATCTTCGGCGCGGAGAAAAAGCAGTGGGGCGAGATATACGTAAACGGCGAACAGGCCAATATCAAGTCCCCCCGGGACGCCATGCGCAAATACGGCATTGGTATGTGCCCGGAGGACAGAAAGCGGGAGGGCTGTTTCCTGGGGGAGACCATCTCCTGGAACCTGGTCTATAACGTGCTGGACAACATCTCCAACCGCATCGGCGTCATCAACCGAAAAAAGGAAAAGGAAATCGCGGATTACTACGGCCAGTCCATGCGTATCAAAGCGCCTAACCTGGACAAGACCAAGGTGCTGACCCTCTCCGGCGGCAACCAGCAGAAGGTGGTGGTGGGCAAGGCCCTGGCCGCCAACGCGGAAATCATCATCTTCGACGAACCCACCCGCGGCATCGACGTGGGCGCGAAGTATGAGATATACGAGCTGATGAACGGCCTGGTGGAGCAGGGCAAAGCCATTATTATGGTGACGTCCGACATGGAGGAGCTTTTGGGAATGTCTGACCGCATCGTGGTCTTTGGGGAGCGGTGCCTGGCGGGAACGCTGGAAAAGGCGGAGTTTTCCCAGGAGCGCATCCTCGACATGGCGTCCACCAGCGTCAGCGACGAGAATTAAATTTGTGGGGGCAATAACAACATGGAGAAAATAAAAAATAAGCTGAAGGATATGACCATGGTCTTCGTCCTGATTGGGCTGCTGGTCATCTTCTTTATCCTCTGCCAGATTATCACTGGGCGCAACTTCCTGAGCCTGGCAAACCTTCTGAATATTCTGGGCCAGAACGCCTATCTTGTCATCATCGGCGTGGGCATCACCTTCATCATGCTGGGCGGCGGCATGGATTTGAGTACCGGCTACCTGGTTTCTACGGTCGGCATTTCCATGGCGCTGATTAACCTGGGCCTGATGAACAACGGCATGGCCAGCTTTCCCGCCTTCCTGATCGCGGCTGTGGCAGGTGTGGCCCTGGCCACCGGGCTTTCCGCCATCAACGGCGTGGTCTATGCCTGGCTGAAGGTGTTCCCCTTCATCATCACCCTGGCCATGCAGTACATACTCAACGGCGCTACCTATCTGCTGTCCGGCGGCATGACCCAGACCTACCGCAACCTTTCCAACGGCTTCAAGATTCTGGGCGGCTACAACATCAAAATCTTCTCCGGCAACCTGAAAACCGGCGTGCTGGTGATGATTCTCATGGTGCTGATCGGCTCCTTCATTCTCAATAAGACCCGCTTTGGCCGGAACGTCTATGCCCTTGGCTCCAACCCGGAGGCCGTGGCCCTGTCCGGCGTTTCCGTGGCGAAAATGCGTATCGCCGTGTTCGCCCTGGCCGGTGTGTTCTTTGGCATCGCCCAGATCGTGAACATTGGCCGCATCGGCTCCGTGAACAACTCCATGGGCGTTGGCACGGAATTTACCGTCATGGCTGGCGCCATGCTGGGCGGCGTCAAAATGGGCGGCGGCGGCGGCAAGATGTCCAACATGGTCGTGGGTGTGCTGATCATCGGCGTGCTGAACTCCGGCATGAACTTCCTGAACCTGAGCCAGTACTGGCAGTATGTGGCCCTGGGCATCGTCCTTCTGGCCGCCATCATCCTGGACACCCTCCAGACCGAGAATGTCCAGAAGCGCGCCAAGCTAGTCACCGGCCAGGATCCCGCCCTCCTGCAAAAAACCGAGGAATAACCCCTCTCCCCCGCCCCGGCTAAATGTCATTATGAATGAATGACACAGGACTCCGGGGGTATCACACAGAATGAGTGCATCCGCTGCCGGATGCACTTTTTCTGTAAATGCGGCCTCGGAATTTTTTGCTCTGCCCAAAATTCTGTTTACTTGCGGGTAAAAATCTGTTATTCTTTATATAATGATATGGAGTATGGAGGAGGACGCCGCCCGCTGGGCGGCAGATATTATGGATTTTGAGGAACTAATTGCAAAGCAGCGGGCCTATTTCGCCACCGGCGCTACCCGCACGCTGGAAAACAGGCTGTCCGCCCTGGAAAAGCTGCGGGACGCCGTGAAGGAGTTTCAGCCCCGGCTGTATGAGGCCCTGGAGGACGATTTGAACAAGACGCCCTACGAGGCGTATTTGACCGAGCTGGGTCTGGTATACAGCGATTTGAACTATATCACTCATCACCTGAAAAAGTGGGTCAAGGATGAAAAGGTTCCCGGCGGCGTCTGCCTGATGCCCAGCAAGTGCCGCCTCAGCCCGGAGCCATATGGCGTGGTGCTGATTGTAAGCCCCTGGAACTATCCCGTGAACCTGAGCCTGCTGCCCCTGATGGGGGCCCTGGCCGCCGGAAACTGCGTGGTGCTGAAGCCATCCGGCCAAGTGCCTCACACAAGCGCCGTGCTGGCGGAGCTTCTGGCCAGCGTATTCCCGCCGGAACAGGTTTCCGTCGTAACCGGCACCCACGACCAGTGCCAGGGTCTTTTGGAACAGAAGTGGGATTATATCTTCTTCACCGGCTCCCAGGCGGGAGGCCAGGCTGTCATGCGGGCCGCGGCGGAAAATCTCATCCCCTTCACCCTGGAGCTTGGGGGCAAAAACCCGACGATTATCGACCCCACCGCCGACTTGAAGCGGGCCGCCAAGCGCATTGCCTACGCCAAGTGCCTGAACGCGGGCCAGACCTGCGTGGCCCCGGACTATGTGCTGATACACGAGAGCATCCGGGACGCGTTTGTGGAGGAATACCGAAAGGCCGTGGCAAAATTCTTCCCCAAGGGGGACATGAGCAGCATGGTCAGCATCGTGAACGACCACCACTTCCAGCGGCTTCTTGGGCTGGTGGAGAGCGGCAGCGCCCCCGTCAGCGGGGACGCAGACCCGGAGCTGCGGATGATCCCCCCTGCCCTGCTGGTGGACGTTGACCCCAACGGCCCCGTCATGGAGCGGGAGGTCTTTGGCCCTGTGCTGCCCGTGCTGACCTGGACAGACCTGAACTGGTGCGTCAGTTATATCCACGGCAAGGGCAAGCCCCTGGCCCTGTATGTTTTTACGGGAGATGCGTCTATCGCCCAGCGCATGACGGACGCCTGCTCCTCCGGGGCTGTGTTTATAAACGACTGCCTGCTCCAGGCCGCCAGCAGCGGCGTTCCCTTCGGCGGCGTGGGCCAGTCCGGGACGGGAGCCTATCACGGCAAAGCCAGCTTTGACACCTTCACCCACTACCGCCCCGTGCTGGAACGGAAGAAAATCGACCTGCCCGTGCGGTATTTCCCCTTCAACAAGCTGAAAATGAAGCTGCTCACCATGTTCGTGCGGTGAGGCCCATACCAATTTTAACGGAAGCGACAGTATGTAATGCCGCTTCCGTTTTATTTTTACCATTTTATCAATGACCTTTCCGCTGTAAGGGCTTGACAGGATGGTAATCTTTATGATATCTTTTTGATATCAAATACATAAGGAGGCCACTCACATGGAAAAAGCTGAAATTCGCGAAATCCTGCTCGACAACCCCAAAAAAGGAATGCCCGTACTCATCGGGGTGATCCTGTCCTATATCGCGGCCATCGGCCTGTGCGTTCTGGGCGCGTTTATGTCCGGCGTTTTAGGCACCTTTCTGCTGATTGTCAGCATCGTCTGGATGTGCCTGGGCTGGATTCTTTTGTGCGGACTGAAAACCCTCAAGCCCCAGGAGGCCCTGGTGCTGACCCTGTTCGGCAACTATCTCGGCACGCTGAAGGGCGCGGGCTTTTACTGGGTAAACCCCTTCTGCACCGGGGTGAATCCCGCCGCCAAGACCAAGCTGAACCAGTCCGGGGACGTGGACGGAGGCCGCAAGTCGCCTGTGCTTATATCGGCAGACAGCCTGAATGTGTCTCTGGATGTGGAAACAGGCAAAAAGCTGTCCCTGAAAATGATGACCCTGAATAACGCCAAGCAGAAGATAACCGACTGCCTGGGCAATCCTGTGGAAATCGGCATTGCCGTCATCTGGCGGGTAACGGACACGGCCAAGGCCGTTTTCGCCGTGGATAACTACAAGGAATACCTGTCCCTCCAGTGCGACAGCGCGCTGCGGAACGTGGTGCGGATGTACCCCTATGATGTGTCCCCCAACGTGGACACCACCGGGGACGGCATGGCGGACGACGGCAGTCTGCGGGGTTCCAGCGAGGTGGTGGCAAACCGCATCCGCCAGGAGATTCAGGAGAAGGTGAACGAGGCCGGGCTGGAAATTTTAGAGACCCGCATCACCTATCTTGCCTACGCCACGGAGATTGCCGCCGTCATGCTCCAGCGTCAGCAGGCCAGCGCCATCATCGATGCCCGGAAGATGATTGTGGACGGGGCCGTGGGCATGGTGGAAATGGCCCTGGAACGGCTGAACGAGAGCGGCGTTGTAGAGCTGGACGAGGAGCGCAAGGCCGCTATGGTGTCGAACCTTCTGGTCGTCCTGTGCGGCAACAAGGACGCCCAGCCCGTGGTCAACTCCGGGAGCCTGTATTAAACCGCCATGGCGGAGAAATCCGAGAAAAAACAGGTACCCCTGCGCCTGAGCCAGCAGCTATACAACGACCTGGCCGCCTGGGCCGAGGACGATTTCCGTTCCGTGAACGGTCAAATCGAATACCTCCTGACCGAGTGCGTCAAGCAGCGCAAAAAGTCCAGCCGCAGGCCCCCTGATGAATGACCCTCCACCGCAGGATAAACTATGAAACCCGGCGGGAAGCAGCGTATCACTGTTTCCCGCCGGGCTGTTTTTTTGGGGGTCTATTTCTTCTCCCCCACCAGCTTTTCCAGAGCGGTTAGGATGTTTTCATATCCCGTGCATCGGCAGAGATGGCCGGAGATAGCGCGGCGAAGCTCTTCGCGGGTGTAGGTTTTGCCGGTTCCTATCAGCTCCACGGCGGTCATAATGATGCCCGGCGTGCAGAAGCCGCACTGGACGGCGGCCTCGTCCACAAACGCCTGCTGAATGGGGTGAAGCTGCCCGGTGGCGGGGCCGCGCAGGCCCTCCACGGTCAGGACGCTTTTTCCATCGACCCAGACCGCGAGATAAATGCAGCTATTATAGGCCCGGCCATCCACCAGCACGCAGCAGGCGCCGCACTCCCCCACCTCGCAGCCGGTTTTCACGCTTGTAAGGCCGAACTCCTCCCGGAGCAGCTCCGTCAGGCTCATGCGAACATCAACGCTGCACGTCCGCTCCCGGCCATTGAGTGTAAAGGTAATGGTTTTAAACCCCATGGAGAACACCTCCCGCCCGCTTTGCGCTTTGGGTTTTGCCGGTTCCTATCAGCTCCACGGCGGTCATAATGATGCCCGGCGTGCAGAAGCCGCACTGGACGGCGGCCTCGTCCACAAACGCCTGCTGAATGGGGTGAAGCTGCCCGGTGGCGGGGCCGCGCAGGCCCTCCACGGTCAGGACGCTTTTTCCATCGACCCAGACCGCGAGATAAATGCAGCTATTATAGGCCCGGCCATCCACCAGCACGCAGCAGGCGCCGCACTCCCCCACCTCGCAGCCGGTTTTCACGCTTGTAAGGCCGAACTCCTCCCGGAGCAGCTCCGTCAGGCTCATGCGAACATCAACGCTGCACGTCCGCTCCCGGCCATTGAGTGTAAAGGTAATGGTTTTAAACCCCATGGAGAACACCTCCCGCCCGCTTTGCGCTTTGGGTCAGACAGCGCCGCAGCAGCTCCTGGGCCAGATAGCCACGAAATTCCGCCTTGGCCCGCCAGCTCGTCCGGGGGTGAACATCCTCCCCAACCGCCTGGGCCACACGCTCTATCGTCTCCGGGCTGACGGGCTGCCCCCGTCCCGCCGCCTCCGCAGTTTCTGCCCGCATAGGCACCGGCCCGGCCACGCCGTAGGCAATGCGTACATCCTGAAACGCCGCCTTATCCGCCGTCAGGCGGACGTTCACGCTGCACCCCAGGGTGGCAATGTCCATGGCGTTTCGCATGGCGTATTTCATATACCAGCCGGAATAGCCCTCATAGGCCCCTTTGGGGATGGTCACGGCGGTCAGTATCTCCCCCGGCCGGATGTCCACCTGCCCGGCCCGGATATACCACTGGGCAGAGGGAACCTTCCGCGTTCCCTCCGGCCCGGCCAGCTCCATCACCGCGTCCCAGGCCAGCAGGGTGGCCCCGGTGTCGGCGGAGGTAACGCCGTTGGAGACGTTGCCCCCGATGGTGCCGATATTCCGCACCTGCGGGCCGCCCACCTGCCCCGCCGCGTAGCCCAGGACGGGGACAAGGCGCTCTATCAGCTCATTTTCCGACACGTCCGTGAAGCTGGTCAGCGCCCCAATGCGAAGGGTTCCGTCCTCCCCCAGGGAGACGCCCCGCAGCTCCTCTATGGTGTAAATGCTAATCAGCTCGCATCCGGCCAGCTTTCCGTCCCGCAGCTTGACAAGCTGGTCGGAGCCGCCGGCAATAATTTTCGCCTCCGGGTGTTCCTGGCGCAGGGCCACGGCCTCCCGGACGGAATATGCCTCATACAGGGCCGAAAAATCAAACATGGATTAGCCCCTCCTCCCGGAATCGTTCAAACAGCACATGGGGCGTCATGGGCAGACGGTCTATCTCCACCCCGGTGGCCTGCAACACCGCGTTGCGGATGGCCGGGGCCGGGGACACGGCGGGCGGCTCCCCCAGCGCCTTCGTGCCAAAGGGACTGGTAGGCTCCGGGTTTTCCACGAACAGCGCCCCCAGGTCGGGGTGATCCATGGCGGTGGAGATCTTGTAATCCAAAAGATTGTTGTTCAGGGGGCGGCCTGTTTTTTCGTCAAATTTCAGCTCCTCCCCCATGGCGTAGCCGATAGACATGCTCATGCCCCCGTGTACCTGGGCCTGGGCGAGCTGGGGATTGATGAGTGTCCCGCAGTCGTGGACGTTCACGATGTTCAAAACCTTCACCTTGCAGAGGGGGATGTCCACCTCCACCTCCGCAAAGGAGCAGCCAAAGGAATAGGCGTTGGATTTGACCTGGGTGGTGTCCTCCGCCGTGATATAGGCGGCCCGTTCCATGCTGTAGGTGGCCTCCGTCGCCAAAGCCTCCAGGGTCATGACCTTCTCCCCCTGAGAGACGATGTTCCCGTCCCGCAAATCCAGCTCCTCCGCCGGAATTTTCGTAAGCCAGGAGGCATAGGCCAATATCTTCTCCCGGAACTGGCGGCCCACGTTGGCAATGGCAAACCCCTCCACATAGGTCTGGCGGGAGGCGTAGGCCCCGGTGCCGTAGCCGGTGACGTCCGTGTCCTGACAGGTGACAACGTGTACCTTCTCCACCGGCACACCTACCGTTTGGGCCACCATCTGGGTATAGGCGGTGTCCGCCCCCTGGCCGATCTCCGTCTCGGCACACATATACTGCACCGAGCCGTCCTGGTTGAGCATCATCCGGCTGGTGGTGGCCTCCAGGGATATAGGCCAAACGGCGGTGTTATACCAGAATATGGCCATCCCCACCCCCCGGCGCACCGGGCCGGTCTGGTTCTGACAGGCTTTATATTTCTCCTGCCAGCCAATGTATTCCATGGCCTTTTCCATGCACTGGCCGTGGCTGTCCTGCCAGTTCACGTTGCCGGTGAAGGCGTCCCGATAGCCCACGGGCATACGGTTTTTGTCCCGCAGCGCAATGGGACTCATGCCCAGCATTTTCGCTATATCGTCCACATGGCTCTCCATGGCGAAGGACACCTGGGGCATCCCATAGGCCCGCATGGCCCCGGCGGTGGGGGTGTTGGTGTAGACGGAATAGGCGTCAAAGCGGTATGCCTCACAGGGATACATCTGCACAAAGCCGTTGGTGGCCTTGGCCGCTGTGGAGTGGCCGTGGGAGGTATAGGCCCCCTGCTGGGAATACTCCTCCATTTGCCGGGCCACAAAGGTTCCGTCCCGGCGGAAGTAGGTGATGAGGTGAAATTTCCCCCCGTGGCGCACCCGGTTGTTCACAAAGGTCTCCTCCCGCGACACATCCAGCTTGACGGGGCGGCCATCGGTCAGGGTGGCGAGGTAGGCGCACAGCGGCTCATATAAGGCATCCTGCTTGTTGCCGAAGCCGCCGCCGATATAGGGCTTGATGACCCGGATCTCCCCCCAGGGGCGGCCCAGGGCCTGGCCCACGCAGCGGCGGACGATATGGGGGATCTGGGTGGAGGACAATACGGCTATCTTCCGCCCCTCCGTCCAGGCGCAGCAGATATGGTTTTCAATGTGGCAGTGCTGGACGATGGGGGTCTCGTACCATTTATCCAGGCACAGCAGCCCCGGCTCGGCAATGGCCTTGTCCCAATCCCCGGCGCTGCCGGAGGTGTGCTTTAGGATATTGTTGGGGTTGTCCGGGTGGAGCTGAGGCGCTCCCTCCTTGATCGCCTCCAGGGGGTCGAGAACGAAGGGATAGGTCTCGTACTCCGCCTTGATCAGGCGCAAAGCCCGTTTCGCGGCAATCTCATCCTCCGCAATGACAGCGGCCACGTCGTCCCCGTAATACAGGGGCCGGTCTGTCAGGAGCAGACGGTCGGCCACGTCCTGATGGGCCGGGTCGGTACTCCAGGGATGGCCCGCCGTGGGAAAATAATACCTCGGCACGTCAAAGCAGGTGACGATACGCTCCACGCCGGGCACCTTCGCCGCCTCGCTGATGTCCAGGGAAAGCACTCTGCCGTTTGCCACCGTGGAGCGGAACACCTTCGCCACCAGGGCGTCCCGGCTGATTAGGTCTGCCGTATACTTGGCCCGGCCCATGGCCTTGTCCGGGCCGTCCACACGCTTCATGCTGACGCCTACCGCATCCATTCTATCGCCGCCTTTCTTTTATAGATTTTACAAATCTCATATTGTGCGGTCTATTGCACATTCTCCGGCCACATATTTGTCCACGACCATAGAATCCCGCCCCCGATAAATGAGCTGTTCAAACCGGGTTTCCATGGCATCCTTGCGCTGGCAATAGCCGGTATCATCCACCACCACGGCGTCAAACTCATACCCCGGCTGGAAGGAACCCGCCTTGCCGAAGAAGGAGCCGCCGCCCTCTGTGGCCATATAAAACGCCTCCTGGGCCGTGAGATAGGCCGGGTGGCTCTCGTCAAGCTGCCACAGGGCGCGGGACACGCCGATGGCCTGCCGGATAACTTCTGCCATGTCCAGGGTATGGCCGCCGGATATATCGGAGCCAAGGCAGGTGTGCAGACCCATGTCCAGATACTTCCGCATAGGGGCAATGCCGCTGCGGACGTTGGTGTTGGAGGTGGGGCAGTGAACCACATAGGCCCCCCGCTCCTTCATCAGCGCGCACTCCTGGTCGGTCATGTATATGCAGTGAGCCATCAGGGTACGGGGGCCGAGAAGGCCGTTTTCATCGTACACAGCGGCATAGCTGGGGCTGTTCGGGTGAAGCTGACGAACCCATTCTATCTCGTCCCGGTTCTCATCCAAATGGCTCTGCACCGGCAGACCCGTCTCTCCCGCCAGTTCCCCCAGGCCCTGCAAAAGCGCCGGGGAGCAGCTCGGCACGAAGCGAGGCGTCAGAATGGGCTGTGTACGCCGGAAGCCCTTGTCCCGCACCTGATTGAGCCAGTCCCTCGTCTCCGCCAGGGAATAGGCCCCGTCCCGCTCCCGGATGGAATCCGGGGCATTGCTGTCCATATTCACCCGGCCCACAAGGGTTTTCAGGCCGGTTTGCTCCAGCTCCTCCATGAGGAGCATAGTGGCCTTGGTGTGGGCGGTGGAAAATATGGCGGCGCGGGTGGTAAAGCCCTCGGCCAGGTCAGCCGCCAGCTCCCTGTATACCTTTTTGGCGTAGTCCAGATCCCGGAACATGGACTCCTCCGGGTAGGTCAGCTTCTCCAGCCACTGAATGAGCTGCATATCCATCCCCCGGCCCAGATTCCTGTACTGCCCGGCGTGAAGGTGCATATCGCAGTAGCCGGGGATGGTAATAAACTCCCGGTAATCCCGCAAATCTATACCGCTGTATTTGTCCGGCAGTCTTTCAAATATGCCGTCGCACAGGCCGTTCTCGTTGCAGACGGCAAAGCTGTTTGGCCGCAGGCACAGCTTTTCAGGCCCCTCAGTATATATAAAATTTCCCCATATGGCAAACGGTTCCATGGTCGTACTCCTTTAAATTGCCCTGGCTGGCATCGTATTTTCATGCTGTCATTATAGCACATTCTGTCCCCCAGGGACAGGGGGATTTGGCTAAATTTTTAGCAGGAAGGGTTGTTTTCCGCCTCCAATTCCATTATAATGGGAAGACAAACCAATATTTTCGTGCAATAAGGAGTGAGCCCGCATGATCGACCTGACGATTCATCCCGAAAGCCTTGCCCATAACGTGGCG
>JAJQFY010000016.1 GCA_021200935.1 Oscillospiraceae bacterium
CTGCTGGGGGGACGGACGGCCCTGGCGGGGATGATTATATCCCAGGTGTGCTATGGCCTGTCCGCCGTGTTCGTGGCAAAGATGGCGGCGCGGGACTGCGCCCATCCCAGCGCCGCGCTGGCCGCCTACTGGCTGTACCCCTTTGGCTTTTTCTGCATGGGCGTGTTTACGGAGGGGCTTTTCCTGCTGCTGGCCGCGGCGGGGCTGTACTGCATCCGGGAGCGGAAATGGGTCTGGGCCGGTATCATAGGTTTTTTCTGCGCCCTGACGAGGGTGCAGGGGCTGCTGCTCCTTCTGCCGGGGGTCTACTGCGCCTGGCGGGATGTCCGCGTCAACGGCTGGCGCTGGCGGCTTTTGTGGCTGGCGGGGCCGGTGTGCGGCTTCGGGGTCTATCTGCTCATCAATAGAATCGTCTGTGGGGATTTTCTGGCCTTTCAGTATTATGAGAGCATCTCCCCCTGGTGGCAGACAACCCAGTGGCTGGGCCGCACCGTCGCCCAGCAGTGGGAGATGGCCCTGGCCTACCCCGGCCTGGCCAAGTGGATATACTGGCCCCAGCTCGCGATCTATTTTATCGCAGCGGCTCTGCTGTTCGCGGGCTGGCGGCGGGGGCTGGATACTGCCTATGTCCTCCACGGCGCGGCCTATCTGGGTATGTGCTACACCGCCTCCTGGCTCATCAGCGGGGGCCGGTATATGCTGGGCTGTCTGCCTCTGTACCTGTGCGTGGGCAGCCTGGACAAAAAATGGCTGCGCCGCGGCCTCCTGGCGGGCGAGGCATCGTTTATGCTGCTTTGTAGCTGCTGGTTTATGCAGGGGCAGGCGATTATGTAAAAAGGGTATTAAATTTCCCTTTTTTGCCTTTTAGGGGTGGAATTTTCAAAAAAATCAGGTATAATAGAAATTGAGCAAGCTATTGTTCAAAATTTCGTAGTGTGCAAAGGCGTACAGCGGCTTATCCCTCTGTGCGCCTGTTTTTTGCCGGGCCGCAGGGGGCGGGCCGGAGCGAACCCAAAATAACAGGCGGCCAGAGGCCGCGCAGGGAGGAACCTTATGGAGCTATTGTCAACCATCAACGGCGCTGTCAACGATTTTGTGTGGGGCGCGCCCGCTATCATCCTGATTATGGGCGTGGGCCTGTTTCTGACCATTCGGCTGAAGGGGATTCAATTCCGAAATTGGGGCTTTATGCTCCGCCAGACCTATGGCAGGACGTTTGGAAGGGGCAAAGGGAAGAAGGCCGACGGCGGCGAGGGGGAGATAACCTCCTTCCAGGCGGCTATGGCCTCTGTTTCCGCCGTGGTAGGCTCCGGCAATATCGCCGGTGTGGCGACGGCCATCGTTACAGGCGGGCCGGGCGCCCTTTTCTGGATGCTGGTGGCCGCCGCCGTGGGCATGGCCACGAAATACGCGGAGATCGCCCTGGGCGTCAAATATCGGGAAAAGGCGGCGGACGGCTCCTACGTGGGCGGGCCTATGTACTATCTCGCCAAGGGCCTGAACGCCAAGTGGCTGGGCTATATCGTGGCCGTGCTTATTATGTTCTACAGCGTGATTATCTCCGCCGTGGTGGATGCCAACACCATGGCCGCAGCCCTGAATGAGACCTTCGGCGTCAGTCCCATCATTTGGGGCGTGATCTTCGCGGTGCTGACGGCCATTGTTATCTTCGGCGGCATTACCCGCATTGGCGAGGTCTGCGGCGCATTGTCTCCCTTCATGGCGGGGGCCTATTTGCTGTGCGGCCTGCTGGTCATCGTGCTGAATATCACCAAGGTTCCGGCGGCCATCGCCCAAATTGTGGCGTCCGCCTTTGCGCCCAGCGCGGCCCTGGGCGGCGCGGCAGGCATTACCGTTATGACCGCCATGCGCT
This sequence comes from Oscillospiraceae bacterium, assembly GCA_021200935.1. Classification (GTDB taxonomy): domain Bacteria; phylum Bacillota; class Clostridia; order Oscillospirales; family Oscillospiraceae; genus CAJOIG01. The sequence goes on from JAJQFY010000016.1 coordinate 1,874, forward strand.
ACGGCATGGCCCGGGGCATTTTCTCCAACGAGGCGGGGGTCGGCTCCGCCGCCATTACCCATGCCTCCGCCAAGGTGAATACCCCGGCGGAGCAGGCCATTTGGGGGCCGCTGGAGGTGTTTGTGGATACCTTCATCGTCTGTCTGGTCTCCGGGCTGACCATTGTGCTGTCCGGCCTGTGGGACAGCGGCGCGGACGGCGTGGTGCTGACCATGAACGCCTTCCAGACCCTTCTGCCCGGCAACTGGGGGCAGTATGTGGTGCTGGGGGCGTCGGTGCTGTTCGGCTTCTCCTGCCTGATTACATACTATAACTACCTGGAAAAGAGCTGCGCGTCCCTGTTCGGGCCGAAGTGCAAGCTGGCTATTAAGTTTGTGTGGCTTGCGTTTATCCTTATCGGGGCACACAGCACCCTGGGCGTGGCCTGGGATTTGGCGGACACCGCGAACGGCCTGATTATCATTCCCAACCTCATCGGCCTTGCCATCCTGAGCGGGCAGGTGGTAAAGATGAAGGACGAGTATTATGCCGCGGAGCTTCCGGCCTACAAGGCGGAAAAAGCGGCCAAAAAGGCGGCAAAAAAGGCCGCCAGGTCTTGACAGGCGGGGCGTTCGGTGCTATAGTCCCAATAAAGGCGATGACGGGAATTGCATCGGTTGCCGACGCACAGAGAGGGCGGAGCTTGGCTGAAAATCCGCCTGCGGTACGAACCGGCTGCTGACCATCCCTGAGCTGCGCGGCGGAACGGAAACAAGTATGCTGCGCCGTCCGGCGGGCGTTACCCGCTTTGCAAGAGTGAAAGTTTAGGGTGGAACCGTGTGTTTTCAGCGCACCCCTGACAAGTTGTCGGGGGTGCGTTTATTTTTTGCCCCCGGGGAAAGAATTTTATTTTATGGCCCGCGCAGCGGGCGGTAGGAGGAGACAGAGCTATGGCATATTCTTTTGAAGACGAGCAATACCGGCGCACATACCGGCATACCACATCCCACATCCTGGCGCAGGCGGTTAAGCGCCTGTTCCCGGAGGCCAAGCTGGCCATCGGCCCGGCCATCGACGACGGGTTCTATTACGACATTGACGTGGAGCGCCCCTTCGTGCCGGAGGATCTGGAGGCCCTGGAGGCGGAAATGCGCCGCATCTGCAAGGAAAAGATTCCCCTGGAGCGGTTCGAGCTGCCCCGTGCGGAGGCTATCGCCTTTATGGAGGAGCGGCAGGAGCCCTATAAGGTGGAGCTGATAAACGACCTGCCGGAGGACGCTGTCATCAGCTTCTACCGCCAGGGGGATTTCACCGACCTGTGCGCCGGTCCCCATCTGGACAGCACGGGCCGGGTCAAGGGCAACGCCATCAAGCTGACAAGCTGCACCGGCGCTTACTGGCGGGGGGACTCCAACCGCAAAATGCTCCAGCGGATCTACGGCACCTGCTTCCCCACCAAGGCGGAGCTGGATGAGCATCTGGCTCGGATCGAGGAGGCCAAAAAGCGGGATCACCGCAAGCTGGGCAAGGAGCTGGGGCTGTTCGCCCTGATGGAGGAGGGCCCCGGCTTCCCCTTCTTCCTGCCCAAGGGCATGGTGCTTCGCAACACGCTGATCGATTACTGGCGGGAGGTTCACAAGCGCTATGGCTATGTGGAGATTTCCACCCCCATGATTCTGAACCAGGAGCTGTGGCACCGCAGCGGCCATTGGGATCACTATAAGGACAACATGTATACCACCGTCATCGACGATGAGGACTACGCCATAAAGCCCATGAACTGCCCCGGCGGTATGCTGGTGTATAAGCTGGAGCCCCATTCCTACCGGGAGCTGCCCCTGCGTATGGCGGAGCTGGGCCTGGTGCATCGGCACGAGCTGTCCGGCGCCCTCCACGGCCTGTTCCGGGTGCGCTGCTTCACACAGGACGATGCCCATATCTTTATGACCCGCGACCAGATGAAGGATGAAATTCAAAATGTTGTGCGCCTGTTCGACGAGGTGTACAGCCTCTTTGGCCTGCCCTATAAGATAGAGCTGTCCACCATGCCGGAGGATCACCTGGGGGATCTGGAGGTCTGGCAGTTTGCGGAGCAGACGCTGCAGAATGCCATCACGGACATGGGCAAGACCTTCGAGATCAACGCCGGGGACGGCGCGTTCTACGGCCCGAAGCTGGACTTCCATCTGGAGGATTCCCTGGGCCGCACCTGGCAGTGCGGCACGGTGCAGCTCGATTTCCAGATGCCGGAGCGTTTCGATTTGGAGTATGTGGGCGCCGACGGGGAGAAGCACCGTCCTGTTATGATACACCGGGTCGTCCTCGGCTCCATCGAGCGGTTCATCGGCGTCATTACCGAGCATTTTGCCGGGGCGTTCCCCACCTGGCTCAGCCCGGTGCAGGTGAAAATTTTGCCGATAACAGACAGAACCCATGAGTACGCCAAGGAGGTAGCCGCCAAGCTGGAGGCTGCCGGTGTGCGTACCGAGGTTGACCTTCGCAACGAGAAGCTGGGCTTCAAGATTCGTGAGGCCCAGATGGAGAAGGTTCCCTACAAGCTGGTGGTGGGCGACAAGGAGGCCGCCGACGGCACTGTGGCCGTCCGCACCCGCGAGGCGGACAAGGGCGCCATGTCTCTTGACGAATTTATGGAAAAATTGCAGGAAGAAATCGTTTCCCGCTCCATAACTTCACTCTTTTAACAAGGCATAATCGAACAAGCTCCCTCGTAGACTAATCGTAGCTTACGAGGGGGTTTGTTATATGACCAGGTCACGAAAGAAATTATGCCTTGCGCTGGCGGTGCTTTTTGCCGTGAATGTGCTTATCATCAGTCTGGCGCAGCGGGCGGACGCCGTCACCTATAAGCAGGGGTCAACCGGCTCTGTGGTGACAGAGATACAGCAGAAGCTGTCCGACTGGGGCTATTATTCCGGCTCCGTGGACGGGGTATACGGCTCAAAGACCGTGGCGGCGGTGAAATATTTCCAGCGCACCAACGGCCTGACGGCGGACGGCAAGTGCGGCCCGGCCACGCTGGCGGCGCTGGGCATTAACGTCAGCTCCGCCAGCCAAAGCACGTCGGGGGATGTGGAGCTGCTGGCCCGGCTGATCTCTGCCGAGGCCAGGGGCGAGCCGTACACCGGCCAGGTGGCGGTGGGGGCGGTGGTACTCAATCGGGTGGAGAGCCCCGCCTTTCCCAGCAGTATGTCCGGGGTGATTTATCAGTCCGGGGCCTTCACCTGTCTGTCTGACGGCCAGTTCTGGGAGGAGGTGGCGGACAGCGCCTACCAGGCGGCCCAGGACGCCATCAACGGCTGGGATCCCTCCGGCGGGGCGCTGTACTACTTCAATCCCAATACGGCCACCAGCTCCTGGATATGGTCCCGTCCCATCGTCGCCGTAATCGGCAATCATTATTTTTGTACTTGACCAAATCCGTGAAACCATTGGTATCAGGCGGTTTCGGCCTCTTTTTTCGGGAGGCCGAAAACTTTTTTTCAAAAAAAATGAAAAAAGTGTTGACAAACGGATTTGGTCGTGGTATATTAGCAAAGCGCTCGCGAG
>JAJQFY010000038.1 GCA_021200935.1 Oscillospiraceae bacterium
CACCGGCTCAAGGGTACTATCTCTTACAGACTGATCCCATAGTTCGCTTAATTGCCGGAAATTGCGCAGCCGCTCATGGTAAAGGTTACAATCACATACACACCGCCGCCATAGTCCGCTTCATTGCCGGAAATCGCACCCCCCTCCATAGTGAATGTGCCGTCCACAAACACGCCGCCGCCATAGATCGCTTCATTGCCGGAAATTTCGCCGTCCTCCATGGTAAACGTACCCTCCACAGACACACCGCCGCCGCTGTACGCTTTATTGCCGGAGATTGCACCGTCTTCCATGGTAAACGTGCCGCTGCCCACACACACACCGCCGCCATAGTCCGCTTCATTACCGGAGATTGCGCCGTCACTCATGGTAAACGTGCCGCCATTCACATACACACCGCCGCCGTCCGCCGCTTCATTGCCGGAGATTTCGCCGTCACTCATGTTGAATATGCCATTTACACGCAAACCGCCGCCATAGGTCGCTGTATTATCGGAGATTTCACCGCCGCTCATTTCCAATGTGGCGCTGCCTGCCACAAACACACCGCCGCCGTATTTCGCCGTATTGCCGGAAAGTTTGCCGCCGCTCATTTTCAATTCGTCGGTACTCGTCATATATATGCCGCCGCCGCTGGTGGTCGCTGCGTTTCCCGAAATTTCGCCGCCCTCCATTGTAAACGAGCTGATCACATACACGCCGCCGCCGTATTTCGCTGTATTGGCCGTAATCGTACCGCCGCTCATGTTTAAGCTGTTACCGACTGCACACACGCCGCCGCCGTCGTTGGTCACTGCGTTTCCCGAAATCGTACCGCCGGTCATGGTAAACTTGCCGCCGATATATACATACACACCAGCGCCATTATAAGCCGTGTTGCCCGAAATGGTGCCGCTTTCCAGGGTGAATGTTGCGCCGCCGTATACATATACGCCGCCGCCGTTGGCATTCGAACTCCCCCCGCCTGTCACCGTGCCGGTGCCGTTACTGGACGCCGTCGCGGTGCTGTCCTTCAGGGTCAGGGTGCCGTACACCTTGATGACGACAGCGGTGCCTGCCCCGGTCAGGGTATAACCAGCCAGGTCCAGGGTGATGGTCTGGGTGCTGGCAATGGTGATATTTTCCGTGGCGTCCGCCAGCATCGTCACCACGGCTGCCGTGCTGCCCGCCGCGTCAATGGCCTTTTTCAGGGTGGTGTAATACCTCGTGGTTTCGCCTATGGTCAGACTGGCCAGATGGCCCTCCGCGAATGCTGCCGCGCCATCCTGGGCGGCAGTCAGGGTGCCGGTCTCCCCCTCATCCTCCACGGCGGTCAGGGCCGCCGCCTGGACTGCCACGCTCTCCCCGGCGGGGTCGGCGGACGCCTCGTCCGCCTCCTCCGCAGCGGCGGCCTGGGTCTCCCCGGCGGGGTCGTTCTCTTCCTCTGTCTCCTCCGCGGCTTCGGGTTCCTCCTCCGCCGGGTCTTCCTCAATCTCCCCGGAGGGGTCGGCGGATGCCTCCTCCGCCTCCTCCACGGCTTGGGCCTCCTGGGCTTCTATGATCTCCCCGGAGGCTTCGGTCTCCCCGCTGGTCTCCTCCGCGAACACCGCCGCCGGGGCCAGGGACAGCACCAGGGCCAGGGCCAGGAGCAGGGCAAAAAGTCGTTTCTTCATGGTGTGGGTTCCCCTTTCTGTCTAGTCATAAAATTAACGATTTCACCATAGAAAAAGACGCGCCTCCGCCCCGGAACAGGGCGAAAACACGCTTATGATTTGTAAAATTTTTCCAGCCGAGAAAAAGGACGCAGTTATGCCTTGCTTGCTTGCTTGCTTGCTTGCTTGAGTATGCCCGCTTTCGTCATGGCTGTCAACCCCTTTTTTGCGCTTTGGGTCGGTTTGGTGCTGAAAAAGTGAAAACTTTTCCGACTATCATTATATTACAGCATTCCGCCGGTGTCAACGGTTTTTCCGGGGGTCTCTATCCCCTTCCAGGCCCGGTAACGGGTGACGCCGGAGATGACCTCCCCGTCCAGTTGGATGGCGCAGGGACGGTCAAAGGCCACGGCGATATCCTGGGCGAAGAACACGTCGCAGTGCTTTTTCATCTTCACATGGCCGCCCCACAGCAGGGCGGGCAGGCGCACCAGGGTACCCAGCCGCCCGGTGCCGTGCCAGACCACGCAGCAGAGCCTGTCGCTCATGCGGTTCTGGCCGGGGGCGATTTTTATCCCCCCGCCGATGTACCGGCCATTCAGGGCCGAGGCGATCCACACTTTTTTATAGCGGCGGGTCTCCCCGTCCACGGTGACGGCGGCGTCTGTCCAGTGGTACCGGCCCAGCACCAGGCGCAGGGCCAGCATGACGTAGCTGACCTTGGTTTTGCGCTTTTGCCGCATTTCATCCCCCAGCTCACACACCTGACCGTCCAGGCCAAAGCTGCTGTTATTGAGAAAGCGGCGGGTCTCCCCGTTGACCTCCACCTGGGGGAGGCTCCGCATATAGTCGTTCAGCCGGGCCCGCCCGGTACGCCCCTTGGCGCCCACGTCCCGGAGGAAGTCGTTCCCGGTGCCGAACCACTGGACATACACCGGCACGGCGGGGGCCGCCCCGCCCAGGGCGTTCACCAAAAAATGGAGGGTGCCGTCCCCGCCGCAGAGAATGACCTTATCCTCTCCGCCCAGGCCGGTCAGGAAGGGGCGGATGTCCGTTTGGGTAATGTCCCGCACGGCAGGCTTTTCCGGCCAAAGGCCGTCCACCGCCTTCTGTACACCGGCGAAGCCGCTGCCGCCGCAGGCGTGGGGATTATAAAGGATATAGGTCATGGCTGTCTCTCTTTCTGACCCCGCTGGGGCGGGGCCGATGCTTTGTAGCAAGCTAGTGATATTATACAACAGCCCGGTCCGTTCGTAAAGCATTTTTCACCTCTTTCCAGGGGGAGAAAACCATGGTATAATAGCATTGTTTCACATTCCTTTTAAATCCCTTTGCCCCCGCCCATTCTGAAAGGAGGCGTTCCCATGCCGCAAAAGGGCTTTTCCGCCGACGGGTATATTATCGACCAGGACTATTTCGCCGCCTATCCCTACCGAGGCTCCACCTCCGACCGCAACGGCTGCGGCTGGGTGGCGGCCTTCGACCTGCTCCGCGCCCAGGGGCGGGAGGTTCCCTTTCAGGAGGTGCTGGCCGGACTGAACGGCATCCATCCGGCCAGGGTGCCTGGCCCCACCCCCCTCCGGGTGCTGCGGCAGTATCTGAGCGGCTTTGGCTCCTATCGGCTGCGCCGGGGGCGGCGGGCCGGTCTGCGGGCCGCCCAACAGGCCCCGGCGGGGATCCTGCGCTATTGGGAGGGGAAGACCCCCCATTACATCCCCTTCATCCGCCAGGAGGGCGGGGAAGTCTACCGCTTTCTCAACGTGGCCGACGGCCTGGAGGACATGACCAGCCCCATGGGAGAATTTTTCGCCGACCACTGCCGCTTTGGGTCTGTGGCGGTCATCGTCCCCAGGGAGCGAAAGCTGTAATTTTTTTGCGTTTCCCCTGCTGCTGTCCGTTTTATAGGACACCTGTTTTGGTATGCTAAAGACACCGAAAGGAAAACCGAAACGGGAGACGTTGTCATGCGGGGATATTTCACAGCCGCTGGCTTTTACGGCAAGGTGGGCAGCCACTATATGCTGTTCGCCTGCGAGGCGGATTATTACGAATACATGGACTCCACGGAAGAGGGAGCATAAGAAGGCCCCGCGTCAAAGCTGCTTTGACGCGGGGCTGGTTTTCATTCAACGACAGGGGGCTGGCGGGTTTTCCATTTCCCGGAGAGGAAGTAGGGGAACATGACGATGAAAAAGGCGTAGCCCGCCAGGGCGCTGCCAAGCCAGTAGCCCTGGACGCCCATTTGGAACACCTCCCCCAGCAGCAGGCACAGGCCGATACGCATGACCACCCCATCGATCAGGCCCAGGATGAAGTTCATGGCGGGAAAGCCCATGCCGTTGCAGAGGGCGGTGCTTGGCCCACGGCAGGCCCAGCCGAAGAAGTTCAGCACCGCGATCCCCACATAGGCGTGGCTCATGGCCAGCACCTCCGGCTCGCTGTTAAACAGGGCGAACACCTGCTCCGGCCAGAGAACCATGACGGCGGACAGCAGGACGGCGAAGGCGCCCCCCAACAAAATGGCCGTGACCAGGGTTTTCTGCACCCGCTCCGGCTTCCGGGCGGCGAAGTTCTGGCCCACCATGGTGGCCCCCGCCTGGCTCAGGGCCAGGGTGATGATGCTGGCGATAGCGGAGAGCTTGGAGCCGACCCCGGTGACGGCGGAGACCGTGACGCCGTAGGCGTTGATGCGGCTGGAGACAAACAGGGTGGAGACGCTGATGGCGCAGCTTTGGATCATCATGGGGATCCCCAGCCGGAGCAGCAGCCCCAGGTTCCGCCGGTCAGGAATCAGGTCGCGGAGCTGGAAGTCGAAGCCCAGCCGTTCCCGCCGCCGCCACAGGTACACCAGGGAAAACAGGAAGCTGGTCCCCTGGGCGATGACCGTAGCCAGGGCCGCCCCAAGGGTTCCCATCCCCTGGGACACCAGCAGCACGTCCAGCGCCACGTTCAGAACCGAGGCGACGGCCACGAAAATCAGGGGTCTCTTGGCGTCCCCCATGCCCCGGAGGATGGCGGCCACCATTACATAGCCGAAGCTGAACAGCAGCCCCGCCGTGCAGCAGACGGTATAGGCCCGGCAGGAATCCAGAGCCTCCGCCGGGACGTTCAGCCAGCCCATAATGGCGTCCACCCCCGCCAGGCCCAGGGCGGCCACCACCAGGCTCAGGCCCAGGATGAAGGTGAACATGGTGCCCACGATTTTTGAAAGGCCCTTTCTGTCCCCCAGGCCCACATACTGGCTGATGATGACCTGCCCGGCGTTGCAGAAGCCCATGCCGATGAAGGTATAGAAATGCAGCAGATCCGCCCCCACGCTGACGGCGGAAAGCCCGGCGGCCCCCACGAACCGGCCCACCACCATCATGTCCACCAGGTTATAGGCCGTTTGCAGCAGATTCGACACCATAAAGGGCCAGGCAAAGCCCAGAAGCTGCTTTGCCACCGGGCCGGAGGTATAATCGTTTATAAGACTCTTGCCCGCCATATTGTTTCTCCCATCGAGTATTTTTATATGTATATATTGTATACCCATCAGGCCGTCCACGGCAAGAGCCTGTGCCATTATTTTCCCCCGTCCCGGCGGATGCGGATTGTCACCACCATCTCCCGCTCCGTCTGCTGGCGGCGCACCCCCACATCCACGCCCCCCTGGCGCATGACATCCACGCTGTGCTGGAGGCTGTTCAAAAACACCCCCACATCCTTCAGCACGAAGCGGTTGAGGGCCTTCTCCTCCGCCGGGGGCGGGGGGCAGAGCAGGCTGTCGATGTAC
>JAJQFY010000092.1 GCA_021200935.1 Oscillospiraceae bacterium
CTTCTGGTCCTCCGGGGGAATGTCCGGCCCATAGTTCGTGACCGAGACGGTCAGCGTCCCCTCGCCGGGCTGAATCTGCACCATGACCTCCCCGTTCTGAGGGGAGAATTTGATGGCGTTGTCCAGCAGGTTTATCCAGACCTCCCTGAGCAGATCCTCGCTGGCCTGAATCGTATATTCCTCCAGATCGATGACCATGTCCAGGCTTTTGGCCGTCCACTTCTTTTCCAGCAGCAGCACACAGTTGCGGAGCTGCTCGGAGAGGTTGAAGGCCGTTACATCTGTCAGGATCTCCTGGTTTTCCACCCTGGTCAGACTCAGCACGTTGGTGGCCATATCCGCCAGCCTTCCCGATTCCGCCACGATGATGTCCAGGTATTCCCGCTGCTGCTCTGGGGTCAGGTTTCCCTTTTGCAGCAGCTTCGCGAAGCCCTGGATGGACACGATGGGGGTTTTGAACTCGTGGGAGAAGTTGTTCACGAAGTCGGAGCGGAGCATTTCCGTGTTTTGCAGCTCGGCGGCCAGGGTGTTGAAGCTCTCGGCCAGCTCCCCCAGGGCGGGCAGCTCGGACACCTGAAGCCTGGTCTCATAGCTGCCTTTGGCCAGCTTGTTTATCCCGTCGATGGTTTTGTTCAGCACCCGCAGGGGGGCGCGGTCTATGAAGGAGCCGGCGATGGTTCCCATCACAATGCTCCCTACAGCCAGCACGGCGACGAAAAGTACGGCGGGCAGCCCCGTGTGGAGGGACAGACGCAGTGTCCCCGTCTGAATCAAAATGGCCACCGCCGCCCCCGCAAGGAGGATGGTGACGGTCAGAATAAGAAAAATAATCGCGGAAAAAAGCGCCGTCAGCGCGCCCCGCTGCTCCTGCCGCCGATTTTTCCAGCGCCGCCGGTGCTTCCTCATACCTTCTTCACCGCCCTGTAGCCAAGACCCCGCACGGATTCGATCTCAAATTCCTCCCAGCCCTCGAACCGGCGGCGCAGCCGCCCGATGTGTACGGTAACGGTCTCCCAGCCGGTGTCGCTGTCCGGCCCCCATATCTCGTCCATGAGCTGTATGCGGGTGAATATCTTGCCCGGATAGGACAGCAGCTTAAACAGCAGCAGAAATTCCTTCTGGGGCAGCACCTGGGTCTCCGTTCCGTGTGTGACGCTCATGGTGTCGTAGTCCAGGGTCACGTCCCCGATTTGAATACGCCGCTCGCTGGCGATTTTTGCCCGGCGGAGCAGGGCCTTAATGCGAAGGAGCATCTCCTCCTCGTCCACGGGCTTTGTCATGTAGTCGTCCGTCCCGGCCAGAAAGCCCTGCTTGCGGTCGGCGGGGAGCTGCTTCGCGGACACCATCAGGATGGGCAGGGTACTCTGATTTTCCCGGAGGAGCTGTGTAAACTCGTACCCGTCCATGTTCGGCATCATCACATCCAGCACCACCAGGTCAATGTGGTTTTCCTCCATGACCTCCAGGGCCTTCGCCCCGTCCTCCGCCGTATAGACCTGGTATTTATTCTCCTCCAGCACCGCCTTCATCAGGCGGCGTGTGTTCAGGTCATCGTCCACAACCAGAATGTGGAACATACCGTCACCCCCGTAATGTCACCTATTTGTAAGTATGTTCATTGTAGCCCGCAAATCTAAACCGCAGCTAAACACGCTCACAGGCAGCTCTGGCAGTATTCCCGGATGTCGAAGGGGTCGAGGGGGCTGTCCTTCCGCAGGTACAGGGGATGGTGGGGGTGGCCCCGCTTGGAGCGCTTTCCGGCGGTGTACCACCTGGCCCCGTATTGGTCTCCAACGCGGATCATGTCCTGGACGCAGGTCTTCAGATAGGCCCGCTTTTCAATAATATTCCCCCAGGCGGCCCACACGGCGGGGAGGCCCTGGCACTGTTGCAGGATATATTCAAAGGCCGCCATGTTCTCCCGGTGCAGGAGGGGGTTCAGCTCCCGCTCCATGTCGTCCGGGTCGGTGGCCCGCTGGGCGTAGACGTTAAACATGATGAAGCTGTCAAAGCCCTGGCCCAGGGCAATGCGTTCCACGGATTTCAGGGTGTTGTCCAAATTGTCCGGCGCGGCGGTGGAGGGGTTGATTCCAATGCAGATCAGGGGATTTTTCCCCCGCGTACCCAGTATGTAACGGTATTCCGTGTAAAAATCCGGGACGTAAAGCCAGCGCTCCAAATCATACCCCCCGGACTGCCCGGAGCACTCCAGGGCCTCCTGGAAGCCTAAAATCTCCATTTCCGATGTGGCCGCCGATGGAATGTGCATACCGCGTCGCCTCCTTGCGAACTTGCGAAATAATGTGTAAAGCCCGGACGGACGCCCCGGAGGGCTGTGTCCCGGCCCGCGCCCAAACCCGCCGCGCTGCGGGCGGCTTGCTTTTGACAAATTTTATCACAGGGCAGGCTGAAAAGCAATAAGGGTTCCCGCCCCGGACGGGGTGAAAAGACCTTGCCAGTCGCTCCGAATTGGGTTAAAATAGACGTACATTTCAGACAAAACGAGGGGCCTATGAATTTACTAGACGACGAGAAGCTGAAAAATATACTTCGGCAGGTGGAAAAACCGGCGCGATATACAGGCGGGGAGTACAACCAGGTGGTAAAGGACAAAAGCCAGGTGGATGTGCGCTTTGCGTTCTGCTTTCCCGATACCTATGAAATCGGTATGTCAAACCTTGGGGTGAAGATTTTGTACGGCATTATCAACGAGATGCCGGGGGTCTGGTGCGAGCGGGTGTTCGCCCCCTGGGGGGACATGGCGGAGCGGATGCGCCGGGAGCATATCCCCATCTGGGCGCTGGAAAGCGGCGACCCGCTGGAGGAGTTTGACATTATCGCCTTCTCCCTGGGCTATGAGATGGCCTACACCACGGTGCTGGACGTGCTGGATCTGGGGGGCATACCCCTTCACGCGGCGGACAGGCCGGGGCTTGACCATCTGGTTATGGCCGGGGGCGCCTGCTGCTGCAACATAGAGCCGATGGCGGATTTCCTTGACCTTTGCTTCCTGGGGGAGGGGGAGGACATGGACAGGGAGGTGATAGAGCTTTACCGCGAGGCCAAGCGGGAGGGCTGGAGCAAGGAACGCTTTTTGCGCCAGGCGTCCCAGATCGGCGGGATTTATGTGCCGAGCCTCTATGATATTGCCTATCACGAGGACGGCACGGTGGCGTCCATCACCCACAAGGACGGCGCTCCGGCGAAGGTTCGCAAGCGGATCGTGGAGGATTTTGAAAACAGCTACTATCCCACCCGGCCTATCGTGCCAAGCACGGAGATCGTTCATGACCGGGTGTCCCTGGAGGTGTTCCGGGGGTGCATAAGGGGCTGCCGCTTCTGCCAGGCGGGGCAGATCAACCGGCCCGTCCGCAGCCGCAGCGCGGAAAAGCTGCTGGCGCTGGGCCGGGAGACCCTGGAGAACACCGGCTACCAGGAGCTGAACCTGTCCAGCCTCAGCACCAGCGATTACAGGGAGCTGTCCGCCCTGTGCGACGGACTTTTGGATTACTGCCGGCCCAGGGGCATCAGCCTGAGTCTGCCGTCCCTGCGGGCGGACAATTTCTCCATGGACATCATGCAGCGGGTGCAGCAGGTGCGGAAGGGGGGCCTGACCTTCGCGCCGGAGGCGGGTACCCAGCGGCTGCGGGACGTTATCAACAAAAACGTCACGGAGGACGACCTGCTGGAATCCTGCCGGGTGGCCTTTTCCGGGGGCTGGAACGGGGTGAAGCTGTATTTCATGCTGGGCCTTCCCACGGAGACGGACGAGGATGTCCTTGGCATTGCGGAGCTGGCCCAGAAGGTCTTTTGGGTCTGGAAGAAAAACGCCGTGAACCGCAGCCGGGGCGTCCGCATTACGGTCAGCACCTCTGAATTTATCCCCAAGCCCCACACCCCCTTCCAGTGGGAGGCCCAGGTCAGCCGGGACGAGTATCTCCGCCGGGTGGGGCTGCTGTCCGGCGCGCTGAAGCAGGCCCGCTCCATCACCTATAACTGGCACGACGCGGAGATGAGCCTGATAGAGGCGGCCCTGGCCAGGGGCGACCGAAAAATGGGCCGGGTCATCGAGGAGGTCTGGCGCACCGGCGGGCGGCTGGAATCCTGGAGCGAGTATTTCTCCCTGGAACGCTGGCTGACAGCATTCAAGACCTGCGGCATGGACATTGATTTTTACGCCACCCGTGAGCGGCCTGTGGCCGAGCTTATGTCCTGGGAGCATATGGACAACGGCGTCACCCGCCGCCATCTGGAACGGGAGCGGGAGGCGGCCTACGCCGGGCGGCTCAGTCCCGACTGCCGGAAAGCCTGCATGGGCTGCGGGGCGGCGTCGCTTTTGAAGGAGGGTGTGTGCCGTGGATAAGCTGCGCTTGAAATTTTCAAAAACGGGCCGGGCGGCCTATATATCTCACCTGGATTTGATCCGCACCATGCAGCGGGTGTTTTCCCGGGCCGGTGTGCCGCTGAAATACAGCGAGGGCTTTAACCCTCACGCGAAAATATCCATCATCCTGCCTCTGCCGGTGGGGACGGAGAGCCAGTGCGAATATATGGACTTCTCCCTAACGGAGGAGCGGGCGCTGGAAACCCTGCCGGACTGCCTGAACCCCTATATGCCGGAGGGCCTCCGGGCCATAGAGGCGTACCAGACCCCCCGCAAGGTGTCGGAGCTGCGCTGGCTGCGGTATGAGGGCGTTATGCGCCATGGCCGGGACGGGGCGTATTATAACGAGTTTTTCGCCCAGCCGGAGCTTTGGGTCACGCGCCGGGGCAAGAAGGGGGAGCGGCGGGATAATATCGCCCTGGGCATTGGCCGCGCCCTGTTTACGGATACGCCGGAGGGGGTGTCCGCCGAGCTGCTGCTCCACGCCCTGGAGCCTACCGTCACCCCGGAGCTTTTAATGGCCGCCCTGGGGGAGGCTGAGCCGGGCTGCTATGCCTTTACCCGGACAGAGGCGTTTTTGGAGGATATGACGCCCTTTCGGTGAAAAAATGACCCGGCTGGCGGCAAAAAATGCTTGCATCCGGGCGGGATGTGTGTTAATATTTTTCAGTGTGCGTGACGCCGTAAGCGGCGCCTGCGCGTCTATCAGGGCGGTCCGCTGCCGGATGTGCTTTGTCCCCGGTAAGAACGTCTATTGTTAAGGAAGGTTTTGTTATGGATCTTATCAATGCGCTGACCCAGCAGTACATGAAGCCTGAGCTTCCCGAAATGAATGTGGGCGACACCGTTCGCGTCACCGTCCGCATCAAGGAGGGCAACCGTGAGCGCAACCAGGCGTTTGAGGGTACCCTTATCGCCAAGAAGCACGGCGGCATCAACGAGACGATCACCGTCCGCCGCATTTCCTACGGCGTGGGCTGCGAGAAGGTCTTCCCCGTCCATTCCCCCAACATTG
>JAJQFY010000057.1 GCA_021200935.1 Oscillospiraceae bacterium
ATCCCCCACCCTAACGCCGCACACCTTCGCAATGGTCAGGGCCAGGGTGACAGAGGGCGAATAATCGCCCCGCTCGATCAGGCTGATGGTCTGCCTGGACGCACCGCACAGCCGCCCCATCTCCTGCTGGTTCACGTTCAGGGCCGCCCTGCGCTCCTTCAGCCGGTTCCGCAGTATCATTCTACACCTCCATACGACAACTTTCTTTGTCTAAATGACAAATGTCATTGTCAATTTGTATTATATCCTTGTCACACCATTCTGTCAAGAGATTTTTTCGCCCCTGCCGGACGCACGAAAAAGGGACAGCATCAAAACTGTTGTTTTGATGCTGCCCCCGCTGTTTATGGGTCAATCCATATCAGTCCGCCGTATAGGTGCCTGCTTCATAGATCTGGCCGCCTACGGTCAGGGTGACGCCCTCGGCCACTACCACGGACGCGTCGTCCGCAATGGTCAGGGTATCAATCACGGAGGCGGCGGTGACGTACCAGACCGCGTTGTCCGTCAGGGTGACGTTGATGTCGTTCGCCCCGTCGCTGGTGCCGATCAGGTTGGCCACCTGGCCGATATCGTAATACTCGCTGATGGTAAATTCTGTGTTCTGATAGGCCGCGGCAAATTCCGCCGCCTCGTCCGCATCCTCAAAGGCCAGACCGCCGTTCTCCTTGACCGCCAGGGAACCCTCATAGGTAACGTGGATAGCCGTGGTGGCGGCAGCCGCGCCGATCAGGGTAGCGTTCTCCCCCAGGGTAATGTTCAGGGTGGTAGCTACGTCATAAGGATCATTTTCGCTGCGGTCGGAGCCGGAGGAATTATAGATATTGCCGGTATAATCCCCGTTCGTGAAGGTGAAATTCTGCTCCCGCAAATCGGAAACGGTGCTGTTCACGTCCGCAAAGCCCGCCTGCTCCGTGTGAACGGTAACAAAGTGCTTGAAGTTCTCCTCCTCCTGGCCGGTGGAGCTGTCGTCGTCGTCCATGACCTGGATCAGAACGCCGCCGTTTGTGATGACCGCGCCGTCTACCACAACGTCAGAGGCCACGGATTTGCTGCCCTCGGAGGGGTCTTCCACCACCCCTGCCTTGCCGGATTTCACCAGGAAGGTGGCGTACCCGGAGTGAATCTCCGTTCCGGCGTTGATGGCCGCCGTGTTGACCTGCTCGTGGAACATGAAGCCGAAGGTGTCGGAGTTGATGACAGTGTTTTTCACCTCGTCGCCGGTGTAGGTGTAGAAATAGGAATCCTCCTCATTGCCGGTGGCCGCCGGAAGCTCGATCTCCTCGCCGGGGGTCAGGCTGCCAAACACCTGGTTTCCGCCGGTGAAGATCACGGCGTAGGTGCCTACGTTAATCTCGCAGCCCAGGAAGGTAGTCCAGGCCTCCTCGCCGCCGTTGGCATAGGTACCGTAGCCGGTGCCGTAATTGACGGTGTAGGGGTTATCCTTGGTTTCGATCTGGCCGCCCTCCTCCTGGATGGCGGCGGCAGCGGACTCGTCCGCGTTCAGCAGGGAGAGGGTGGTGTTGACCACGTTCAGATACACGCCGGTGGGCATATCCGTAGACAGCACCGCCCACGCACCGGCGGATACGTCGCAGTCCACCACGTTCATGGTGGCGTATTCGCCCTCCAGGTTGGTGCAGCGGGAGGTACCCATAATGCCCAGAACCCAGGGGGGCGCCACCATCAGATCCGCGCCGAACTGGTTGGCGTAATCCGCGTAAACGGTGCCGCCGTGGGAGATCAGAGTGGAGCGCTCAATGGTGACAACCGGGCTGAGGGCATTGCCCTCCTCGTCGGCAGAGCTGTCCGCGAAGACGGGCATAACCCCGACTCCGCAGGTCTCGATGTAGGAATCGGAGATCACCACGTTGGAATCCCCAAACACCGCGATGGCGGTGCCGCGGCCTGTAAAGTCGTTGATGCCCAGGCCGTCAGACTCTGTGTTCAGAATAATTTCCGCGTTGGTAATCGTGTAATCGTGGTTGGTGACAAGAACCGCATTCAGGCCGACGGTGGAATCCGTAATGGCAAGTCCGTCCACCCCGTCGTCCGTCACCTCCGTGCCGCCGCACAGGAAGAGGTTTGAATAGTCCCCGTTTACCCCGTCCCCGTCCACGAAAATGGCAGCGGTGTAAATCACGTCGTCGTCGCTGAGCTCGGAATGCTCGTCCCCGGAGGATTCCAGATGGCCAAGCTGGCCCTCATAGGAGACCAGCTCCCCCTCCGCCGCAGGCTCCTCTGAGCTGGCAAACGCCCCAGCGGAGAGCAGCAGGGCAAACAGCATAACAAAAACAAGGGTCTGTTTTATTCGTTTTCTCGTTTCTTTGACAATCTCCTTTCAAAGATGATTTGGTACCATGATGGTACCATGATCTTCCTGTTTTGTCAACAAGAAAACGTTGTCAATAAAACAATTTTCCTGTGTTTTCCGCCCATTTACGCAGTCATGGCCTTTATCCACAGCTCCTTTAGCTGGGTCATGCCCTCCCTGGTGGGGTGGGCGCCGTCTATGGTCTCGTACAATACGCCGGAGGCGGCCAGGTCGGCCACATGGCAGCCCGCCTTTTGGGCGGCGGCGCGGATCATGGAGCTGAAGGGTTCCAGGGGGACGGCTGGATCCTTTCCCATGAAATAGGGCCGGTCTGTCACCTTGACCCCGTTTATCAGGGTGGCGCACCAGATCTCCGCCGCCGGATAGCGCGCCTTCAGCCGGGAGAGCATCAGGTCATAGGCAGCGGAAAATTCCCCCTCCGGCACCTGAAAGCCCATGTCGTTTCCCCCCATGAAGATACAGATCACATCCGGCTGGCCCAATGTCTCCACCCGGCCCAGGGTACAGGCCCCGGGGCCTACCCCGTAGCCGTCCGTGACGCAGGTGCCGGAGAGGGAGTTGTTCGTATCGAACACCCCGCCCAGGTCGTTAATCAGCCCCAGCCACCAGGTATCCTCCGGCCTGGCCAGTCCCCCGATCCGGGCGCGGGTCTTGGTATAAAACAGATAGGGATCCTTGTCCGTGACGGAATACCAGGTGGAGACGGAATCCCCCAGGATAGAAAAGCGCTTGCTCGTATAGTCCATGTCAATCTCCTTTTTGGTTTGTGATGATTCCATTATACCCTCTCCCGCCCCCTTTGGCAAAGGGGAAAGCCCGCAGGCGTTTCAGCAAAATGCGTATCCCATGCGGAGGCCGGACAGGCCCAGCGCGAAATACCGGCGCATAGCAAGTCGATTCCGGGCGCGGAACCGCTTGCGTTTTGGGGAAAAGGCGTGTATAATGGTTCTGTTCAGGAAACGACAAGGCGTTCCTGAAAAAATAACAGAAAGGGATGTGACCGCTGTGAGGGAAAAACTTTCCGCGAAAAACTATCTGGGCTATGGAATGTGTGATTTTGCAAACGCTCTCGCCTTTTGCGTGATGAGTTCCTATCTGTCGGTATACTGCTCGGATATTTTGGGCATTTCCGGCGCGTGCATCACGGCGATTATGCTGGCGGCGCGTATTTGGGACGGGATAAACGACCCGATTATGGGCTTCCTGGTGCAGGGAAAAAGGCCGGGCCGGAATGGGAAATACCGCCCCTTTCTCCTGTGGGGCGGGATTCCCCTGGCGGTGGTCTCCGTGCTGGTGTTTTTAAACCCCGGCGGGGGGCTGGTGTTCCGAACCGTGTGGGTCGCGGCCATGTATATCTGCTATGGTATGCTGTACACCGTGGTGCTGGTACCCTATGGTTCCCTGGCCAGTGTGATGACCACAGAGGACTCGGAGCGCAGCATTCTCTCCATGTGCCGCTCGGTGGGGGGCGGCCTCGGCAATCTGCCCGCGCTGATTTTCCCCATTCTCGTCATGACGGCGGGGGCGGACGGGAACCAGATGGACGCCCACCGGCTTTTTATCGCCATGATTATCATTGCCGTGGCCATGATTGTGTTCTACTTCCTGGGCTTCAGGCTGACGACAGAGCGGGTAGTCGTCGCGGAGGAGCGGGAGAAGGTCTCGGTAAGGGCCACCCTCCGGGGGGTGCTGAAAAACAGGGCCTTCGTCTCCATGAGCCTGATCGGCTGTCTGCTGATCGCGGCGCAGATGTACACCAGCACGGTGAACCTCTACCTCTTTAAGGACTATTTCCAAAACAGCGCCATGAACACGGCCTATATACTCATCACCTATCTGCCTATGCTGCTGCTGATCCCCTTCGCAAACCGCATTATCAAAAAAATTGGGAAGAAGGAGTTTTCCCTAGGGTGCCTGGCCCTTTCCGTGGTTGCCAGCTTCCTTACTTATGTGCTGCACCTGGGGACGGACAATGTATATGGCTTCATCCTCCTGGCGGTGTTTATTAGCATCGGGGTCGGCTTCATCACCCTGGAGATCTGGTCCATGGCGGCGGATATTATCGACCACAACGAATGGAAAACAGGCCGGCGGGAGGAGGCGGCGGATTACGCCATCTTCACCTTCATGCGGAAAATCGGCCAGGCCCTGGCGGCTCTGGCCCCCTGGTTCGTGAGCCTGGCCGGGTATGACAGCAACCTGGCGGGCAGCGGCGTTTCCCAGGGGGAGGGCGTTCTGAGCGGAATGTATAACGTGGCGACCCTGGTGCCGTTTATCCTGTATCTCGCCATATTCCTGCTGCTGATCATCTACCCGCTGGACAGAAAAACCACGGAGCAAATGCACCGGGAGCTGGCCCAGGCCAGAGCCGCCTGCCACACGGAGAAAGTATGATGGACAGCGGCAGACCCAATCTTGTGTACGTTTTTGCCGACCAGCTCCGATACGCCAGCATCGGCTGCAGCGGCGACCCCCTTGCCAGAACGCCGAACCTGGACGCCCTGAGCCAGGACTGCACCCGGATGGACAACGCCGTGTCCGGCCATCCCGTCTGCGCCCCCTACCGGGCGTCCCTGCTGACGGGGAAGTACACCGCCGCCCGGGACGGCACCGGCATGGTCATCAACGAGATACGGCTCCATCCCGGCCACAGGAGCTTTGCCGCCGTGCTGGAGGAAAACGGCTATGACACCTCCTATATCGGCAAATGGCATATGTACGCGGCCCAGCTCGGCCATCACTACGACGTGAAAAACTCCTTCATCCCGCCGGGGGAGAACCGGCTGGGCTTTACGGGGTATTTCGCGGCGTACAACTTCCACCACGAGTATTACGCCCCCAAAGCCTATTACCACCTGGACACGGAGGAAAAAATTTACTGCACGCAGTACGAGCCGGATCAGCAGACGGACATGGCCATCGAGCGCATAAAGGCCCACAAACGGAGCGGAAAGCCTTTCGGGCTGTTTCTGTCCTATGGGACGCCCCACGACCCTTGGACAAAGGACAATGTGCCGGAGGAATATTACCAGATGTTTTCCGACACGACCTTTCCTCCGCCG
>JAJQFY010000106.1 GCA_021200935.1 Oscillospiraceae bacterium
ATGCCGCTTCTTCGATCTGCCTTGTGTCAAAGCGGCGAATCGCTCTGCGGTGCATAATTGTTTCCATCAGTTCACCCATTTTAGATGGCCTCCTTTTCCGATATTTCATGCCAGCACTGCGGGTCAGCGGCGTAGAAATTCCCGTCCTTCCCACTGGCTACAGCGGGGCAGCCACGGCAGAATGCCAGCAGCTCACATTTGGAGCATTTCTCAAACTTCGTGTAATCCCGGTAACGCTCCATTTCGCAGACCCAAATATCCGCCAGACGGTCTTCAAACACATTGCCGACCTTGCTGTTCTGTACCCGGCGGCAGGCGTACACATCCCCGGCGGGCAGGATGGTCAGGTGACAGTTGCCGCAGTTGCAGCCTCCGTAAATCATCCCATCCTCCACGGTTTCGGGGATTTTGAACGCCCCGGTCTCGTATTCATAGAGCGTCCAGAGGTGGTCTTACTTATTGAAGCAGGTCTGACAACCGGCGGCTTCATACGCTTTGAATTTCCTGTCGCAGTCTGCCAGCAGCTTCCGATAGCGGAGCGGTTCGATGCCGGTATCCTTTTCCTCCGATGTGGGGCAGTAGCGGGCAAAGGCAAACACATTCACCCCGGCCGCAACCACAGCGTCAATGATGTCAGGCACTTCATCAATGTTCGTGCCGGAAACGGTGGTCACAATCACGCTGCGGATGCCTGCCCGGTTGATGCAGCCGATTTTTTCCAGCGTAATGTCAAAGGAGCCGGGCTTGCGGAACCAGTCGTGCGTTTCCCGCATTCCGTCAATGGAGAGCTGATACTTTTGACAGCCATACTCCTTCAGACGGCGGCACACATCATCCGTCAGATGAAACGGATTGCCGAGAATGGTAAAGGGAATGCCATGCTCTTTCATCAGCCCCAGCAGCTTCCAGAAGTCCGGGTGCAGGATGGGGTCGCCGCCGGTGATATAAAAATACGGCAGACGGTGATACACCTCGCAGAAGTCCAGACAGTTGTAAAACGTGTCCTGCATCTGCTTCCAGCTCATGGCGTCCAGCTTTTTGCAGACGTCTTCGGAGAAGATGTAGCAGTGCTTGCACCGCTGATCGCATTCGTCTGTAATATGCCATTGAAAGGAAAAATACTGTTTCATAAAGCATGGCCTCCTTTGGGATTCTATCGCAAAATCCGATGAACGGATATTGTTTCGCGGGCGCCTGATGAACCGATACTCGATATATGGATACCGGCTCACCAGGCGATTGGTTTGCGGACAGAATTACTTGTCAGCCGCACCACAGGCAGAGCCGCAGGCGGCAGGCGTTTCAGCGGGCTTGTCACCAGCGCCGCAGGCAGAACCGCAGGTAGCGGGCTTTTCTTCCGGCTTGTCAGCCGCTCCGCAGGCCGTGCCGCAGGAAGAGGCGGAAGCCGCTTTGTTGTTCCAGCCAAAAAGATTAGAAAGTGCCATTGTTCATTACCTCTGCATTTGTATTCAGGAGCTGTCCGGCTCTCTGTAATTTTTATTATATCGGTGCCGATTCTGAAAACAAGTACGCACCTTTTTATTACATAGTAACAAAAAGGTGACTGTCAAAAAGCCTTGAAAACACTGGAAAAACCTCCATTCATCACCCTACCAAAAACGGAAAATAACCCAAATTTAACCCATTTGAATCAAAAAACACCCGACAGGGACGGTTTAACCCGCCACCCTGCCAGGTGTCTTTCTATTCTCCAATACCATAACAACGCCCAAAAGCTCGAACCGCTATGCTATGTAAAAGCTTTATGTAATTATAATCATAGCACATTTCCGTGGAGATAGGTTCCAGCTCTTTATATTCAACATACCGCTTGTAAAGAAGTTCCCTGTATGTTTCTTTCTCCATGCCCTGAATCTGCATCGCAGTCTAAAGCGACAGCGAGCCTGATTAAAACAAAAGCTTCAGGAAGCTGTCCTTTGTAACACCACTTTTTTACACGTTCTACATTTACACCTAAAATTTCTGCAAGATTCTCCATAGTCAGATGTTGGGCATCCTTGCGCCTTTTTCGGAATAACTCTTTCGTTTTATATTTATCTGCACGCATCTCCAACTCGGCTTTACGTTCTTCTAAGTGGGGAGGCGGTGGCAATGGCTTTTTGGTTGGGATTTCATTTCCTTTTTTCATAATCAATTCTCCATAATAAAAGGATTTTATTTGGCTTTCAGTTCCCCTAATTATAGCATAAAATAACGGTGATGGCAATGATGGGATTGGCAACGACCACCTAAAAATATGCCACAGATTGGAGGTTTTACCATGAGAAATCAAGACTTGCGGGAACGTGTAAATTCATCTGGCCTGCTCCATTGGCAATTAGCGGAGCGAATCGGAATCTCGGAGAACACGCTTTGCCGCTGGCTGCGCTATGAACTTACCGCAGAGCGCCGGGAGCGGGTGGAGGCCGCTCTTGATGCGCTCACCAATGGCGAGGATGAGGAGGCGATCAAACATGGAGGCAGTTAATGTGCAGTCAATCCGGGATGGAAAAATCCATCTGGCGGTTGATACTGAGCAGCTCCAGGCGCTTCTTGGTTGTGGCCACAAAATCGCTACAGACATTGGCAACGCCGCAGAGGCCCGGATTCAGATTGGCCGCCGGATACTCTGGAATGTGCGTAAGGTTGAAAAATATCTTGACAGCATTTCAGAGTAGAAGGAGGCACAGCATGGCGCAGAAAAGAATGTTTAGCTTGTCTGTGGTTGATACAGATGCATTTTTGGACTTGCCGCTCTCGGCTCAATGTCTCTATTTTCACCTTGGAATGCACGGAGATGATGACGGTTTTGTGTCCAGCCCGAAAAAAATTATACGCTCGACCGGCTGCAGCAATGAAGACCTTGAGCTGCTGGCCTCAAATGGTTTCATTATTCCATTCAAGAGTGGAGTGATTGTCATTGCTGATTGGAGGATAAACAATACTCTCAAGAATGACAGGTATCACGAGACTATTTATACGGATGAAAAGGCTCAACTCATGATTGACAATGCCGGAAGATATAACCTTTATGTTTCTGGCGTGGTTCCATGATGGTTCCAGATAGGAACCTCAACATAACGTAACCAAACTTAACGAAGCTCAATAAAACACAACACAACTTTCG
The DNA here is from genome assembly GCA_021200935.1 of Oscillospiraceae bacterium. Taxonomy (GTDB): domain Bacteria; phylum Bacillota; class Clostridia; order Oscillospirales; family Oscillospiraceae; genus CAJOIG01. The sequence continues at coordinate 3,128 of JAJQFY010000106.1, forward strand.
CGAGCAAATGCATTTGCTCAAATCTGCACCTTGCATTCATCAATCCATCTAGCCCAATATAGCGCAATATTACACAATATAGCGCTCCATGACAGCTAAAAAGGGTTGGGTAAAAGCTGGGTGAAAGCTGGTCGTTTCTCCTGATAATTGGTATGGAGAAAGTATGGAGAAAGTACGGTAAAAGTACGGCGAAAACGGGGTTACGCCTACGTAGAGGAGTAGCACGATACTTGAACGAAACTTGAACAAAAGGAGTAATTTTTATGTCTATCAAATCAATCTTCACGAACGCGCTCATGGAAACCGCCAAGGAGTGCGATACACAGCGGGCCAGAGTCTGGCAGGTCTACCAGGATTATAGCCCGGAGCCTGCCAACGCAACCGCAAAGGGCATTCAGGCACAAATGGATGTCTATGCCTCTACAAAGCAGACCGAAGTGCAGCAGGCCGCTGACCGCCAGATCAGGGAGCTTGAGGCATTTTGGGAGGCTCAGGCCAAAAGCAGGGCGATTGATGCCAACTATCAGCAGTCGCTTGCAACAGCCTTGCAGATTATCCCTGCGGCGATCAATACCGCATCCCCGGCTGACCTAAAGGCCCGCCTGTCCGCATTTTCTGATGACCCGCTCGCCATTGCAGCGCTGCAGGGGGCGCTTGCATCTCAGGGTGGGAACGACAAAACGCACCGCATCAACGGGATGGAATATAATTACATCCTCCCGACCGATACCCGCCAGGAGCGAAAGGAAACGCTCCTGCGCCTTACCAAGACCGTTGTGGGCCTGCTGGAGGAAATGAAGATTCAGGTCAAAATGCCCCCCAACTACGCCGTGGAAAATGTGAGGCTTCACGACTTTAGAATCATCTCTGGCCCGCCTCCCATTCAATCAACGCTGGACTATATTGCTGCCTGCACGGATGATTGCACGGTTTATGATCAGACGAAGCACTATTCCAATCAATGGCATTTTGGCCCGCGGGCTATTCAATGGGACTATGGCAACGTCTACGGGCGGGGCTAATCAGGCTCTATATTTTGCGGTGGAATCATACAACCCCGCTGCTGATTCTACCGCAAAATATCTAATCATAATGGAGGATGTTCTTGACGGCGCACAGAAAATAATGACCGGGAAACCGGCCTCATACTACAAGAAATAGCGGAGGATACCACAGCCGACGCAATTCCAAAAGGAAGGAGGAAAACTCTATGGCAATCGACTTTTCAAAATACCTGCCTGTTGGGGAGGCCTGCGCTGTACCGGCTGAACAGCTTGTGCGGACGCTCCGGCTCGGCGATAAAAGGACTCTGCGTAAAGCTGTGGCCGCCGCTCGTGCTGAGGGGCAAGTCATCTGCACCGTAGGAGGGCAAGACGGCGGCTATTTTCTGCCGAAGAACAGGGCGGAAATTCTCGCATGGACTGCGACCATGAGCCGAAAAGCTGCATCTACTTTTGCGGCGCTGAAATCGGCTCGCGCTGCACTGGAGCAGATGGACGGTCAAATGCAGCTTATTGAAGAAGAAAGGCCAGCGCCAAATGACGCTGACCTTCCATCAAAATGAGGAGAATGTATAACAAGGCACCACAGCCGCCACAACAGCAGATTGGGCGGCGGGCGGAAACTATCCGCAGAACACCACAAAAAACGCTGCACAAGCGCGACAGGGGCGCACAAGGCCCTTTATATGGCTGTCCCGTCCGGGAACTCAAAGCGGGCGACCCATTTACCGCCTAGAGCCTCTGCAATTCGCTCCATCTCGTCAGGAGTGAAGGTGTCCCGTTTAAGCTTCTGACTAAAGTTGCTGGGCGACATCCCAATCGACCGGGCGATCTCTGCCTGACTCATGCCAGAGTATGCAGCAGCCATCTTAATTTTACGTTCAGTAACCGTCATTATAAAGGCCCCTCTCTTGCCTGATAAACTGCTTTCAATTATAAGGCAAAAGCTAAAAAACGTCAAGAGAATACAGGCGGCTGGATAGCAAAATCTAAATTTTCTCCGTATATTAGTTAATAAAACGGTTGACAACGTTTAGAAAATGCTTTACAATAAAAATGCCCCCGCCAGAGCTGCAACCTCCAGCGAGGACAGTGCGACACCTATCTATCACAAAAAAGGGCGCAGATACATTATATGAAGTGCCCCCTGTCAAGTAGACAGCGAAAAAACAAAAAAGGATTTCTATAAAGATGGTCTTAGCCCCAGGGCAGAGGCCA
>JAJQFY010000125.1 GCA_021200935.1 Oscillospiraceae bacterium
TGTTTATAAGAGACCGGGATATGACCGGGTGGTCTGCGTGGGCGGGGACGGCACCCTGGGGGAGACCGTCACCGGCCTGATGCAGCTTCCGCCGGAGGCCCGGCCCGCCCTGGGCTATATCCCCATGGGAACCACCAACGATTTCGCCCGCACCCTGGAGCTGAGCCACGACCCGGTGCAGGCCGCCTATGTGGCCGCCTACGGCAATCCCCTGACCGTGGACGTGGGCCGCTTTAACGACCGGGGTTATTTCACCTATGTGGCCGCCTTCGGGGCCTTTACAGAGGTGACGTATGAGACCCCCCAGGACCAGAAAAACAACATGGGCTTTTTCGCCTATGTACTGGATGCCATGCGCCGCCTGCCCAACCTAACCCACCGCTGGACAAGAGTGGAGTACGGCGGGGGCATATTGGAGGACGATTTTCTCTTTGGGGCGGTGTCCAACAGCCGCTCTATCGCCGGCATTATCAAGCTGAAGGAGTCGGCGGACATCTCCCTGAACGACGGGATGTTCGAGGTAATCCTGATCCGCACGCCAGAGACGCTGCTTCAGCTTGGGCCGATTTTGTCCAACATCCTGACCAGCAGCTTCACCAGCGACGACATCATCCTCCTGCACGCCCAAAGCGTCCGCTTCACCTTCCGCGACCCGGTGGCCTGGACCCTGGACGGGGAGGACGGCGGAAGCCACGCTGTCGTCCAGTGCCAAAACGCCCGCCACGCCCTCCAGTTCATCGTAGACCCCGCCCGCGTGGGCAAGGAAAACGGCCAAAGGTAAACCAAAATCGGAAACGTCCCCACCAAAGCCGCTGGCTTTGATGGGGATGCTTTTATTCTTTCAGAGCCTCCATCAGCTCGGAGACGCTGTCAAAGGGGCCATACACGTCCTCCCCCTTTTCCGCCGCCTTTATTGCCGCGCAGGTGGTCTCGTTCGGCTCATAAAATGTACTGCACATAATTTTTCACCTCACAGCCCCCGCCCTGCTGCGGCGGAGGCAGACCGCGGCAACCGCGGCGGTGATGGTCTCCGAAAGGGGGAGGGCCAGCATGACGCCGTTTGCGCCCAGGGCCATGGGCAGCAGCCACAGGGCCAGGCCGCTGAGGGCGAAGCTGCGAAGCACCGACACGGCCATGGACATCTGAAACCGCAGGATGGACTGGAGATAATAGGTGGCCAGCACCGTGACGCCCAGGGGCAGGAACGCCAGGAAATACCGCCGCACCAGCCCCGGCGCGACGGCCAGCACCTCATCCGAGGGGGACATGAAAAGCGCCGTCAGCCCTGCAGGGAACAGCTCCCCGACCAGGACGAACACCGCCCCCAGGCCCAGCACCGTGACCAGGGACAGGCGGAGCAGCCGCCCGATCCGCTCCGTCTGCCCCGCGCCGAAATTGGTGGAAGCAACGGGCTGGATGGCCTGGCCCACCCCGCCGAACAGAGACTGGAAGAGAGAGGTGACGGTGGTCAGCATTCCATAGACGGACAGGGCCGCCGCGCCCCCGTATTTCATAAGCTGGTTGTTGGTGACGACCCCGATGAACACGGTACCCAAATCCAGCACCCCGGCCCCGAAGCCCAGGGACAGGATCTGGCCCATGGCCTTTCCCAGTTTGCGGGGGCGGCGGAGCCGCAGGCGGCAGGATTTGCGGAAGAGATACCCGGTCATCACCACGGACTGCAAGGCCGTTCCGGCCACGGTGGCCATAGCCGCCCCCCGGATACCCAGGCCCAGGAAGAACACTAGAAACCAGTCCCCGAATATATTCAGCGCGTCCCCGGCAATCACCGCCCCGGTGGCCAGACCGGTCGCGCCGTCGTTGCGGATGAAGGCACCCAGGAAGATCGGGTAAATCATGACCGGCCAGAAGCCGATGACCCACCGGGCATATTTCATCACCATGGCAAGGGTCTCCCCCTCCGCGCCAAAAAAGGCCATAATTCGCTCCCCGAACAGGGCAAGGCCCAGCCAGGAGACCAGGGTCAGCGCCCCCATCAGCAGCACAACGGCGGTGAAACAGGCGTCCCCTCTCTCCCAGTCCCCCTGGCCCCTGGCCTCGCTCATCAAAACGGAGCCGCCCACGCCGCACATGATGGCGAGAAACACGCTGACCCCGAACAGGGGGCCGATCACCGCCATGGCCGCCGCCCCCACAGGCCCCTCCGACTGGCCCACGGCGATGGAGTCCACAAAGCTGTATATGGTCATCACCAAGGCCCCGCCCAGGCCGGGCAGCAGGAATTTTTGATAAAGCCGCCGGATGTCACCGGTCAACAGATCCATAGGTCAAGCCCTCCCCTGAAAATTCACGGTAAAACCGCAATTTTTGCGGAATAATCGTATTATATCCGCCCCCGTCCCCGCTGTCAATCCGTCAGGCGCGGTATAATTCCGGGCCAGGGAGCGGGCGTAAAATATGACCCCCGGCAGACTGGCTGGTTTGCGCGTCTGCCGGGGGCCGATTATTTCTATGTATTGCGGTTACTGCTCGTCGCCGGGCTTTTGGAAGGCGGCCAGCTCCGGGTGCGCTGTCTTTTCCGGGGAGTAGTTTTCATACTTGCGCTTGGGATGCTGGTGGGTGTCCCAATACTCCTGGGCCACAGGCTTCCAGGCCTGGGCATAGGCGTCGCACTTGGCGCAAAGATGCTCCACCTCCTCCGGGGACTCCATGTTGGTCTGGTGGGCGCCGGTGCGCTCTATCATGCCCCGCAGCTCGTCGGGGTTTTCCAGCATGGGGCAGGGCCGCAGATGGTTGCGGTTGAAGGGCTGGCCCTCGTGATACTCCATGAACAGAGGGCTTTGGAGAATCTCCAGGATGGACTTGTCGTGGATATTGGCGTCGGAGAAGTGAATGAACACGCAGGGCTCCGCGTCCCCGTTGGAGTTGATGTGGAAGTAGTTCCGGCCACCGGCGATGCAGCCGCCCGCAAACTCTCCGTCGTTCTGGAAGTCCATAGGGAAGAAGGGGATGTCGCAGTTGTCGGAGCGGATGTAGCGGATGCGGTCGATCATGGCCCGGCGCTGCTCCGGGGTGGGCATAAGCTCCGGCACGGCGTTGTTGCCCACAGGCATATAGTGGAAGAAGAAGCCGAAATGGGCGCCCTTGGAGGAGACGAAGCGCAAAAACTCGTCGCTGGTGACGGCCTCAATGTTGTTGCGGGTGTAGCAGACGGAGATGCCGTAGAGGATGCCGTACTGCTTGAGAAGATCCATAGCCTTCACGGCGGCGGCATAGTGGCCGTCGCCCCGGCGGGCGTCGTTGGTCTCCTCCGTCCCCTCGATGGAGATGAGGAAGGTCAGGTTCCCAAGCTCCACCACCTTCTGGCACAGCTCCTCGTCGATCAGGGTGGAGTTGGTGTAGGCGGCGAAGAAGCAGTCCTTGTGCTTCTCGCACAGGCGGAGGATATCTTTTTTCCGCACCATGGGTTCACCGCCGGTGAGCATATAGAGATAAGCGCCCAGGGCCTTGCCCTCGGTGACGATCTTGTCCATGTCCTCATAGGTCAGGCTGGACTTGTGGCCGTAGGTGCCGGACCAGCAGCCGACGCAGTGCATATTGCAGGCCATGGTGGGGTCGAACAGGATGAGCCAGGGGATGTTGCAGCCGTATTTCTCCCGGTTGGCGCGGATCATCTTGGTGCCGTGATAGGCCGCCTCATAGCCCAGGTTCATAATGACCCTCTTGGCATAGTTGGGGTTGGCCTCGTCCAGCATGGTGTTGAGGATCTGCATATAGTGTGTGTCGGAGGTGCGGATGGTGTTTTTCAGCTTTTCAATTTCCTCAGGAGAACCCTTGTAGAACTTCGCGCCGAAATCCACAGCCTGGCAAAGGGCGTCCGCCCGTTTTTCCCTGTCCGCCACATTTTCGTATAAACGATTGATGATGGCGTTGACCGTCTGCCGTTCAATCGTATGTCCAATGGATGCCATATTTGTTTACCACCTTACATTTTACAAATTTCCGTTTCTTATCATTATAACACAACAATGGGAAAAAAACATTGCACAAAGCGTAAAATTTGTAAGAAATTTTCGCCTCCGCAACACAATCCCCGCCCCCGTCACAGCGGCACAGAGAGGGGGAGGCGCGTCTTCACCTATCCTCCAGGGTCTCCAGCAGGGCCTGGGCGCAGCGGAGGCCGTCCAGGGCGGCGCTTATGATGCCCCCCGCCCAGCCGGCGCCTTCGCCGCAGGGGTAGAGGCCCCGCAGGGCGGGGCTTTGCAGATCCGCGCCCCGCTCCATCCGCACAGGGGAGGAGGAGCGGGTCTCCGGCCCGGTCAGCACCGCCGCCGATTCGTCAAAGCCCCGGAGCTTATGGCCGAACAGGGGCAGCGCCCCGGCCAGGGTGTCCCCGATGACAGGGGGGAGCAGGGCGCGCAGGTTCAGCCCCCGCACCCCTGGGGCGTAGGAGGGGGAAACTTTTCCAACAGGCGTTTCCCTGCCGGTGAGGAACCCGCCCACAGTCTGGCAGGGGGCCAGATATCCGCCTCCGGCGGCGTCATAGGCGGCCCGCTCCATGGCCCGCTGCCACTCCATTCCCCCCAAAACGCCGGGATAGGGGAAATCCGCCGGGGCCACGGCGGCCAGCAGGGCCGCGTTGGCGTTTTCGTAGTTTCTGTCCCGAGGGCTGGCCCCGTTGGTGCAGACCCGCCCCTCCTCGCTGGCGGCGGGAACCACCTCCCCGCCGGGACACATACAAAAGGTGTAGCACCGCCGCCCGTTTGGGAGCTGGCAGGCCAGGGAATAATCCGCGGCGGGGAGCCTGGGGTGGCCCGCGAAGGGGCCGTATTGGGCCTTGTCGATATCCCGCTGAAGATGCTCGATCCGAACCCCCATGGCAAAGGGCTTGGGGGACATGGGGATATTGAGCCTGCATAACATCTCGAACGTGTCCCTGGCGCTGTGGCCGCAGGCCAGGATCAGGGTCTGGCAGGGGACAAGGCCCCGGTTCGTCTCCGCCGCCGTCAGGCGGCCATTTTCCGCCGCGAGGCCTGTTACCCTGGTGGAAAACCGCACCTCGCCCCCCAGGGCGATAATCCGCCGCCGAAGCCCGGCGCACACGCCGGGGAGCAGGTCTGTGCCGATGTGGGGCTTGGCGTCGGTCAGAATATCCGCCGGGGCGCCTGCCTCCACAAGCTGGGTCAGGATCCAGGGGATGCGCCGATCCTTCACCCCGGTGGAGAGCTTGCCGTCGGAAAAGGCCCCGGCACCCCCCGCCCCGCACCTGGGGCGTTTACACATATCCGCGCCCCCGAGCCAGGCAGAAATGGCGGATGGCGGGTGGG
>JAJQFY010000220.1 GCA_021200935.1 Oscillospiraceae bacterium
CATCAGGGTCTCCCCCACCAGGACGGCGTCCGCCCCCATGTCCCGGATCCGGGCCACGTCCTCATGGGTCTTGACCCCGCTCTCGGACACGAGCAGCACGTTCCCCGGCACCAAGGCCCGCAGGCGCCCGCTGTTTCCCGTGTCCACGGAAAAATCCTTTAGGTTTCGGTTGTTCACGCCTACAATGGCGGCCCCGGCGTCCAGGGCGCGGCGAACCTCCTCCTCGTCATGGGCCTCCACCAGGGCGTCCAGGCCAAGGCGTTCCGCCAGCTCCCGGAGGGAGAGGAGGGCCTTGTCGTCCAGTATGGCGCAGATCAGCAGCACGGCGTCCGCCCCCAGGCATTTGGCCTGGTAAAGCTGGTACTCGTCCACCACAAAATCCTTGCGGAGCATGGGGGTCTGGACGGCGGCGCGGATGTCCCCAAAGATCTTATCCGACCCCAGAAACCACTTGGGTTCCGTCAGGCAGGAGATGGCCTCCGCCCCGGCGGCCTCGTATTCCCTGGCGATAGAAAGATAGGGGAAGTCCGGGGCGATAACCCCCTTGGAGGGGGAGGCTTTTTTCACCTCGCAGATAAAGCTGACGCCGGGCTTTTTCAGCGCCGACCCGAACCGGCCCGCCCCGTCTGTTCCCAGGCGGGAACACGTCTCCTGCAATGCCTCCAGGGGCGTCTCCTCCCTGTCCCCCGCCGCCCGAAGGCGGGCATAGGCGGCGATCTCGTCTAGTATATTCATGAATTGCTGACCGCAATCAGGGCTTCCAGGGTCTTGAGGGCCGCGCCGGAATCAATGACGTCTCCGGCCAGCTTCACGCCGTCGGCCATAGTGGGGGCCTTGTCGGCCAGATACAGGGCGGCCCCGGCGTTCAGCAGCACGGCGTTGCGCCGCAGCCCCTGCTCCCCGCCCAGGACGGAGCGGACGATGGCGGCGTTCTCCGCCGGGGTGCCGCCCACTAGGTCGGACTTCTGGCAGCGGGTCAGGCCAAAGTCCTCCGGGGCCACGGTGTAGGTCTTATACCAGCCGTCCTTGAACTCGCAGATGGTGGTGGGGGCGCTGGCGGAGATCTCGTCCATCTTGTCCTGGCCGTAGACGGCCATGCCTCGCTCCACCCCCAGGCTCATCAGCACCTGGGCCAGGGGCTGAACCAGATACTCGTCATACACCCCCAGCAGGTGCAGCTTGGGGTAGCCGGGGTTTGTCAGCGGCCCCAGGATGTTGAACACCGTGCGGAAGCCAAGCTCCTTGCGGATGGCCCCCACGTATTTCATGGAGGTGTGGTATTTCTGGGCGAAGAAGAAGCACATCCCCACCTCATTTAACAGCTTCACGCAGGTTTCCGGCTCCTGCTGGATGTTCACCCCCAGGGCCTCCAGGCAGTCCGCCGCGCCGCACTGGGAGGAGGCAGCCCGGTTGCCGTGCTTGCCGATCTTCACCCCGCCCGCGGCGGCCACCAGGGCGGAGGCGGTGGAGACGTTGAAGGTATGGGCCCCGTCCCCGCCGGTGCCGACGATCTCCATAATGTCCATGCCGGCGTCAACCTTAATGGCCCGATCCCGCATGGCGGCGGCGCAGCCGGCGATCTCGTCCCTGGTCTCCGCCTTGGTGCTTTTGGTGGACAGGGCCGCCAGGAAGGCGGCGTTCTGGGTCTGGCTGGTCTCGCCGCCCATGATCTCGCTCATGACGGTATAGGCCTCGTCATAGGACAGATCTCCTTTGTTTACGATTTTTTCAATGGCTTCCTTAATCATGGCAGTATATTCTCCTTATATTATAATGTATATCAGGTAATTTCCAAAAAGCTTTTCAGCATGGTCTTCCCGTCCGGGGTCATAATGGATTCCGGGTGGAACTGGACGCCGAAGAGGGGGTATTCCCGGTGCTGGACGGCCATAATCTCCCCCTGCTCCGTCCGGGCCGTGATTTTCAGGCAGTCCGGCATGGTGGCGGGGTCGGCGGCCAGGGAATGATACCGGGCCACCAGGGCCTTCTCCGGGCAGTCACGGAACAGGGGGCAGTCACGGTCGAATGCAGCCATGGACTGCTTGCCGTGCATCAGGCGGCTGGCGTAGGTGACAGTGGCCCCATAGGCCATGCAGATGGCCTGATGGCCCAGGCAGACCCCCAGGGTGGGTACGGTGCGGCAGACCGTCCCCGCCGCCTCCAGGATGATCCCTGCGTCCTCCGGCCTGCCGGGGCCGGGGGAGATGATGATGTGGCTGGGGTGCATGGCCTCGATCTCCGGCACTGTCAGCTCGTCGTTTCGGACAACCTTTATGTCCGGGTTTAAGGCCCCCACAAGCTGATAGAGGTTATAGGAAAAGCTGTCGTAATTGTCAATGAGAAGTATCATAGTTCCTCCTCCTGGGCAAGCTCCAGGGCGCTGACTACGGCCCGGGCCTTGTTGATGCACTCTTCAAATTCCTTTTCCGGCGCGGAGTCGGCCACAATGCCCGCCCCGCTGCGGACGAAGACCTTGCCGTTTTTCTTGTAGGCAATGCGGATGGCAATGCAGGTGTCCATGTTGCCGGTGAAGTCAATGTACCCGATGGCCCCGCCGTATATGCCCCGCTTGTTGTTTTCCAGCTCCCCGATGAGCTGGCAGGCCCGCAGCTTGGGCGCGCCGGAGAGGGTTCCCGCCGGAAGCACCGCCGCCACCGCGTCCAGGGCGTCATAGGCCGGGTCTATCTCCCCCCGGACGGTGGAGCCGATGTGCATGACGTGGGAATACCGCTCGATGGAATGGTATTTCTCCACCTGGACGGTGCCGAACCGGCTGATCTTCCCCAGGTCGTTCCGCCCCAGGTCTACCAGCATATTATGCTCCGCCAGCTCCTTCTCGTCCCCCAGAAGCTCCGCCTCCAGGGCCTTGTCCTCCGCCTCCGTCCGGCCTCTGGGCCGCGTTCCCGCCAGGGGGAAGGTGTGCAGCACCCCGTTTTCCAGCTTCACCAGGGTCTCCGGGGAGGCCCCGGCCACCTCCACGTCCGTGCCGGAGAAATAAAACATATAGGGGCTGGGGTTCATCGTCCGCAGGACACGGTAGGTGTTGAACAGGCTCCCCTCAAAGGGGGCGCTGAGCCGGTTGGACAGGACGATTTGGAATATATCCCCCTCCCGGATGTAATGCTTGGCCTTCTCCACCATGGCGCAGTAGGCGTCCTTATCGAACAGGGGCGTCACCGGGCCGAGAAGGCGGCCCCCCGGCTCCTCCTTCCGCTGGCCCTTCCGCAGCAGCGCCCGGAGCTGGCCCAGCTCCATCACCGCCTTGTTGTAGCCCGCCTCCGGGTCCTCCAGGGACATATTCACAATGAGGATGATCTTCTGCCGGAAGTTGTCGAAGGCGATGACCTTGTCGAACAGCATGAGATCCACGTCCTTGAATGCCTCCGTGTCCTGCACCTGGGTGCGGACGGTAGGCTCACTGTAGCCCAGGTAGTCATAGGAGAAATACCCCACCAGCCCGCCGGTAAAGGAGGGCAGGTAGTCGAAGCGGGGGCTTTTGTAGTCCGCCAGGATCTGCCGCAGGAAGGCGGCGGGATCCTCCGTCTCAAACTGTAAGCTCCCCGCCTTCATATGGCCGCCCATGCAGGTGATCTCCAGCTTGGGGTCGAAGCCCAGGAAGGTGTAGCGGCCCCACTTCTCCTGCCCCCCCCCACCGATTCCAGCATATAGCAGTGAGAGGAGACGTTTTTCAAAATCCGCATGGCCTCAATGGGCGTCAGCATATCGGACAGTATCTCACAGCTCACCGGCAGAACCTTATAGTCCCCCGTGGCGGCGATCTCCCTCACCGCCGCAAGCTCCGGCATAATTTTCATGGCGCGACCTCCTTATATTGCCTAAAGCGTAACAAAAAACGCCCTTGACAGAAAAACTCTCTGTCAAGGACGAATAAACATTTTGTTATCCGCGATGCCACCTTGATTCACGGGCTGAACCCGCGCTCTCAGCAGGGTACCAACATACCCCCGGCAACTGACGTATGCCCACACGTTGCGAATTACTCTGAGGCCGGGCATACCCGACACCCATTTGACCCGCACCCTCCGCGGCCCATTTGACGGCTTGTTTTCCGCCCGGTTTTCAGCTGCCCCAGGCTCTCTGTGTGAGCATCACCGCCGTTATCCCCGCTTCAACGGTTTGATAAAACGATATAATATTTGAAGTTATTAATCATAATACCCCGCTTTGGGCAAAAAGTCAATACCCACAGCGGTAAAAATTTTGTATGTCACCTCCGGCCCCGGCTGGTCTCCAGCTTATGCAGGCGGGGGATCAGGGGCTTTGCCAGCAGGCCGGTGACAACGATTTTCAGCCCGTCGAAGGGCAGGAACATGATCATCCCGCTCCACAGCAGGGCCTTCAGGCCCATTTCGCTGCCCATATAGACGTTGATGATCAGGCCCATATAAGGCACGCCGATGGCGTATATGACCGCGAGACCCGCGAGACAGGCGCAGACGATCCGCCAAAAGCCGGGGGCCTCCCGCCGTCCCACGACGGCCCCCACCAGGGCGGCGGCGGGGATATAGCTCAGCAGGAACCCAAAGGAGGGCTGAAACACATAGGTAAAGCCCCCGCCGTTTGTGAAGATGGGGATGCCCACCAGCCCCAGGGCCACATACACGGCCTGGGATATGGCCCCGTACTTCGGCCCCAGCAGCGCCCCGGCCAGGAACACGAACAGCACCTGCAGGGTGAAGGACACCCAGGCGGTGGGGACGCGGATAAAGGCCCCCACGGCGGTCAGGGCCGCGAACAGGGCGCACAGCACCAGCTTTTGAACAGGAATGGTTTTTTCATGGGTCTCTCTCTTTCGTAAACTTGTTTTTATTTTTGGTTTACGATAGTATAGCACACTCCCGGGATTTGTCAACAAAAAATAAAAAATGGTTTACAAAACCGGCCCAATGGGCTACACTGGTGTCATATATTAGGAAACGCAAGGAGGAGCGGCCCATGAAGGAGCAGGTGCTGGCCATGCTGACGGAGGCCGGGGAGAGCTATCTCTCCGGGGAGGCCATGAGCGCCCGGCTGGGGGTCAGCCGGGTGGCGGTGTGGAAGGCGGTGGACGCCCTCCGCCAGGAGGGGTGCGACATAGAATCCGCCCCCCGGCAGGGGTACAGGCTGGCCGCCCCCCCGGACAGGCTGACGGAGGGGACGGTTTTGCCCTACATCAAATCCTGTGTATTATACAAAAATGCCCCAGCCCCCGAAGCCGAT
>JAJQFY010000244.1 GCA_021200935.1 Oscillospiraceae bacterium
GGAATCGAACCCACGTCCCCAGCTTGGAAGGCTGGTGCACTAGCCGTTGTGCTACGCCCGCAAGCTGGATTATTGTAGCACCGAATTGGTGAATTGTCAATAGGATTTTGGCGTTAAATGGAAAATTTTTTTCAATCAGAGGCATTGTCGGCGTCGTCTCCGTGCCGGATGAGATGAATAACCCCCGCGTCGTCCAGGCTTTTCAGCACCGCGCAGGCCACAGGGAGGAGGAGCAGTCCCACCGGGCCGAACAGCCTCGCCCCCAAAAACATGGCAATCAGGGTGACAACAGGGTGCAGTCCCACCTGATGGCCCAGAATACGCGGTTCTATAATTTGACGAACCACCAAAATAACAGCCCACAGGGCCAGAAGGCCGACGCCCTTGGCGGCGGAACCAGCAAGCAGCGTGGCCGTGCCCCAGGGAACCAGAACCAGGCCGGTTCCCAGCACCGGGAAAATATCCAGCACCGCCACGATGAGGGCAATGAAAATCGCGTGCCGCTGCCGCAGAAGCAGAAGGCCCACGGCAAGCTCCACAAAGGTAATGCACAAAATAATGCCATAGCTTCGGCAATAGCTTCGCAGCACCTGAACCGTGCTGTTTCGGGCCTGTACAGTCAGGAGCCGGGCCCTTTGGGGCATTTGCCGCAGCAGGAAGGCGGTAATGCGGGAAAAATCCGCCGTGATGAATACCGTGGCTATGACGCATATGACCATGGACAAAAGCTGGCCCGGCAGTCTTGCTGTCCAGTTGGAGGCGCCGGTCACGACCTGAACAGGAAGATTTGCCAGCGCGCTGCTGATGGCGGACAGAATATCCGGCAGGCGCTCCGTCAAAAGGGCGGAGGCTGCGGGGTCTATTCGGGCCGCGGCCTCCTCAAGCCGTTCGCCCAGGCCGTTTAAGAGCGGCTCGATAACGCCACCATACAGGCCCGGCAGATACTGCATCAGCTCCTGTGCGCCGGAAATGGCGCTGGCCGCCAGTGCCGCCGCAATGCCGCCCAGAGCGGCGAAAAACACGGTCAGACAAAGGGCTACAGACAGTCCGTACCGCATATGGCGTTTGGCGGTCAGATATCGTATGGGTGTCCGCAGGAGCCAGGCGAACAGAAACGCGCACAAAAAGGGCCATATCAGCCCCAAAAGCCAGCGGCACGCCGCATACGCAATGACGGCGATGACCGCCCAGTAAAGCACGTTTACGATAAATTTCCTGCGGTGTTCTATGTCAGACGTGGCGATTGCCTCCCTTCGACTTTTTCATCGGTGTGGTTTTTTTAATATTAGGTTCTGGTTTTGGTCAAGTTTGGGGGTCAAAAATGAGGATTTATTTTTAATTCAATTATTTTCAGAATTTCACTTGTTAAATTCGTAAATTAGCAATATAATGTAAGCTAATGAAGGAGGCGAGCAACATAGAACCGAAAAAATTTTCCAAAGTCCTCGTTGCCAACCGGGGTGAGATAGCAATCCGCATCTTCCGGGCCTGCAATGATTTGGGCCTGCATACGGTTGCCATATACAGCAAGGAGGACACCTATAGTCTGTTCCGCACACGGGCTGACGAGGCATATCTGATTGGAGAGAACGACAGTCCTCTCGGCGCGTACCTGGGCATTCCCGCCATTATCAAAATGGCGAAAACCAGAGGCGTGGACGCTATTCACCCAGGGTATGGCTTCCTGTCCGAAAACGCGGAATTTGCCCGTGCCTGCGAGGAGGCGGGCATCAAGTTCATCGGCCCTCCGTCCAACATTTTGGACAAAATGGGCGACAAGCTCTCTGCCAAGGAGATGGCCATCGCCTGCGGCGTACCCATCATCCCCGGCTCCACCGTGCCGCTGAAGGACGGGCAGGACGCCCTGGCGAAGGCCAAGGAATACGGCTTCCCCATCATTCTGAAGGCTGCCGCCGGCGGCGGCGGACGTGGTATGCGCCGCTGCGACAGCGAGGACGAGGTCGTCGCGGCCTATGACCTGGTACATTCCGAGGCGGAAAAAGCCTTCGGAAACGGCGATATTTTCATCGAGAAGTACCTGGTCGAGCCGAAGCACATCGAGGTGCAGGTGCTGGGCGATGAGCATGGCACCGTCTATCACCTGGGTGAGCGCGACTGCTCTCTCCAGCGCCGGTATCAGAAGGTGGTGGAGTTTGCCCCGGCCTGGAGCGTACCCCAGGATCTGATTGCGGCCATCCGGGCGGACGCCGTGAAGATCGCCAAATCCGTGGGCTACATCAACGCCGGTACCCTGGAGTTTTTGGTAGACAAGACCGGCAAGTATTATTTCATCGAGATGAACCCCCGCATCCAGGTGGAGCATACTGTCACAGAGATGGTGACGGGCATCGACCTTGTGCGGGCGCAGATCCTGGTGGCGGAGGGATACCCGCTGTCCTGCCCGGACATCGGCCTGAACAGCCAGGACGACGTACATGTGAACGGCTATGCCATCCAGTGCCGCGTTACCACAGAGGATCCGAAAAATAATTTTGCCCCCGACAACGGCAAAATCACTGCCTACCGCTCCGGCGGCGGCTGGGGCGTCCGTCTGGACGGCGGCAACGCCAGCACCGGCACGGTGATAAGCCCGTATTACGACAGCCTTTTGGTAAAGGTAACAAGCTGGGACAACACCTTCGAGGGCGTTTGCCGCAAGGCCACCCGCGCCATCAACGAGGTTCATGTCCGGGGTGTGAAGACCAACATCCCCTTTGTGACCAACATTCTCTCCAACGAGACCTTCCGCAAGGGCGGCTGCCACACCAAGTTTATTGACGAGACCCCGGAGCTGTTCGAGTTTGACGCCACCGGCGGCGACCGGGCCACCCGCGTGCTGAAATATATCGCGAACATCCAGGTGGCCAACCCCAACGCCGAGCGCAAGCAGTATGCGCCGCCCCGGTTCCCCGTGGCCCATGAACCGGCCAAATATGAGGGAAGCCTCAAGGAAATGCTTGACAAGCAGGGCCCCAACGCGGTGAAGCAGTGGGTGCTTGACCAGAAAAAGCTCCTTATCTGCGACACCACCATGCGGGACGCCCACCAGAGCCTTCTGTCCACCCGTATGCGTACCCGCGACATGGTGAAGGCGGCGGACGGCACGGCGGAGATTTTGAAGGACGCCTTTTCCCTGGAAATGTGGGGCGGCGCTACCTTCGACACCGCCTATCGGTTCCTGCACGAGAGTCCCTGGGAGCGGCTGGAAATGTTGCGGGAGAAAATCCCCAACATCCTGTTCCAGATGCTTCTGCGCGGCTCCAACCTGGTGGGCTACGCCTCCTATCCCGACAACCTGGTGCGGGCCTTCGTGAAGACCTCCGCACGGGAGGGCATAGACGTGTTCCGCGTGTTCGACAGCCTGAACTGGCTGCCCTCCATGCAGACCGCTATGGACGAGGTGCTGAACCAGAACAAGATTCTGGAGGCCACCATCTGCTATACCGGCGATATTCTGGAACCCCACAGCGATAAATATACCCTGGATTACTATGTAAAATTCGCGAAGGAGCTGGAAAAATTCGGCGCTCACACCCTTTGCATCAAGGATATGTCCGGCCTGCTGAAGCCCTACAGCGCCAAGCGCCTGGTAGAGGTTCTGAAGCAGGAGGTGGGCCTGCCCATCCATCTGCACACCCACAACACCACCGGCAACCAGATCGCCACTTATATTCTGGCGGCGGAGGCCGGGGTGGACATCGTGGACACCGCCATCCAGCCCCTGTCCAGCCTTACCAGTCAGCCGTCCATGAACGCCCTGGTGGAGGCTCTTCACGGCCAGGAGCGGGACACCGGCTTCGACACCCAGCGGCTTCAGGAGCTGGCGGATTACTGGGCCGATGTGCGCCTGCGCTATGCCTCCTTCGACAAGGGCCTGACCGGCCCGGTTACGGACATCTATCGCTACGAGATACCCGGCGGGCAGTACACGAACCTACAGCCTCAGGTGGAGGCCCTGGGCCTGGGCGACCGCTTCAACGAGGTCAAGGAGATGTATAAGTCCGTGAACGATATGCTGGGCGACCTGATAAAGGTCACGCCCTCCTCCAAGATGGTGGGCGACATGGCTATCTTCATGGTGCAGAATAACCTGACCCCGGAGAATATCCGGGAGAAGGGCGCGAACCTGGCCTACCCGGACAGCGTGGTCAGCTTCTGCAAGGGCCTGATGGGCCAGCCTGTAGGCGGCATCCCCCAGTGGCTCCAGGACATCGTCCTCAAGGGCGAAAAGCCCATCGAGGGGCGGCCCGGCGGGCTGCTGCCTCCCGTGGACTGGGACGAGATCAAGCGTCAGGTGCATGAGTTCTACCCCGAAGCGGACGACGATAAAGTCTTCATTTCCTACGCCATGTACCCCAAGGTATACGAGGAGTACATCCGGCACCGCAAGGAATATGGCTATATCATGCGTATGGGCAGCCATGTGTTCTTCAACGGCATGGCCGTCGGCGAGGTCAACCAGATCAACATTGAGGACGGCAAGACCCTGGTTATCAAATACATCGGTCTGGGCGACATGAACGAGGACGGCACCAGAAACGTCCAGTTCGAGCTGAACGGAATGCGCCGCGAGGTGGCGGTGGTCGATCCCACAGCCAAGGACGCGGGTGTGTCCGTGGTTATGGCCGACCCGGACGATGACCGGCAGATCGGCGCCTCTATTCCCGGCATGATCTCCAAGGTGGAGGTTCAGGTGGGCGACGAGGTGGACGAGAACCAGGTTCTGGCCGTGGTAGAGGCCATGAAGATGGAGACCAGCATCGTAGCCCGGAAGGCCGGGGTTATCGACCAGGTTCTGGTGAAGAAGGGCGACAGCGTAAAGGCCGGAGAGCTGCTCATCACCCTGAAATAATCACCGCGTAAGCACAAGCATAAACCAGCAAGGGGATCGCCGCCAGAGGGGGAAGACCTTCCGCCCCTGTGACGATCCCCTTTCCCTTATATCACTGGCAAAAACAAGGAGATATATAACTATGCTGAATGAATTTCAGCCCCCGGAGGGATTTGCCTTCCGCTGCCTGCCGGAGGCGGATTCCCTGCTGGAGGAGGCGGCCCGTCTTGGCCCCGGTCATATTCTGGCGGCGGAAGGGGAGGGCCGGGCGGCCTTCGCCGTGTCCACGGCGCTTCACTGCACGGCGGGGGACTCCCCGTTCCTGCCCCATATGTAGGCGGATTTGTGTTGCCTCGGCCTAGGGACACCAGCCCCAAGAAACAAAGT
>JAJQFY010000152.1 GCA_021200935.1 Oscillospiraceae bacterium
ATTTTGAGGAGCGGGTGAAGGCCGTCATCCGGGAGGTGGACAAGGCCAGGGACGTAATTCTGTTCGTGGACGAAATGCACACCATCATCGGGGCCGGGGCGGCGGAGGGCGCCATCGACGCGGCCAACATCCTCAAGCCCGCCCTGGGCCGGGGGATGATACAGATGATCGGGGCCACCACCCTGGACGAGTACCGCCGCCACATCGAAAAGGACGCCGCCCTGGAGCGGCGGTTCCAGCCGGTGATGGTGGAGGAGCCTACCAGGGAGGAGACCATGCGGATTCTGGCCGGGCTGCGGGAGCGGTATGAAAACCACCACCAGCTCGTCATCACCGACCAGGCTATCAAGGCGGCGGTAGACCTGTCCGCCCGGTATATCACAGACCGTTTTCTGCCGGACAAGGCCATCGACCTGATCGACGAGGCGGCCAGCCGGGTGCGGATGGAGGGCATGAAGGTACCCCCCACCGTCAAGGCGGCGGAGGACAAGGTGGAGACCCTCCGGGCCGCCAAGGAGCAGGCGGTGCGGAAGCAGGATTTTGAGGGAGCCGCCGCCCTGCGGGATCAGGAGCGCCGCCAGCGGCAGGCCCTTGACCAGGCCCGCCACGCCTGGCAGTCCCAGACCGGAGGCAGTCCGCTTCAGGTGCAGGCCCCGGACGTGGCGGCGGTGGTGGCCGGGTGGACAGGGGTGCCGGTGGAAAATCTCACCAAGGAGGAGAGCCAGCGGCTGGCCCATTTGGAGGATATCATTCACCGCCGCCTGGTGGGACAGGAGGAGGCGGTGTCCGCCGTGTGCCGGGCCATTCGCCTGGGTCGGGCAGGGCTGGCGGATCCCCGGCGGCCCATTGGGTCGTTCCTCTTCCTCGGCCCCACGGGGGTGGGCAAAACGGAGCTTTGCCGCGCCCTGGCGGAGGCGGTATACGGGGATGAAAAGGCCATTATCCGGGTGGATATGTCGGAGTTTATGGAAAAGCACACCGTCTCCCGGCTGATCGGCGCGCCGCCGGGATATGTGGGCCACGAGGAGGGGGGCTATCTCACCGACCAGGTGCGGCGGCGGCCCTGGAGCGTGGTGCTGCTGGATGAGGTGGAAAAGGCCCACGAGGACGTGCTGGGCCTGCTGCTGCAAATTTTGGAGGACGGGGTGCTGACTGACGCCCAGTCCCGGAAAACGGATTTCAAAAACACCGTGGTGGTGATGACCTCCAACGTGGGGGCCAAGGCCATCACCGGGGGAGGCCGCCCCCTGGGCTTTTCTGGCCGGGAGGACACGGCCCAGGCCCGCTATGAGCAGATTCAGGCCCAGGCCCTGGAGGAGGCCCGCCAGACCTTCCGCCCGGAGCTGCTGAACCGGGTGGACGGCATCGTGGTGTTCCGGCCTCTGGCCCAGGAGGAGATCCGGGCTGTCGCCGCAAGGCTTCTGGAGGACACGGGCCGCCGCCTCGCGGAGAAGAGGGTAACGCTTCAGGTGGAGGAGGAGGCCCTGACCGCCCTGGCGGAGGCGGGCTTCGACCCCATATACGGCGCCAGGCCCCTGCGCCGCTGCCTCCGCCGCCAGGTGGAGGACACCCTGGCGGAAATGCTCCTGGATGGCCGCCTCCACCCCGGCGACCCCGCCGCCGTGTGCCTGCGGGACGGAGCCGTGCGGGTGGAAAAGAGGATTGACGGAACCGAAACACCGTGATATACTAAACTAAGATTTGCAAAGGGGCGGATGAGATTTCCGTCCCTTTATGTGTATTTTGGGGAGGGCATATATCATGCTGGACATGGAAAAATTTAAAGAGTTTATGAATGAAAACGGGGGCTTCAACGGCCTCAATAAGATACGCTTCACGGTGGTGGAGGAGGGGTACTGCGAGTGCCAGGTGGACATGACGCCGGACAGCCTGAACCCCCAGGGGGTGGCCCACGGGAGCCTGCTGTTCGCCCTGTGCGACTGCGTGACTGGCATGGCCACCGCCACCACAGGCCGGAGTATGCTGACCCAGTCGGCCTCCATCCACTACCTCCGCCCCGGCACCGGCGGCACCCTGACGGCGAAGTCGAAGCTCATAAAAAATGGCCGTCACACCGCCCTCTGCACAGGGGAGGTATACGACCAAGCAGGCAAGCTCCTCGTCACCTCGGAGTTTGAGGTATACTACACCAGCGACGAGCTGACCCTGCCGGAAAAAGGATCGGACGGCAAATGGTACCCAGTAGAGGGGTCTTGGAAGTAAGAATTAACCCCCATACACCGCCAGCGCGGTGCCGGGGTAATAGCGGGAGAGGATCTCCTGGTACGTCCAGCCCTGGGCGGCGTA
Source organism: Oscillospiraceae bacterium (assembly GCA_021200935.1). GTDB lineage: Bacteria > Bacillota > Clostridia > Oscillospirales > Oscillospiraceae > CAJOIG01. The sequence continues at coordinate 2,308 of JAJQFY010000152.1, forward strand.
GACCTTGGCGCCGTATTGGCTCATGCCTACCCCGTGACCGCTTCCAGCCACGGTGAAGACGAACTGCTCCCCGTTCCAGGAGAGGGAAAAATCGGTGCTTCGCAGGCCCAGGCAGGCCCGCACATAGACGCCGGTCAATGTCTCGCCCCCGATGACCACAGAGGCCACCCGCCCGGCGCTGTCCAGCCTGGTCTCCCCTATCCATTGGGAAGGGTCATCCCCGAGGTTTTCCAGGCCCAGGGCCTCCGCCAGCTCCTGGGGGGAAAGGCGGCGGTGGTGACAAGCCCCGGCACGTCAGCGGAGCTTTCCGGGCTTGCCACACTGACAAGATAGGGCAGGGCGGCCCAAACCGCCTCGCTGCTCTCCGTGGAACCGGCGGAGCTTGCGTGGAACGCCGCCTGAATGGCCTGGCCCTCATAGGTCAGGTATTCCCCGTCCGTGGCGGCCACCGCCTCCGCGACGGCCTGCCAGCAGGTATCATAGTCGTCGCCCCAGGTGTCCCGCAGGGCCTGCTCGTCCAAATAGGCGAGGCAGCAGCCGCTGTCCGTGCAGACGTCGGCCTCCTGGTGATGGGCGCAGGCCAGGGCATAGGTGCGGGCGGCTACAGCCTGAGCCTTTAACGCCTCCGTCCCGAAGGAGGCGGGCATTTCCCCGGCCACGGCGTGGGGCAGGTATTCCGCCATGGTCATGGAGACCGGCCCCTCCTCCGTCAGCACGGTCAGGACGGTCTGGCTGTCCACCGCCCCGGCCTCCGAGGGGGCGAAGGCCCAAAACACCGCCGTCAGGACGGCGAATACTGCCGCCCAGCGAAGAAAATGCCTCATAATCGTCATATTCGTTCCCCCTGTCATTGCTTGACGGCTTTTTTCGCGGGTATATAATGAGCGTCAGCCGGTAAAAGAATGGTTCATTCTATGGCCCAGGCCCCGGGAATATGCCCGCCGCTGCGGGAGGGGCTTGTTACCGCAATATCCAGCCGGACGGCCCCGGGCCGCCGCTGTATATATACTATTTAAAAAGTAAAGAAGCATAATGGAAAGGGAGAATGTCATTATGTCAGGAAAAGGAGATGAGCAGAGTGGCCGGTAGAAAAAAGCTGGTGATAGAGCCTGCGTGGTGCAAGGGATGCGGCATCTGCGTGGCCTTTTGCCCCAAGAGCGCATTGGAGATCGTGGGGGAAAAGGTGCGTCTGAAGGAAAACGGCGGCTGCGTTATGTGCGGTCTGTGCGAAATGCGCTGCCCGGATTACGCCATCTATCTTGAAAATCTTGAGGAATGAGCGGCAGGCCGCCGGAAAAAGGAGCTGAGACTATGGCAAAGAAGAAAGTTGTTTTAATGCAGGGCAACGAGGCCTGCGTTGAGGGCGCGATTGCCGCCGGAATGCGGTTTTACGCCGGGTATCCCATCACCCCGTCCACGGAGATCGCGGAGCAGTGCGCCGTCCGTCTGCCCCAGGTGGGCGGAAAATTCATCCAGATGGAGGACGAGCTGGCCTCTATCGCCGCTGTGCTGGGGGCCAGCGCCGCCGGGGTCAAGGCCATGACCGCCACCTCCGGGCCGGGCTTCTCCCTGAAGCAGGAGAACATCGGCTACGGCGCTATGGCAGAGATCCCCTGCGTGGTGGTGGACGTGCAGCGCTCCGGCCCCTCCACGGGCCTTCCCACCAGCCCCTCCCAGGGGGATTATATGCAGGCCCGCTGGGGTACCCACGGAGACCACCCGGTCATCGCCATATCCCCCGCCACGGTGCGGGAGGTATACGACCTGACCATCCGGGCCTTCAACCTGTCAGAGAAATACCGCACGCCGGTGATTTTCCTGATGGATGAGATCGTGGGCCATATGCGGGAGGGGGTAGAGCTGCCGAACCCCAACGACCTGATCATCAACAAGCGGAAGATGTCCTATCACGACGGGGCCAACAAGCAGTGCTACGCCGTGCCGGAGGGGGAATACGTCCCCGCCATGAAGCCCTTCGGCCACGGGGAGCGGTATAATATTACGGGCCTGGCCCATGACGAGTCCGGGTTCCCCACCAACGACAACGCGGTGGCCGGGGCGCTGTACACCCGCCTGATGGAGAAAATCGACCACAACCTGGACGACATCGTCCGGGTACAGGAATATATGCTGGAGGACGCGGAGACCGCCGTCGTCTGCTTCGGCGGCACCACCCGGGCGGTGATGACCGCCGTGCAGGAGGCCCGCGCCGCCGGAATGAAGGTGGGTATGTTCCGCCCCATTACCGTGTGGCCCTTCCCGGAGCAGAAGCTGCGCTCCCATCTGAGCCGGCTGAAAAAGCTGCTGGTGGTGGAGCATAACTACGGCCAGATGGTGCTGGAGGTGCAGCGGGCCGTGGCCGGGCAGACGCCGGTGGAGTTCTTGGGCCAGGTAAACGGCACGGTCATTCCCCCCGCGGCCATTTTGGAAAAGCTGAAGGAAATGGAGGGCTGAGGATATGCCTAGCGAGCTGATACATCAATTTATGCGGATCGACCACCTGCCCCACATCTGGTGCGCGGGCTGCGGAAACGGCATTATTATGCGGGACGTGGCGGTGGCCATTCAGGAGCTGATGGAGGACCCGGAGGTTCGCCTGAACCGGGAGAAGGTGGTTATCGTCTCCGGCATCGGCTGTTCCAGCCGTGCGGCGGGGTATATGGACTTCAACTCCATCCACACCACCCATGGCCGGGCCATTGCCTTCGCCACGGGCATCAAATTCGCAAACCCAGAGCTGGAAGTTATCGTCCTGACCGGGGACGGGGACTGCTCCGCCATCGGCGGCAACCACCTGATCCACGCCGCCCGGCGGAACCTGGGTCTCACCGTAGTCACGTTCAACAACGACATCTACGGCATGACCGGCGGCCAGTACTCCCCCACCACCCCCCCCCGGGCCCAGGCCACC
>JAJQFY010000022.1 GCA_021200935.1 Oscillospiraceae bacterium
GCCCCGCAGATACACGGCCCTGAGGCAGCCGGTCAGGGGGAAGCCCTCCCAGGGGGAATAGTCGCAGCGGGTTTGCTGGCTGCCTGCGTGGATCGCGCCGCGAAAGTCTGGATCCCAGACCACCACATCTGCGTCAAAGCCCGGCGCCAGCGCCCCCTTCCGGCCCCAGAGACCGAAGGCTTTCGCCGGGTTCTCCGCGAGCATACGGCACATATCCTCCGGCCCGATCCGCCCGGCGGAAACGCCGCAGGCCCACACCAGGGCGGGCCGCTGCTCAACCCCCGGCAGGCCGTTGGGGATGCGGGAGAAATCCCCCCGGCCCAGCTCCTTCTGCCCCCTGAAATGAAAGCTGCAATGGTCAGTGGAGAGAATATCTACCTCTCCGCCCGCCACGGCCCGCCAAAGGGCGTTTCTGTCCTGGGCCGAGCGCAGGGGCGGGGAGCAGACATATTTGGCCCCGGCGAAGTCCGGCAGGGAATACAGCTCCTCTGTCAGGGTCAGGTATTGGGGGCAGGTCTCCACCAGCACATGACGGCCCGCAGCGCGGGCCTTTTCGATTTCCGCAAGCCCCTGGCGGGTGGAAAGATGCACCACCCAGGGCAGTCCGCCGGATTTCCCGGCCAGGGCCAGCAGCCGGGCGACGGCGTTCGCCTCCACCTGGTTGGGCCTTGACGTGGGATGCCACTGGGGGCCGGTCAGGCCCTGGCCCAGCAGGGCGGAGACCCGCGCCGTCACCTGGTCGCCCAGCTCGCAGTGAACGCCCAGCCACGCCCCCAGCTCTCCCGTGCAGGCCAGAAGCTCCCCCAGGGCCTGGTCGTCCAGGCGGAGATTGTCGTAGGCCATATACGCCTTGAAGCTGGTGACACCGGCGGCGGCCATGGCCTTCAGCTCTGAGCGGGTGGCGCTGTTCCAGTCCGTGACGGCCATGTGAAACCCATAGTCGCAGGCGCACCGCCCGTCGGCCCGGCTATGCCATACGTCCAGGGCCTCCGCCAGGGTGTGTCCCCGCTCCTGGGTGGCGAAGTCCAGAATCACCGTGGTACCCCCCGCCACGGCGGCCCCGGTGCCGGAGGCGAAATCATCCGCCGTCACCGTGCCGGAGACCGGCATATCCATATGGGTGTGGCTGTCGATGAATCCGGGAAACAGCAGACACCCGGAAACGTCCACGATCTCGTCCGCCGCCCCGCCCGGGGCGATTTTTTCCCCGTCTATGTATACGTCCCGCTTCTCCATCCCGTGGGAGGAGACCACCGTTCCGCCCCGCAATACCAGCATACGCAAACCTCCTTGATTTTTTCTGCCCCGATTGTAACACACCCGCCCGGCCTTTTCAATCGTCCCTGCCGAAGCTGTAAAAACAGCCATTAAATTCGCGGTTGAATTTTACAGCATAATAGGGTATACTGTTCCTATCAAGCAAAAGGAGGATGACAGCTATGCCAAACATCAAACCGATATCCGACCTGCGAAATTACACCGAGGTTCTCCATGAGGTGACGGAGGACGCGCCGGTTTTTCTCACCAAGAACGGGCGGGGGCGGTACGCCATTGTGGACATCCGGGACTATGAAAAGACCAGGGCGACCATCCGCCTGATGAACGAGCTTGCCAAAGGCCGCCGCTCCGGCGAAACCGAAGGCTGGCTGACCCCGGAAGAGGTGCGGGAGCATTTCCGCAGGAGAGCCAATGAAGAAATATAATCTCCACTACACCACGGAGGCCCGGCGTGATATGGACGAGATATGGAATTATATTACGGGCAAGCTGCAAAACCGAGCGGCGGCGGAACGGGTCACGAACGGCATCATGGACGAGGTAGATCGTCTTGAGGATTTTGCCGAGAGCGGCACACCCCTGTCCTCTATTGCCGATGTGGACGACGATTACCGCTTTCTTATCAGCGGCAGCTACATGATTTTCTACCGCGTGACCGGCATCGACGTCTATGTAGACCGTATCATCTACAGCCGCCGGGACTACCTGAGCCTCCTGCTGGAGGATTCCGGCGAAGAGAAATAACCAGCGCGGGGTCAAAGGCCCCCGCGCTGGCCAGTCTTACGCCGCCGCGTACATCATGCCGTTGTTGTCAATCTCGTATTCCCCGGTCAGCAGAAGCTCGGACACGGTGACGATTTCATAGCCGTTGGCCAGGAGGTGCTGGATAATATCCCCCAGCGCCTCCGGTGTATGCTCCGCCGCGTTGTGAAACAATATAATGCTCCCCGGCACCACCCGCGACGTGACCCGCTCGTATATCTCCGCCGCGCTCAGGCCCTTCCAGTCCAGGGAGTCCACGTTCCACTGGATAGGATACAGGCCCATGCCGTTAATGGTGGTAATCACATCGTCGTCGTACTCCCCATAGGGGCAGCGGAAGAGGGAGATTTCCTGGCCGGTGATGGCCTCGATTTTGCTGCTGCAAAGGGATATTTCGTCCATAATCTCCTTCTGCGAAAGGGACGCCATATGGGGGTGGTCGTCGGAGTGGTTCCCCAGCTCCATCCCCGCGTCGTACAGGGCCTGGACGCTCTCCGGGTATTTGTCCACCCACTCGCCCACGAGGAAGAACGTGGCCTTCACGCCGTAGGAGCCAAGAATGTCAATAAGCTCCTGGGTGTCCTCGTTGCCCCAGGCGGCGTCAAAGGTCAGGGCCACCGCCTTGTTGTCCCGCTGGACGCAGTAGATGGGCAGCTCTCTGGACGCGGCGGACGCGCCCACAATGGCGGGGCTGTTCACCGCCCAGAATATAGCCGCCACCGCAAGCACCAGGGCCATCGGCCCCGCCAGCCTGCGGTGTTTCCTCAGCATGGTTTTTAGTTTGGTCACAGGATATACCTCCGGGTCAATGTGGATTTTGGTATATCCTATGTGTTCTCCTGTCGGTTTATGAATGCGGCGTACTCCGCCGGGGTGTTCAGATTGGCGAACATCTCCCCGTCCCCGGCGGGCAGAACCAGGGCGTCGATCCGCCCCAGCAGCGCCCGGAAGGAGGGCTCCCCCGTCTCCAGACACTCGATGGCCGGGGCGAGACAGCTCCTTCGGTACAGCCCGAACAGCGGCTGCCCCTTGAATAAACAGGCGTCATGGGTTCCTATCCGCGCCTGGAGATACAGCGCCGCCGACGGCTCCACGGCGGGCATATCCGTGGCGGTCAGAAGCAGTATATCCTCCTCCCGCTCCGAAAAGGCGGACACCAGGCCGTTCAGCGGTCCCCGGCCAGGATAGCGGTCTATAAGCTGACCATAGGCCCCGGCGGGGAATCGGTCCCGCCTGTCCACGGAAAAGCACACCGGCCCCAGGCTCTCATATTTTTTTGCCAGGGCCAGGGCCATGGTCTGGCCGTTCAGGGGCAGCGCCGCCTTATCCCGGCCCATTCTGCGGCTGGCGCCGCCGGTCAAAATTACAATAAGCATATTTGTATTTTAACACAGTCCGTGATAAAATGAAAGTATGGCTGCATTAAATGACAACATAAGATACCTGAAGGGCGTGGGGGAGACCCGGGCCAAGGCCATGGAAAAGCTGGGCATCCACACCCTGCGGGAGCTGCTGAACTATTTCCCCCGGGCCTATGAGGACAGGCGCACTGTCTGCGCCATCGCGGACGCGCCCCTGGAGATCCCCGTGTGCGTCCGGGCCATGGCGGCCTCGCCGCCGGTGGCGTCCTATGTCCGCAAGGGGATGGAGCTGTTAAAGCTCCGGGCCGTGGACGAGAGCGGCTCGGTGGACATCACCTGGTTTAACCAGTCCTACCTGCGAAACCAGCTAGAGGCAGGGGGTACCTATATCTTCTATGGCCGGGTCAGCGAGCAGGGGCGGCGGCGCACCATGACAAACCCGGTCTTTGAGCGGGAGGGAAGGCAGGGCGTCGTCACCGGGCGGATTCTGCCGGTGTACCGGCTGACCGCCGGGGTGCCGCAAAAAATCCTTATGAGCGCCATGGAGCAGGCGCTGGAGAGCTGCGGCAGCCAGATGCCGGACATTTTGCCCCCGGCGCTGTGTCGGCGGCTGAACCTGGCCCAGGCCCCCTACGCCTATGAAAACATCCACTTCCCCCGGGACGAGCAGGCCCTGGAGCAGGCCCGGAACCGGCTGGTCTTTGAGGAGCTTTACGTCCTGGCGGCGGCCCTGGCCATGCTGCGGGAGAAGCGTTCGGAGGAGGCCGGGCGGCCCCTGAAGCTCCTGCCCATGGACGAATTTTGGGCCGCGCTCCCCTTCCAGCCCACGGCGGCCCAGCGCCGGGCGGTGGACGAGGCGGCGGGGGATATGGCCTCCGGCGTCCCCATGAATCGGCTTTTGCAGGGGGACGTGGGCAGCGGCAAAACCCTGGTGGCGGCGGCGCTTATATGGCTCGCGGTGAAAAACGGCTGCCAGGCCGCGTTCATGGCCCCGACGGAGATTTTGGCGGAGCAGCACTATGCCACCCTGTCGGCGCTTCTGGAACCCATGGGGATTCGCGTGGTGAAGCTGACCGGCTCCATGACCGCCGCCCAGAAGCGGAAGGTCGGCGGCCTGCTCAGCCTGGGTCAGGCGGACGTGGCGGTGGGTACCCATGCCCTGATCAGCGGTGGCGTCAGCTTCTTCGACCTGGGCCTGGTGGTCACGGACGAGCAGCACCGCTTCGGGGTGGCCCAGCGTAGCGCCCTGGCGGAAAAGGGGCAGCGGCCCCATACGCTGGTCATGTCCGCTACCCCCATCCCCCGCACCCTGGCCCTTATCATCTACGGGGATTTGGACGTCTCCATCCTGGACGAGCTGCCCCCCGGACGGCAGAAGGTGGATACCTTCGCCGTGGGGGAATCCATGCGCCCCCGGATATGGCGCTTCGTCCGCCGCCTGGTGGGGGAGGGGCGGCAGGTGTTCATCGTCTGCCCCATGGTGGAGGAAAACGAGGAGCTGCCCCCCACCGTGAAAAGTGCCCAGTCCTACGCCAAAACCCTGCAAGGGGAGGTGTTCCCCGACCTGCGGGTGGGCTGCGTCCACGGGCGCATGAAGGCGAAGGAAAAGGACGCCGTCATGGCCGCCTTCGCCGCCGGGGAGATGGATATTCTGGTGGCCACCACCGTCATAGAGGTGGGGGTGGACATCCCCAACGCCGCCCTGATGATCGTGGAAAACGCCGACCGCTTTGGCCTGAGCCAGCTCCACCAGCTCCGGGGCCGGGTGGGCCGGGGCCAGTTTAAGAGC
>JAJQFY010000193.1 GCA_021200935.1 Oscillospiraceae bacterium
GCCGCTGCACCGTGTTTATGAACAGCACCATCATCAACGAGCAGCGGGACGGCAAGCTGCTGGACGACATCATGGCGGGGCTGTGCCGGTCTATTATCGAGAACGTTTTTACAAAGGTTGTCCGCATTGGCAGCAAGACGGAGCTGGGGGATCATGTGGTCGTCCAGGGCGGCACCTTCCGCAACCGGGCGGTTCTGCGGGCGCTGGAGGAATACCTGGGCCGGGAGGTCTCTCTCGCCCCCTATCCCGGCGAGATGGGGGCCTTGGGCGCGGCCCTTCTTGTGAAGCAGCAGGTGGAGCATGAGGGCTACGCCAACGGGGAATCCACCTCCTTCATCGGGCTGGACGGTCTGCGGGACTTTGACTATATCACCCGCAACGGCGACCGCTGCCCCGGCTGCGCCAACCATTGCAGCCGGACGGTCATGCTGTTTTCCACCGGCGGGGCCTGGGTCACGGGCAACCGCTGTGAGCGGGGGGCCACGGTGGACGACGAATACCCCGGCGAGAAGAAAACAGGGGAGAAGCCGTCTGCGTCTCAGGCGGAGAAGAAGGCGGAGCCTGCCCCTGACCTGTTCCGCAAGCGGGAGAAAATGCTGTTTGAGCTGTACCCCTGTGAGCCGGTTCGGGAGAGCCAGGGCCAGACCATCGGCCTGCCCCGGGTGCTGGAATTTTGGGACAGTATGCCCTTCTGGAGTACCTTCTTCCGCGCCCTGGGGTATGACACCAAATTCTCCCACCCCAGCGGGCGAAAGCTCTATGAGCAGGGGATTCCCTATGTGGCCTCAGACACTATCTGTTTCCCGGCCAAGCTGGCCCACGGCCATGTAATGGACTTGGCGGAGCAGGGGGCAGACCGCATTTTCATGCCCTATGTGATGCACATGCCCCCGGAGGGGAAGGATAAGCTCAGCCCTTACGTCTGCTCTGTGGTTATGGGCTATCCCATGGTGGTACGAAATTCCCAGAACCCGGAGGAGCGGTACCACATCCCCTTCGACACTCCCGTGTTCCACTGGTTCACAGAGAAGGACAGGGAAAAGCAGATACGCCGCTACGCCGTGGAGACCCTGGGTGCCAGCGAAAAGCAGGCGGAGGCCGCCTTCGCCCAGGGGAGAGAGGCCCTGCGTTCCTTCCGCCAGACCCTGCGGGACGAGGCGGCGCAGATTTTGGAGAAGGCGCGGCGGGAAAACAGCTTTGCCGTCGTCCTGGCCGGGCGGCCCTATCATTCAGATTCCTTCGTCTGCCACGGCCTTTCCAAGCTGTTCGCCAGCCAGGGTATCCCCGTTCTGCCGGTGGACAGTCTGCCGGGGCTGGAAAAGGTGGATTTGCACAACACCCGCATTGAGATAACCAACGACTTCCACACCCGTATGCTGGGGGGCGCTATGATCGCCGCCAGGGAGGAGTGTTTGGAATACGTCCAGCTCGTCAGCTTCGGCTGCGGCCATGACGCGGTGCTGTCGGACGAGATCATCCGCATTCTGACGGAGAGCGGGCAGAAATCCCCCCTTGTCCTGAAGCTGGACGAGAGCGACGCCGCCGGTTCCCTGGCGATCCGGGTGCAGTCCTTCATCGAGACCGTCCATATCCGCCGCAGGCTGGCGGAGGAGCGGCAGGCCGCCGGGGAGGCCCTGGAACCCGCCGCCTCCCAGCCGCTGGCGGCCAGCGGAAGCGCCGGGGGCGTCCGGCTCCACCGCCGCCGGAGCCAGACCACAGACCCGGCGCTCCAGGTCTATCACAGCCCGTATTTCCGGGAGCTGCCCCCGCCAAGCCCCGCAAAATTCCTGCCGGGGGACAAAAAGAAGCGGACGCTGCTCCTGCCCAACATCACCGGGGAGGCGGCGGTGCTGCTGTGCGCCCTGCTGGAAAAGGAAAATTACATCGTGAAGTCCGTCCCCATCGGCGGCCTGGAGCAGATACGGCTGGGGAAAAAATACGTCCACAACGACATCTGCTTCCCTGCCCAAATGGTCATAGGCGAGCTGATCAGTGAGCTGAAACGTGGCAATTACAACCAGGACGAGGTGGCCGTGGGCATGGTGAAGTTCCAGTGCGACTGCCGGATGTCCCACTATGCCGGGCTGCTGCGGAAGGGGCTGGACGCCGCTGGGTTTGACGGGGTGCCGGTGCTGACCACGGATGTGAACGACACGAAGGATATGCACCCCGGCGTGGCCCTGCTGGGCCTGAGCGCCGTGCTGGGGGCGGTGTGGGGCTTTATGATGCTGGACATCATGACGGAGATCGTCCGCAAGATTCGGCCCTACGAAGTGAATCCCGGGGAGACGAACCGGGCCTATCACCAGTGTGTGGAGAAGGTGTCCCAGGCGCTGAAGGAGGGCATATCCCCCGCCCGGCGGGCGTTCGAGGGCTGCATTGACGACCTGGCGGCCATCCCCTATGACCGCTCGCGGTTAAAGCCCCGGGTGTTCGTCACCGGGGAGCTGCTTGTCACCTATCACCCCGGCTCTAACTTCCACATTGAGGAATATATCGAGCAAAACGGCATGGAAACCGTGTTCCCCCGCATCACCGACCAGCTTCGGAAGGATTTCCAGGCCACCGGGGCGGAGATTAAGGATTACCACGCCAATATACCCCCCTATCCCTTCCTGGTCAACGGGCTGTTCGACTATGTGCAGCGTTCCCTGGAAAAGGTGGCGGCCCGGCACCCCCTGTTTGAGAAGGGCCACTCCCCCAAGGAGATGTATGACGGTGTCAGCGACATCATCCCGGAGACACTGAGCTGCGGGGAGGGGTGGCTGATGGCGGCGGAGATCGCCCGGTACGCCCAGGAGGGGGTCAGGAGCTTCATCATCCTCCAGCCCTTCGGCTGTCTGCCGAATCATATTTGTGGCCGGGGTACCATCAAAAAGCTGAAGGCCCGGTACCCGGACATCCAGATTCTCCCCCTCGACCTTGACCCGGACACCAGCTTTGCCAACGTGGAAAACCGCCTGCAAATGCTGATTATGAACCATTAAACGGAACACAAACAATAAAAGGCAGGATGAAAAATCTTGCCTTTTTTGCTTGCGGCTGGTATGCTATACCTAGTTGGAAATACGCTTGCAGGGAGGATTTGCTATGACCGTTGCGGAGATTATGAAGAAGATGATCGCCTTTTCCCAGGGGAACATCCACGACATAGACCACCTGATACGGGTGTGGGCCTATGCCAAGACCATTGGGGAGCTGGAGGGGCTGGATGAACACACCCAGTTCATCACGGAAACCGCCGCCATCACCCACGACATTGCCTGCCCCCTGTGCCGGGAGAAATACGGCAACACCAACGGCAAGTATCAGGAGTGGGAGGGCCTTGTCCTGGCGGCGGACTTCCTGGGGGACACCGGCATGACCCAGGGGGACATAGACCGGGTGGCCTATCTGGTGGGCCATCACCACACCCCCGCCGGGATAGACGGCCCGGACTATCAGATTCTGATCGAGGCCGACTATATAGCCAACGCCGAGGAGAATCACTACCCCCCGGAGAACATAGAGCAGTTTCTGAACACAATCTGCAAGACCGCCTCCGGCGAGACGCTGATACGTTCCATTTTCCAGGTGTGATACAGTTAGAGGTAAAGGAGACAGCCCCATGAAAAGGAAAGAGGTTTGGATCATTGCGGCCATTTTGTGCCTGGAGGTCATGCAGATGGGCGCGAACGGCATTTCGCCCATTATTGCGGAGCTGGTGACGGCCTTTCCCCAGGCGGGGACATCGGCGGTGCAGTTTCTGATGACCTTCCCCAGCCTGATCGTTATCCCGGTCAGCCTTCTGGCGGGGAAGCTGGCGGAGCGGGTGCCGAAGAAATACCTGACCGCCCTGGGCAGCGCCCTTTTCTGCGCCAGCGGTCTGCTGAGCCTGGCGTTCCACGGCTCCCTGCCGGTGCTGTACGCCTGGGCGGTGCTGATGGGGGCGGGCATCGGCCTGGTGATACCCATTGCCAACAGCCTGATTACCGACTGCGTAAGCCCGGAACGGCAGGACAGCGTTATGGGCTGGCTTTCCAGCGCCTCCAGCGTGGGGGCCATGCTGATGACCTTCTTCGGCGGGCTGCTGGCGGAGATTCATTGGAGCCTGAATTATCTGGTCTATCTGGTGGCGCTGCCGGGGCTGATTTTGTCCCTTCTGTGCCTGCCAAAGGACACGGGGCGGCAGCAGGTCACGGCGGGGGAGACCCCCACGGGGCAGGAAAAGCCCCAATATGGCCCCCTGGCCTTCTGCTGCGTTTTGGGCCTGATGACCACTATGCTGTATAACACCTTCCCGGTGAATATGAGCCTGTACCTGGCGGAAAAGGGCATCGGAACGGCGGCTCAATCCGGCACGGCCACCACGCTTCTGCTGCTGGTGGGTGTGGTCGGCGGCATCCTCTATGGCCGGGTGGTCAGCCGGGTGGGGCGGTATGTATATGTGATCGGCTTCGCCCTGATGACGGCGGGCCAGGTGGTATGCGGCACCGCCGCCGGACTGTGGCAGGTGTATCTGGGCTGTGTGATAGGGGGCGCGTCCCTGGGCTTTGTAATGGCCCGTGTGCTGACGGACGCCGGGGCCAGCTCCGGGTCGAAGGTGGCCTTCGGCATGGCGCTTATCACGGTCTGTGCAAACCTGGGCGGCTTCTGCGCCCCGGTGCTGACAGCGGCGGCCCGCCTGATTTCCGGCAGCGAGGCCGTCGGCCCCCGCTTCCTGCTGAGCGCCGCCTGCGCCGCCGTGATGGCCGTGGTGATGTCCCTTGTGGTGCGCCGGGATAATTCCGGCACCGGACGTTTCGACCAGTGATACCCCCTTGGCATAGAAAAAGCGGACAGTGAACTGCAAACCCTTGGGGTGCAATGGATTGTTCACTTTCGCCCATGTGAGAGTGAAAGCACTTTTTCCGCGAGTGTAAGCCGCTGACGAACAGCCACGTAAGAGAATCATGAAAGAAATTATTATTAAAATAATTAATAATATATATTATTTTTATTTATAAATATCTTTAACCTTCTTCACTTGCAGGTTTTCCCTTTTCACTGTCCTATGCACGAAAGTGAACAAACCCTTGGGGCGCAATGGATTGCGGTTCACTCGTCGATTTTTCCATGTGGGGTACCCCTGTCACTGGGCAAAGCGTACAGTGAAGACCCCCTTGGCATAGAAAATAAAGGGTACAGTGAACCGCAAACC
>JAJQFY010000188.1 GCA_021200935.1 Oscillospiraceae bacterium
GGAACTTGAGAAATAGCAAGTGAGAAACGTGGAAATAATATTTAATAATAAATAATAATAATAATATATATAAATATTTCTTATAATAATTTCTTTCGATCTTTATGTTTATGCGTTTTTTGTCACTTTTTCTCTCTTGGGGGGCTCAAGTGAGCAACCCATTGCGCCCCAATGGATTGAGGCCATTTTTCTCACTTGTGGTTTTCTTTGGCACCCCCAGTCGGTGCGAACCATCAAGTGAGAAACCCACGGCAGCGAAACAGCAGCCGACGGTCTCCCACGAGGAAATAAAAACCGCCACGCATAATTTATTGCCAGCTTCACAAACTGTTCCGTATGGAGATGATAAGTTTATGAAGATGACAAAAACAGAGTACCAGGAGTATATAAAATCCATGGTTCCCAAATCCCCCCTGGGGGGAGACCTGGCGCGGGCCTTTGTGGTGGGCGGCCTGATATGCGCCCTGGGGCAGGGGCTGACCCTCCTGTACGGGGATTTAGGGGAGGACGCCCCCACGGCGGTGAGCATTACCCTGGTTTTCCTCTCCGCGCTGATGACGGGCCTGGGCCTGTATGACCGGCTGGCCCGGTTCGGCGGGGCGGGAACCCTGGTTCCTATCACCGGTTTTGCCAATGCAGTCGCCGCCCCGGCCTTAGAATTTAAAACCGAGGGGGTTATTTTGGGTACGGCGGTGAAAATGTTCACCATTGCCGGGCCGGTCATCACCTTTGGCCTGGCCGCTTCCGCTGCCTATGGGCTGATTCTGTGCCTGCTCACATAAGGGCGGCCACAATCGCCTCATAGGCGGCCTGGCTCTCTGGGATGCCGTAGTCCAGGTACAGGGGCCAGACGTGGAACATCTTCTGGCCTACCTCCATGGTGTGGGAAACCCCGCTTTGGGTGAGGGCCTCATCCAGGGCGCAGATATCCGGGTACAGCAGCTCGTTGGTTCCCACAAACACCGTGATGGCCCCCAGACCCGTGAAATCGCCGTACAGCGGGCTTACCACCGGGTCGGTGACATCCAGCTCATCCGCCCACAAAAGGCCCAGGCGGGCCAGCATGGCGGCGTCCAGGGCGGGGTCGGCAGCCTCATAGTCCGATATTGCCGGGTTCGACATGGACACATCCACCCAGGGGGAGAGAAGCACCAGCTTCTCCGGCCCGGCGAGACCGGCGTCCCGGATTTGCATGGCCAGGGACAGGGCCAGTCCGCCTCCGGCGGAATCGCCCATGAAGTACACCGGCCCCTGGCCCATGTCATACTGGGCGTAAAAGTCCAGTAGAACTTCACAGCACGCTGCGGCGTCCGCCTCCGGCAGCTTGGGATAGAGGGGGACGACAATGGTCATGCCCGTGTCCTCTGCCAGATGGTTCAGAAACTGCCAGTGGACAGCTCTGGGCTGGTCGATGTAGGAGCCTCCGGCGAAATAGAACAGCACGCCCGACCCCTCCTGGTTCAGCACCAGGTAGTCCAGCTCCCGGTAGATGTGGCGGCTGACGCTGACCGTCATGGCAACATCCGAGGGGATGGTGTACGGGAGGGCGTTTTCCGCCGACTTTTCGGCTAAATACGCTGCGAGGGCCTCTTCGGTGGTGTACTCGTCCTTGTGGAACTGCCAGACGAAGGTGGTGGCGGCCCAGGAGCGTCCCTGTGTCAGGCGGTGATAGACCGTCCAGCCCCCGAACGCCAGGGCCAGTGCCACCAGTACAGCCACAGCCCCGGTCAAAAGCTTTTTCCTCATGGCCGGAGCAGAGGCAGCATCACCGTCTCGATGCCCTGCTTTTTGGCGTAGTTGACGGTGTAGAGCGTACCGCTTCGCCGTGAACCCTCCCGCAGCGCGGCGATAAGCCGGGCGGAGTTGTCCACCATGTAGCGGTTGCGTGACAACATGCAGGCTTTGGAGTAGTGCGGTTCCACCACCGTGACTTGGTCACATTGCTCCAAAAGCCTGGTATACCGGGCGATCCAGTGGGCAGGCCAGCCGTTGGTCTGCTCTGGACAGGGAACGGCGGCCTCCAGCGTCACGAAAGGATCCTTCTCCCGCAGCGCCGCCACTGCCTCCCCGGCATAGATGTCCAGTCCCATAGCCATTCCGCATATGAAGTGCCGGTAGCCATCCCACTGGGCGGCAATTATCGCCTTCTCCAGACGCATCTTAAAATCCCGGCACGCGGCGGCTGTCTCATCCTCGCCCCAGGGAAAGCCCCCAGGACGATGACCCGCAAAGCAGCAGGTCGATTCTCTTTTTTGTTTGACATATGACATATTACTATTTCCAATTTTGACAAAATGACAAAATGATTATATATCTTTGCAATTCCTTTTTCAAGACGCTTTCCCAGGTTGTAACTCTTTGTAATTTGGCAATTTATGGAAATTTGTTCGCATGTCTTATTGAACCGCAGCTAGATATGAAAATCGGGTATCTGCTCTTAGAGATGTGCCGCCATTAAAATAGTCCGGCCTTATTGCGCCGGGCTGTTTTTTGTGGTACAATAATGCAGACCATAAGCAATACTTAACAATCACAACACGAAAGGAAACAAAATCAGCCATGAAAGCACTCATGAAAAAGGCCCTGGCGGTCATGCTGGCGGCGGCTATGGCCGTGTCCGTCACCATGGTCAGCGCCTCGGCCTGCGCGTCTATCTTTGTCGGCTCCGACCTGACGGAGGACGGCTCTACCCTGATTGCCCGCAGCGAGGATATGTCCAACAGCGTGGACAAGCTGTTTTACGTCAGCGAGGCGGGCGCTCACGCCCAGGGCGACGTCTATTACGGCTGCTACGGGTTTGTGTGCACCTTCACCCAGGACAGCTACTCCTATACAGCCTTCCGGGACGATAACGGCGACGGCGTGGACGGCGTATGCCCGGACTGCGGCAGCACGGAGGAGGGCCACGTCCCCTATGAGGAGGCTGGCACCAACGAGATGGGCCTGTCCGTCACCGCAACGGAGACGCTGTTTTCCAATTCCGCCATTGCGGAGGTCGATCCCCTGGTGGACGACGGCATTGCCGAATCGGAAATGACCACCATTCTGCTCAGCGAGTGCGCCACCGCCCGGGAGGCCGTGGAGCTGCTTTTGAGCATCTATGACACCGCCGGTACCAGCGAGGCCAACGGCCTGTTTATCGCCGACCAGGACGAGGTCTGGTATATCGAGAGCGTTACCGGCCATCAGTATATCGCCCTGCTCCTGCCGGACGACATTGCCTTCATCGAGCCGAATATGTCCATCATTGGGGAGATCGACCTGGACGACGCGGAAAATGTCATTGCCTCTGAGGGCCTGATTGAGACGGCTGTGGAGGCTGGCACCTTCATCGGCGACGAGGAGGAAAACGTCATCAACTACCGGGCGTCCTATTCCGTGTCCATCGACTATCCCTCTGATTTTGAAGGCTACGGCTCCGCTGTGAACGAGCGCATGATAAACGGCCTGAACTACCTGCTGGGAGAGGACGTTTACACCGAGGAGAACATCACGGACAGCGCCTTCACTATTTCCAACATCGACGAGGATGGCAATATCGTTGCCCTGTATACCAACATCGAGCTGACCCACGCCTATACGGTGGACGACATTGTGGGCTATTTCCATGTGGACCCGGTGGGCCGCCCCTCCAACCAGGAGACCAATATTTTCCAGATTTTCTCCGATGAGGAGGATGTCGCCCTTGGCACGATTGAGTGGGTGTCCATGGCGAACGACCAGTACAGCGTGTTTGTACCCTGCTATCCCATGCTGATTACCGATACCTATGAGGGCTATCAGGTCAGCACCGCCACCATGGAGTTCGTCACCGAGGAGCCGGAGGACGGCAGCACCTATTATCCCTATGACCGCACAGACCGCAGCACAGGGGAGACCATCAGCGGGTTCCGCGTTCTGCCGGAGAACTGGGCCGATTCCTATTACTGGTGCTTCGACGCGGTAGCCAACTTCCTGCTGTATGACGACGCCACCGAGGAGGACGAGGCCCTGGTGCTGGAGAGCTATGACCAGCTCCAGGAGGCCATTTACATCCACTTTGCCGCCCAGCAGGAGGCCATTGCGGATATGGACGAGGAGGAAGCCTCCGCTTACGCCACGGAGGACAGCGCCCTGATGGCCCAAAGCGCCCATGAGCTGGCCTACGCCCTGTATCAGGCCGTGGCCATGGACGACACCGCCGCGCTGGACAGCTTTGACTTCTGATTTATATTGTGCAGGCCGACCCTGCTTTGGGGAGGCATTTTTTTGGAAAAATTGTAAGAGAATACGGTGTTGCGCTGTTACTGCGTAAAAACGGGATAAAAAAATCAAAAATGTGACGAAAAACACTTGGCTTTTTCTGACGATTATGTTATAATTCCAAAAGCATCACCTATTTCGATGATAAGGGAGACACGAAAATGAAGAAAATCCTTGCATTTGTCCTGATGGCCGCCATTTTGGTATGCCCCGTGTTTGCCTCCGGAGAAGCGTCCGGGGAAGCGGCGGAGCCTGCCACTGAGGCAGCCGAAACCACCCTGGTTCCGACTGAGTCTGCGACTACGATCGCCGCTGCGGCTGCTGCGGCTGCCGTCGTTGCAGATGAGGAAGAGGCCGACCATGCCCACAATTTTGTGGTCGTTGACAGCACAGCCCCCACCGCCGACGCGGTTGGCGCCGTTACTATGGAATGCTCCGAGTGCGGTCTGACCTATTCCTATGAGATTCCCGCCACCGGCAGTGTTGCCGCCGAGGAAGAGGAGGAAGCCGAGGCCGAGGCTGCACCCGCTGAGGCCGAGGCTGCACCCGCTGAGGCCACGGAGGAGGCGTCTGGTGAAGCCTCTGCGGAAGCCTCTGAGGAGCCCGTTGAGGAAGCCTCTGAGGAGGTCGCCGCCGAGGAGTCCGTTGAGGGAGCGTCCGGCGAGCCTTCCGGCGAAATCGCTGATGACGCCGCTGTTGCTGATGATGATTCCTCTGCCACGGATGCCTCTGAGGAAGTCACAGAAGAAGCCTCTGAGGAGGCCGCTGCCGAGGAGGAGACGGTTGAGATCGCGGATCCCAACAACGCCCGGTGGCATACCATCGAGATCATTATGGTCATCATCCTTGTGGCGGAGCTTGCTGTCATTATGCTCTCCTTCGGCAAGAAGAAGAACGGCTAAGCCCACC
>JAJQFY010000133.1 GCA_021200935.1 Oscillospiraceae bacterium
GCCCAGGGTGCTTTTGCCGCAGCCGGATTCCCACACCAGGGCCAGGGTCTCCCCCTTGTAAATTTGCAGGGTGACATCGTTTACGGCGTGAACCTTCAAGCCCTTTTTGCCGGTGTCAAACTCCTTGGTCAGATTCCGGGCCTCCAGCAAAACTTGTCTCTCCTGGCTCATGCCGTCACCTCCTCACAGTGAAAGCACCGGGCATAGTGGTCGGCGCCCACGGACTGAAGCTCCGCCCGTTTTGTCCGGCAGATATCGGTGGCTCGCTCACAGCGGGGGCAGAAGGAGCAGCCCTCCGGCAGGTGCAGCAGATTCGGCACCACGCCCCCAATGGCGTGAAGCCGTTCCGGATTTTTCCCCAGCCGGGGGATGGAGGCCAAAAGCCCCTGGGTGTAGGGGTGGGCCGTGTGGTCGAACAGCCGGAAGGTCTCGCCCTGCTCCATAATCTGACCGGCGTACATCACATAGACATAGTCGCAAATCTCTGCCACCACACCCATGTTGTGGGCGATAATGAGAATGCTCATGCCGGTCTGCTCCTGGAGCTGCTTCATCAGCCGGAGAATCTGGGCCTCGATGGTTACGTCCAGGGCGGTGGTCGGCTCGTCGGCAATCAGCAGCTTGGGGCTGCCAATCATAGCCATGGCGATCATCACCCGCTGGCGCATCCCGCCGGACAGCTCATGTGGATAGCTGTTGTAGCGCCGCTCCGGCTCCGGGATGGCCACCTGGGCGAACATCTCGATGACCCGGTGCTTGGCCTCCTCCCGGTTCATGGCGGGGTCGTGGGCCAGCAGCGTCTCCCGCACCTGCCTGCCCACCTTCAGTACGGGGTTCAGGCTGGTCATAGGCTCCTGGAATATCATGGAAATATCCTTGCCGCAAATGGCCCGGAGCTGCTTTTCCCCGCAGGTGGTCAGCTCCTGATCCTCAAACAAAATGCTGCCTCCGGCCACCCGGCCAGGATAGCGCAGAAGCCCCATAATGGAGCGGGCGGTCATGCTCTTGCCGCAGCCGGATTCCCCCACCAGGCCCACGATTTTGCCCCGGGGGATGTCCAGGCTGACCCCGTCTACCGCCGGAACTACCCCTTTTCCAGTGAAAAAGCAGGAGCGGAGATTCCGTATCTCTAAAATATTGTTTTGATTTTCCATACAGTCGCCTCACTGATTCTTCATATAGGGGTCCAGCACATCCCGCAGGCCGTCGCCCAGGAAGTTGAAGGCCAGCACCACGACCATGATGGCGAGACAGGGGCTGAGACAGAGCCAAGGGGCGGTGAACAGAAATTCCTTCGCCTGGTTCACCATCAGGCCCCAGGACGCCTGGGGCATCTGCACACCAATGCCCAGGAAGCTCAGGGAGCTTTCCGACAGAATGGCGGAGGGGATGTTCAGGGTGAACAGCACAATAAGGCTGGGAAGGCAGTTGGGTAGAATGTGCCGCAGCATAATGACAAGCTTTGACACCCCGATGGACTGGGCCGCCTGGACATACTCGCTCTCCTTCAAGCTCAGCGTCTGGCTGCGAACCACGCGGGCCACGCTGGCCCAGCCGGTCATGGACAGCGCCACGAACAGGGTGACGGTGGAGGTACCCATGGTGTAGGTGACGACCATAGCCAGCAGCAGGGAGGGGATGGACAGCATAATGTCCGCCAGGCGCATGATGATGTAATCCACCGCGCCGCCCACATATCCGGCCAGCAGGCCCGCGATAACGCCCACGGCCAGGGAAATAAGGCTTGGCAAAATGCCGATGGTCAGGGACACCCGCGCCCCGTACAGCAGACGGGTGAACACGTCCCGGCCCAGCTCGTCCGTTCCCAGAAGATGCTCGGTGGAGGGGCCTTGGAGGCGGTTTAATAAATCCTGCTCCGCCTCGCCGTAGGGAGCGATGACCGGGGCCAGAATCGCCATGAGAATGATAACCAGAATCAGCACGGCGGAGAAGGCGGCCAGCTTGTTCTGGCGGCACATACGCAGGAGTTTTTCCCCGATGCCGTCCTTTTCCCCGATTTGGCTTTGCAGTGATTCCTGGTTGCGTATAGATTCATCCATGATTCACTGCCCCTTTCTAATGCGCGGGTCAAGGACGGAGTACAGCAGGTCTGCCAGCAGATTCCCCACGATGACGATGATGGTGGTAAAAATAACCGTTCCCTGCAAGACAGGCATATCCCGGTTCGTGATGGCTGTGGTTGCCAGCCGCCCAATGCCGGGGATGGCGAAAATGCTCTCCGTAATGACCGCGCCGCTGAGCATACTGGATAGCTGAAGCGCCATCATGGTGATAACGGGGAGCATGGCGTTTTTCAGCCCGTGGCCTACAATGACCGCCCGATACCGCAGGCCCTTGGCCTTGGCGGTGTCGATATAGTCCGCCTGCATGACCTCCACCAGGCTGGAGCGGGTCATGCGGGCAATGCTCCCGGCGCTGTTCCAGCCCAAGGCGATGGCGGGCAGAATCATGGTTGGCCAGGAGCCGTCAGACACCAGAGAGAACCACCCCAGCTTAAAGGCCAGCAGGTATTGCAGGAACAGGGATGTCATAAATACCGGCATGGAAAGCCCCATCAGGGACAGGCCCATAAACAGCCGATCCAGGAGCTTGTTTTGATAGATGGCGGAAATAATACCGGCCAGCAGACCGAAGGCCCAGGCGAACACAATGGCCATGGCGGTCAGCTTCACGGTGTAGGGAAACGCCTCCATGATCATGTCCGAGACGGACAGGCCATAGGTGTAGCTGATGCCCAGGTCGCCCTTGAAGAGATTGCCGATATAGGTAACGAATTGCTGCCACATGGGCTTGTCCAGGCCCATGGCCGCCGTCAGACGGTCTATGGTGTCCTGATTCACATGGTCGCCCAGCAGCACGGAGACCGCGTCCCCCGGAATGATGCGAAGCATTAGGAAGATGAGCAGCACCACGCCGATGATGACCGGGATCGCGCCCAACAGGCGCTTTAAAAATTGCTTCATATGTATGCCCCCTTGGGATAAAGCAAATCTGCGGACTGTAGCCGAAGCCGCAGTCCGCAGCGTTTGTCTGTGATATTACTCAGCTCTG
Source organism: Oscillospiraceae bacterium (assembly GCA_021200935.1). Taxonomy (GTDB): domain Bacteria; phylum Bacillota; class Clostridia; order Oscillospirales; family Oscillospiraceae; genus CAJOIG01. The sequence continues at coordinate 3,073 of JAJQFY010000133.1, forward strand.
GTGATTGTCGCGAAGCAGAAGTCAGAGTAGCCCGCCCAGTGGGGGACAAAGCTCTCCACCAGGTCGCTGACAACGAACAGATGGCTGTTGCTGTAAAGGGGAACCCAGGCGGCGTCCTCTGCCACAATCTGGTACTCCAGCGCGGCATATTCCGCAAGACGCTCGTCGTCGTCCACGATGGCGCGGGCGGCTACCACGCGGGCCATGACCTCGGTGTTATAGTAGTTCAGGCTCCGCTGGGCGGTGTTGGCCTCCGTGCCGAAGAAGGTGTAGATGAAGTTGTCCGGGTCGTTGTAGTCCGCCGTCCAGGTGGAGACATAGGCGGTCATCTCGCCGGAGTTGCGAAGATCAAGCCAGGTGGCGTGGTCGTAGTTTGTGATGGTGCAGTTGATGCCAATGGCCTGAAGCTCCTCGGCAATGACCTGGATGACGTTGACGCGGCTGGTGGAGTTGTCGTTGTCGTTTGCAATCTCCATGGCGAAGTAGTAGCCGTCCGCGTCCTTGGTGTACCCCGCGTCGATGAGAAGCTGCTCGGCAGCCTCTGGGTCATATTCCAGCCAGCCCTGGTTGTCCTCGGTGAAGCCGATCAGACCCTCGGGATAGATGCCGTCGGGGATGGAGCCTGCGTTATCGAAGATGGCGGCCAGGATGGACTCTCGGTCAATAGCCATTTGAATGGCCTTGCGGACGCTGACATCAGAGAGATACTCGTCGTTCTCGTTCAGGGCCAGATAAGAGGTGCCAAGGCGGTTGGCTGTCACCAGCTTGCCCTCATAGGCATCAGTCTTATAGGTGGCGCTGACCACGGCGGAATCCAGGAAATCGCAGTCCAGAATATCTATCTCCCCGTTCTGGAACATCATGCTCAGGGTGGAGGAGTCGGGGATGATCTGGGTGTTGACCTCGGTGAAGTCCGGGGTCTCGCCCCAATAATACTCGTTATAGCTCAGCGTCATGCCGATGTCTCGCGTCCAGGAGGTGATGACATAGGGGCCGGAGCCGATGGCATAGGTATAATCCGTGCCAAAGCTGTCCCCGGCGGCCTCCACCGCAGCCTGGGAGTAGATGCACCCGGCGGGGGTGGCCAGCTCATACAGGAACCCGGCAAAGGCATAGGCCAGGGTGATGGTGAGGTGGGTGTCGTCCGTCACCACAATGCCCTCGCAGGTGTCGTCATAGGAATAGCCCTCCGCGGCAATCAGCTCGTCCGCGCCCAAAACGCAGGCGGCAAAGTCGGTTTGCACAGAGGTGTCAAGGGCCAGCAGACGAATCAGGGAAAAGGCCACGTCGTAGGCTGTGAGCTGGGTGCCGTCAGAGAAATACACGTCGTCCCGCAGCGTAAATTCATAGGTCAGGGCGTCGTCAGACACGGTATAGCTCTCCGCCACGCTGTTCACCAGGGAGGTGGAGCCGTCGTCGTTGAGCTGAATCTCGAACAGACGGTCATAAACATTCAGAGGAATCTGATAGTCGGCGGTGGTCTGGTGAACGTCCAGGGTCTCGATGTCCGCCGACCAGGCGATTTGAAGGGCGTCAGCGGATGTGCTGGCGGTCTGCTCCGTCTCGGCGGTTTCGGTGACAGTTTCGGCGGCGGTGGATTCCGTTTCCGTCTCAGTGTCAGAGGAGGTGTCGGAGCTGCTGGAGCCGCACCCGGCCAGCAGGGTAAGTACCATGGCCGCGCACAGCAGAAGGCTAAGTAGTTTCTTCATAATATGCCTCTTTTCTCCAAAATTATAAGGGACACACCCTTACCATAGTATTATAAGGGAAATTTACAATAAAATAAATTGTTTGTAATGCTTTTGAATGTGCAAAAAATGCTGTATATTCCCCCAAATGAAGATTTTACCGCAGAAAAAGCGTGAAAATCAGCAATACCGGCCCCCTGGAGGGGCCGGTCAGTCTGTCAAAGAAGGCAATACCCGTATAGCGAAAGAAGCGGTAAAATAGAAGGACGGGGGTGAAAAAACATGGAGAACTGGCAAAAGGATGCGCGGCGGGAAGTCGTGATGATAGACATAGAAGCACTGGTGC
>JAJQFY010000181.1 GCA_021200935.1 Oscillospiraceae bacterium
CTTTTTTATTCTTACAAGAGAGCATATTGAAAAACGGCATCTCGACATGCGTTTTTTTAAGCCCGTTTTGCCAAGCCCCCGTTATTTAAAAACAGACCGGGTGGAAACGGACGGCGGGGGGCTTCCCAGGCTGGAACCGCAATATTACCTTTTGGATTGCAGCCTGCCGGAGGAGGAAATACAGGAAAAATACCCCGCCCTGTGGGATTATCTGCAAAGCGGGGTTTCCAGCGCCGGTGAGACATATCTTTGCCGACACAGAAAAACATGGTACTTTCAGGAGCAGCGCCAGGCTACGAGATTTCTATGTTCATATATGGGCAGAGGAAGCGGCGGCGGCGCCCCCGTCCGGTTTATTCTGAACCTGTCAGAGGCCGTAGCTACCAATTCCTATTTAATGCTGTACCCCAAGGAACAGTTGCAGTCCGCCATAGAAAATAATCCCAAGACTGTCTATCGTGTGTGGGAAGCGCTGCGGTCAATCAGGGCTGGAGATATTGAGGATGAGGGGCGCGTATATGGAGGTGGCCTGAAAAAAATTGAGCCTAAGGAGCTGGAGCGGGTGCCTTGCAGCGGCCTGCGGGCCTTGTGTGCAGATTAATTACCCCCGCCTCCATGCGCCGCTGGGCGCGGGGGCGGGGGTTCTTTACACCTCCACCACGGCCCCGGTGCGGATGCGCTGCACGTTTTCTGGGGCGGTTTCCTTTAAAAGGGCGAAGGCGGGGGCGCCGGTGCAGTGGCCGGTCAGTATCTTCTGCACGCCAAGCTCTTCGGTGAGGCGGCGGGCCAGGGCGCGGACTGCCTCCGGCGACGGGCCAAGGGTGGTGACGCCCCCCGGCCCCATGAGGTGCAGGCCCCCGATCAGGGCATATACCCGCTGGCCGGGGAACCGGGCCAGAATCTCCCGGACAATGTTGTCCCCGCCCGCGTGGCAGCAGCTATTCATCACCACCAGCCCCTGGGCAGTCTCCGCTACCAGAGACTGCTCGTGGGCCACGCCGTCGGGAATCAGCCACAGGCCAGGGAGAAGCTGCCGAGCCTCATCGGACAGTTCAAACCGCCCGGCATATTGCCCCCGCAGGGCCTGGCTCAGCCCAATATACCGCCCGTCCGGCCCAATCTGCGGCGACATCACCTCCGGGCGGGCGTATACCGTAAGAGTAGGATTTTTTTCCAGCAGCGCGGCGAGACCGTCGGCGTGGTCATAGTGGCCGTGGGAGAGAACCACGGCGTCCACCGCCCCCAAATCGCAGCCCAGCCGGGCCGCGTTTTCCATGAACCGCCCGGACTGGCCCCCGTCCAGCAGCACAGTGCCGTTTTTATGCTGAACGTACAGGCTCAGCCCATGCTCCGCATACAGGCCCTCCGGCCCCTCGTTTTCCATTAAAACCGTAATACGCATTGCGTCCTGTCCTTTCCTGACATGGAAAAGGGGGAAGTATCAAGCGATACTTCCCCCTTGTTTTATTGGCGTCAATACTGTGCCGCGAACTCCTCAAAGGTCATGGGGTTGCCGGTTTCCAGCATATCGCCCCAGAGCATTTCCGCCGGGAAGGTGTAGTAGTCGCCCGCCTCGATGAGGGGCATGAACTCATTTTCCACAATGTCCTCGGTCATGGTCTCGTTCACCGCGTCCTCCGCCAGCAGCCACTCGTGGAGATACTCCACATAGGCGGCTTCCACGCTGTCCGCGCCGGTCTCAGCGCTGGCCTCGCCGGAGGCGGCCTCCGCGGGGGACACCACGATCTCGCCCTCGTAGGTTCCGGCGGCGATTTCGGTCTCCGCTCCGTCCACGGTCATGGTGCCGCTGACCACAGAGGTCTCGTCAATGACCAGCTTGGTCAGATAGCTGGTCTCGGTCACGTTCCAGACAGAGCCGGTCAGGGTCAGCTCCAGACCATGCTCCCCGTCGGTATAGAAGCCCAGCTCCGTGGAGGCGGCATACTGGAACTCGTTCTCCCCGCCGGAGATGGTGGTCAGGATGTTGCTGTCCCAGGTGTCCTGGCCCAGGGAGACAGCGCCGGTAATCTCAGAATCAGTGACATAGACCTCCAGGCTCCGGGAGGGCCGCTCCTTCGTCACTTCGCTGCCCATCATGGTGGTGGTGACGGAAAGCACGTCCGCGCAGGTGTTCAGGAAATCCCCCTCCAGCACGGAGTCGGCAACATTCACCACAACCGCCTGCTGCTGGTCGTCGGAGCCGGAACCGGCGTCCGCGTTGTGCTGCGCCTTCACGATGGCGGTGACGTTGGTCTGGTTGTACAGCCCCCGGTCATAGGTCTCGTAGTCGAAAATCTCGTCGTCCACGTCCGCGCCGTAGCTGGCCGCCAGCTCCGGGTCAAATTCCGCCGTGCCGTCGAAGGCGAAGGTGGAGTTTTCAATGTTCACGGTCATCATGGAGTCCTTGATGAGGAACGCCACCCCGTTTACATGGAACTCGGAATTGATGGCGTTGATGGTGCCGCCGCCCCCGGCGTGAACCATAACGGCGTTGGCCCCGGCGTTCACATAGGTGCCGTCAAAGGTGGCCTCGCCGGTGCCGGTCATAATAACGGCGGTGTCCGCCACGTCCAGGGCGCTGTCATAGAAGCGGTCGAGAGCGCCGCCGTCGGCATAGGCCCCGTAGCCAGAATACAGGGTGGCTACATAGGTGTTATAGGTAGTCAGCTCCACATGGCCCCCGTCCACATTGGTACCGGCGTCATAGGAGGAGCCGATGGAGTCGGTGGACAGCGCGCCCCAGTCATAGGCCACGACCACGGAATTTGTCCAGATGGTGGCGGTGCCGCCCAGGGCGTTGGTGGCCCGGCAGTCGCCGATAAGCCCCAGCATCCAGGGAACCTCCATGTTGTTCAGGTCGGTGGTACCCTCCGGCAGCTCCCCGGAATAGGTGTAGACCTGGACGTTATCCAGATTCACCACGTTGTCCCCGCCGGTGAACACCGCCGTGCGGGTGGCCCCGTAGGTGCGGATGGTTACGTCAGAGATGTTCGCCGTCAGGTCGGAGCCGACGACATAGAGACCGGCGCCCACGCCGCCCATATCGTTCTCGCCCCAGCCGGTGAGGTTAATTTCATAGCCGGACAGGTCGATTTCGGAGCCGTCGTCCCCGGTAATCATAATGCCGTTGAAGTTGGCGCCCTCAGAGGTGATGGTGTTGTCCACCACGGCGGCATCCACGGAGAGGGAATCCACCTTCTCCCCGTTATAATAATAGAGGGCCGCCCGCTGCTCATAGGTGTAGGTGGAACCCATGTTGGGGCCGCTGAGGTATGCCTCGTCCGTCAGGGTCAGGACGATATTGCCGCTGTAGCTCTCGCCGGAGACGATGTCCGTCTGCACCCCGTCGATGGTCATGGTGACAAGCTCCCCGTTGGGGCCGCGCAGCTCCTCGTTCTCGCCCACGGTCAGCTCCGCCAGCTCGCAGCTCTCCTCAATGACCACGATGTCCTTCGGCTCCTCCGTGGCCTCGTCAGAGGCGTCGCCGCTCAAGTCCACACCGGCCTCGATAAGCTCTGTCCCCAGGCCGCCGCCCAGGTCCTCTGTGACCTCTTCCGTGGCCTCCTCTGAGGCGAAGGCCCCTACGGCCCCCAGGGAGAGAACCAGCGCCAGCGCCAGTACCAGTGACAGGATTTTCTTTCCTTGCATTGTCTTTCCTCCGTTTCTTCATAAAGATTGTTTATCTATCATACCATACTGACAGACAAAAGTCAAAAACAAAACCATGGCCCTTGTGCGGATTTCACGAAAATTCAGTCCATATTCTCATATATCTTTGGCAGGAACGCTCTCGGCCTGCCGTTGACTTTACTCCTTTAGCGTGATAGTATGGTGGTGGGATGATTTGGTGATTAGGAGGTATCAAAACCATGTCTCTGCCGAAAAATCAGGAGACGGATAGGCTGTTTCGCTCCATCCTCGCCCTGGGGAGCGTGGAGGAGTGTTATCAATATTTTGAGGATTTATGCACCGTGCGGGAGATACAGTCCTTTGCCCAGCGGCTGGCCGTGGCGGAAAGGCTCTCCCAGGGCTGCTCCTATCAGCAGACCATCCGGGAGACCGGGGCCAGCTCCGCCACCATCAGCCGGGTGAATCGGTGCCTGGAATACGGCGCGGGGGGCTACCCCCTGGTGCTGGGGCGCCTGCATGACGACAAGGAGGATTGACCATGATAGCATCGGAAGACCGGCTTTCCGCCGACCTTTGTTCCCTGTATAAGACCTACGGCTACCAGCAGTACCGGGTCAGCAAGTTTGAGGAATACGACCTGTACGCCGAGAACAGGAATTTTCTGGAAAGCGAGCAGATCCTCACCTTTAACGACACCAACGGCACCCTGATGGCCCTGAAGCCGGACGTCACCCTGTCTATTATCAAAAACAGCCGGGGGGAGCAGCCCCTGCAAAAGGTGTTCTACCGGGAGAGCGTATACCGGGTGCCGAAAAAGGGTACCGGCTTTCAGGAGATTATGCAGACCGGCCTGGAGTGCATCGGGGCGGTGGACGACTACGCCATGGCGGAGGTGCTGATGCTGGCCGCCCGGAGCCTGGAGGCCGTCAGCATGGAGTACGTCCTTGACCTGTCCCACATGGGGATTTTAGGGGGCCTTCTGGCGGAGCTGCGGGTTCCCCAGGAGGGGGCGGCGGCTGTTCTGACCGCCATGGGGGAGAAAAATCTCCCCGCCCTGGAGAGCCGGGGGGCGGCCCTGGGCCTTTCCAAGGTAGACCAGCGGCTTTTGCGGAAGCTGTGCCTTCTGGCAGGCCCGGTGGAGCAGACCCTCCCCCGGCTGATGGCCCTGCCGCTGCCCCCGCCAGCCTTCAGGCCGCCCAGGAGCTGAAGACCATCGTGGACATTATGGAGGGCTTCGGGCGCTTTCATTTAAACCTTGACCTGCCCGTGGTCAACGACATGGATTATTATAACGGCCTGACCTTCCGGGGCTTTGTGGACGGGGCCGCCAGCGGCGTCCTGTCCGGCGGGCGGTACGACAGCCTGCTGCACCGCATGGGGAAGACCGGGGGGGGCCGTGGGCTTAGACCTGTATTTAAACCAGCTGGAAACGCTTCTCCAGGAGCATTCCC
>JAJQFY010000070.1 GCA_021200935.1 Oscillospiraceae bacterium
ACCGGCAACTCCCCCGGCAACGATATGCGCTTCTATGTGGAGCGGTGCGAGGCCATGCGGAACTTCGCCAACAAGCTGTGGAACGCCGCCCGGTACGTCATTATGAACCTGACGGTGGAGGAAAACCGCCTGCCGGACACTCTGCGGCTGGAGGATAAATGGATCCTCTCCAAGCTGAACGACCTGACGGCCCAGGTCAACGACAACTTTGACAAGTACGAGCTGGGCCTGGCCGCCACGAAGATATACGACTTCATCTGGGACAGCTTCTGCGACTGGTTCATTGAAATCACAAAGCCCCGGCTGAAGGAGGGGGACGAGGGCACCCAGCAGGTGCTGCTGTATGTGCTGACGGATATTCTCCGTCTGCTCCACCCCTTCATGCCCTTCATCACCGAGGAGCTTTACGGCGCCATCCCCCACGACGGGGAGGCCCTGATTGTGGACGCCTATCCTGAGTATGACCCGGCCCTGGCCTTCCCCCAGGAGGAGGCGGATTTTGAGAGCATTATGACCGCCGTGAAGGCTGTCCGCAGCCGCCGTGCGGAGATGAACGTCCCGCCCTCCAAGCGGCCTAGCCTGATTTTGGCCACGGAGAAGCCGGAGGTGTTCGAGGCCGGGCGGGTGTATATGGCAAACCTGGCCTATGCCGGGCAGATCACCATCACGGACGCGCCCCCGGCGGATATTGCCGGTATGGTGAACGTGGTGACGGAGGATGCCAAAATCTTCATGCCCCTGGCGGAGCTGGTGGATCTGGACAAGGAGCGGGCCAGAATCGAGAAGGAGCTTGCCAAGGCCCAAAAGGACATTGAAAGCCAGGAGAAGAAGCTGGCAAACGAGAGCTTCGTCTCCCGCGCCCCGGAGCGGGTGGTGAACGCCGAGCGGGAGAAGCTCGCCAAGGCCCAGGCGCTGGCGGCCAATCTGGAGGAAAGCCTGAAAAATCTGGGCTGAAACAAAGCTGTAAGCAAATCCGCACCCCTGCGACCATAAATCGCGTGGGTGCGGATTTTTCCGTCCAACCATATTAATTGTTATATATGGAATCTATGGTTTTAACAAGCTCCTCCCGGCTGTCGTAGCCGTGGGCGGAGCATTCAAAGCTGTCCCTCTGCCATACAGCGTAATATTTGCCCGCGTTGGTTAAAATGTAATGCTCTATGCCGCTGACAGTGTAGATTTCCGGGTCTCCCTCGTCCTTGGAATGCTGTTCGCTGGGTTCCGTGCTATATAGGATATACGAAAACGAAATGGTGCCTGTCCCGTTGGTATAGTATAAATCGAAGGCGGCGTATGACTCCATAACCCAGTATTCAAAGCCCTCGTACTGATACCCCTCCGGGACATAGGCTGGAACCATATTTTCCGGCGCGTTGTAGTAGGCCAGGGCTTCTTTCAGCAGCGCAAAGGGTTCCTCCGGCGGGGAGATAAGGATTTCTGCGTCCTCCGCCTCCCGGTTCCGGGTGAAGTAAAAATAATCCTCATCCCACTGGCCGATCCAGCCCAGAAGTCCGGCGGCGTAAGCTGCCGTGGTCAGGGCGGCGATGAGGGCGACGACTGCCGCCGCAAGGCCCCAGCGGAAGTGCTTTGGCCGGACGACTTGTAACCGGGCCTGCTTTGTGGGCTGATGCTTTCTTGCCTGCTCCATCCGCAGAACGGCCACGCAGCGGCGGTCTGCCTTCTCCGGCACCGCCGAGACCGGGTCTGCTTGCAGGGCCTGATTTTCCCGCAGCAGGCGCTTGCCCTCCGTTTGGACGTATGCGTCCATGAATCGGGTGAAATGCGCCTTCCGGCGTCCGTTTTTATTCCGCATAATCATCACCCTCTTTCTCCATTTCCCGCAAGGCCCTTCGCCGCGCACGGGTCAGCTTCATCCGTATGCTGGCCGCTCCGCAGCCCAGGGTGGCCGCAAGCTCCCGGTCAGTCAGCTCCAATATGTATTTTCCCTCCAACAGCAGCCGGTCGCCGGGGGACAGCCGCTGCCATATCTGCCGCACCCAGTCCCGCCGCTCCGCCCGGAGAACCGTCTCCTCCGGCGAGAGGGTGGGGGACGGCTCCGTGTCCCCCATCTCCTCCCAGGATACCTGCTCATGCCGCTTTATTACGCCCCGATGCCGGAGGTAGTTGATGGCCGTGTTCCGCACCATGGCGGCGATATACGCCGTCAGTACCCGCTCATCCACGGCTCGGAGCCGCTCCTCCTGCTCCGCCATCCTCACCAGCGCCTCCCCCACAATGTCCGCCTGGTCGTCCAGACTGCCGGTGTATCTGCCCGCAATGGAGAACATAAGCCGCTTGTATTGGAGATAGACCAGCTCCAGAAATGCCGGTTCCCGTGCCTGATCGGTTTGTGCAACATTCCTTGGCTCCATGACCTTCTCCTTTCTCTGTCTGCCTCTTGTTATATTAGACAGCATACCTTACAAAAGTGCAACACCATTTGCAAAGAAAATTTTCCGCCTAAGTGTTGCGTTTTCCCGAGGCCGGTTGTCTTTATAGGTGAGACGCGAATGAAAGGAGAATTGCAATGCTGTTACAAAGAAACAAGACGCTGGTGTTGGCGTTGACCTTCGCCCTGCTCCTCTGCCTTTCCTCCTGCGGGACGGCCTCGGATCAGGCGGAGGAGCCTGTGAGCGCTGTGAACATCACCTCGCTGGCTGAGATGTCGGGGGTGACAAGCAACGGCTGCCTGGTGGTCATGGGGGGCGTTCTCTCCGAGGCGGAGGAGGTTCCCTTTGATTCCTACTTCGGCGTGCTGCTTCCGGCGGCGGAGACGGTGGAGGCTGGGGAGACCTGGGAGGTGCGATATGTCCAGAGAATGCTGGGCGAGACGCCGGTGCGGGTGTCCCAGTTCTATATGGGCGGCGGCACCATGGGGGCCAGCGCCGTGGCTGTGAGCGCGGAGATCGTGTCTCCGGCGGATATGGACGAGGAGACGGGGGCGGCGCTGCTGAGCGCGGTGGCCGATGCCTTCGGGCTTTCATTGGTCGGGTACAGCGCCGAGCTGGACGGGATATATTTTGTGCGGACGATGGACGTGAACGCCACGGCCTTTTATCCCGCGTATTACCAGATAGACCTGTATTCCGCGGAAAGCGACAGGGAGGCGCGTCTGCTGTTTCCTGTGGTGAATGTGAGCGGATATTTGGACGGCGTTTACACAATGGAGTGGTTCAGCACGGAGGATTAGGATTCCATGCCGACATTCCAAAAAAATTGGGCCGTCCCCCGGCGGTTCGACGGAATTTGCGGGGGAGAGGCTGTAGAATTGCACCATACGAAACGGTATGGTGCAATTTTTTCGCGCCTGTTGGGGGAGGATATGGAAATGAAGGTCTTATCCAGCTATCGGGAGGGGCGGCTGACGCTGTTTTTTTCAAGGGGGAGCTTGACCACCATGAGGCGGCGTCCGCCCTGCGGAGGATCACCCAGACTATGGACGATTACCTGCCCAGGGACTGCGTGGTGGACATGAGCGGGCTGACGTTCATGGATTCCTCCGGCATTGCCCTGATCCTGAAAATCTGCCGCCTGATGGCGGAGACCGGGGGTCGGGCCTGGGTGGAGAACGCCCGGAATCAGCCCCTGAAGGTCATAGACGCCTCCGGCATAGACCGTATGGTGAAAATAACCACCGGCGCGGAATGAACGGGCCGGACACATATATACGCGGCCCCGGCGGGACAGGCCGGGGGCCATGGGAGGAAAGCATGAAGCAGCTTAACTACATAAAATTGGAATTTCCCGCCCGGAGCGTGAACGAGGGCTTTGCCCGGGCCGCCGCCGCAGCCTTCGCCGCCCAGATGGATCCCACCCTGGAGGAGCTGGGGGACATCAAGACCGCCGTGTCCGAGGCGGTGACAAACGCCATTGTCCACGCCTACCCGGACGCCATCGGCACGGTGGCCCTGCGGCTGCGAATTTTGGAGGGGAACGTGCTGGAGATCACCGCCCGGGACAAGGGTCGGGGCATCCCGGATGTGAAGCAGGCCATGGAGCCGCTTTTTTCCACCGGGGGCGAGGAGCGCAGCGGCATGGGCTTTACCATTATGGACAGCTTCATGGACGGCCTGCGGGTTCGCTCCGCCGTGGGCAAGGGAACCACCGTCACCATGTCCAAGCGCATTTCCGTGAAGGCGAGAATATAGCTTGGACGAGACGTTGACCCTCCTGCGGGCGGCCCAGGCCGGAGACCGGGAGGCGGCGGGCCGGATGGTGGAGGAAAACGCCGGGCTTATATGGAGCGTGGCCCGGCGGTATTTTGGCCGGGGGGCGGAGCTGGAGGATTTGTACCAGCTCGGCTGCCTGGGGTTTTTGAAGGCCATCGACGGCTTTGACGAGGGCTACGGCACCCGCTTTTCCACCTATGCCGTGCCGAAAATATCCGGGGAGATTCGCCGCTTTCTGCGGGATGACGGGGCCGTGAAGGTCAGCCGGGGCATTAAGGAGCGCGGCACGGCCATCCGCACCGCCCGCAAGGAGCTTGAGCAGGAGCTGGGCCGTGACCCCACGGTGTCGGAGCTGGCGGCGCGGACGGGCCTTTCCGGGGAGGACATTGCCATGGCGGAGACTGCCGCCATCCCGGTGGAATCCCTGCAGCAGGGGGCGGGGGAGGACGGCTTCCCGCTGGAGCAAATGCTGGGCGACTGGGTGCAGGAGGAGCGATTGGTGGAATATGTGGCCCTGCGCCAGGCCATTGAAAGGCTCCCGGAAAAGGAGCGCCAGACCATCTTCCTCCGCTTCTACCACGGCATGACCCAATCCCAGGCCAGCCAGGTTCTGGGCGTGAGCCAGGTGCAGGTGTCCCGCCTGGAACGCCGCGCCGTAAAGCGGCTGCGCGAGATGATGGAGTGAGCGCCTTGCCGGGCTTGGCCTGAATTTTCGTGGCCGTTTCTCACTTGGGGGTCGCCCCCGACTGGGGGTACCCCACATGGACGAGACCCTCAAGTGAGACGCAAACCCTTGCGCCCCAAGGGGTTTCTCACTTGCGCCCTCCCCCAAGTGAAAGAATCTCAGAGGGCCAAGTGAGAGACGTGGAAAGAAATATTATAGATAAAATCTATTATATAATATATATATT
>JAJQFY010000241.1 GCA_021200935.1 Oscillospiraceae bacterium
GACATCGTGGTGCTGGATATGCCCCTGCTGGACACCCGCCGGGGAAAGGATTTGCTGGGAACCTTCCTGTCGGACGTCGTCCTGCAGGTGCTGTCCTTCGTGGCGGAAAACGAGCGGAAAAACATCCGGGTGCGGCAGCGGGAGGGCATTGCCGAGGCCAAGGCCAGAGGCGTGAAATTTGGCCGCCCCCAAAAGCCGCCGCCGGAGGGCTATGACGAGGCGTTCCGCCGCTGGGCCGCCGGGGAAATCACCGGCACCATGGCCGCCGGACAGTGCGGCATGGCCCTTTCCAGCTTCCTGTATCGTGCGGGACGGGAGAAAAAGCCCAGCAGCAATAAAATTCATCATACGCCTCAAACACCAGCGGCAAGCGGCATGACTCCCACCAAATCATGCCGCTTGTTCCATTTTGAAAGCCGGTGCGCCGCGAATTACGGCGCACCGGCTTTGGTCGGTGTTTGGTTTTCAATGGATTCCCAGAGATTTTCTGGGAATCCATCCTGTGTTACGCCTCGGTGTACTGGATGATGATGGTCACAGTGCCGATGGTGTAGGTGGCGGTGTAGACCCCGTCCTCGTAGGTCAGCTCGGCATAGTCCGCGTTTTCAAGCTCGGCCTCGCCGTCGCCCAGAACGGTCATGCCTGTGGCGATCCAGGTCTCGGTCTCGTTGTCGTAGACATAGATGGTGCCGGTGTTCTCTACGGTGTAGGACTCGGACTTGTAGCTGTAGAACTGCTGGGTGTAGGTGTCGTTCTGGTTCTGCCGCAGGGTGACGGTGGAGTCCCCGTCGGCCTTGACGTACAGGGTGGTTCCGTCGGTCTCGATGGTCTCGGTCTCGCCGGTGGCCACGGTGGTCATGGCGGTGGTCTCATAGGTGTGCGCGCCGCCCACGAACACGTCCTCGGCGGGCAGGTCGGTGTTTTCCAGCACCACCATCAGGGAGGCGGCGGTCAGCCACTCGTCGCCGGTCACTTGGAAGATGTAGCCGTCGGCGTACTCCTCCATGTCGAAGGTGGAATCCACCAGGGTGACATAAGCCTTCTGCTCACGGGCCACGGTGGCGATGGTATTGCTGCCGGAGGCAAAGTGAATATCGGAGTTCACCACGGTGCCGGTAGCCACGTCGTCCAGCATGGAGGTGTTGTTGGAGAAGCCGAACATACTGCTGGCGTTATAGACCAGGCAGTTCTGGTAATACGCCTGGGAGATGCCGGTGTTGGCTCCGCTCAGGCCGGGCAGGAAGGAATCCACGCACAGCAGGGTGCTGGTCTCGTCCAGGTACATATTGATGCCGGACTTGTCGTAGACGGTGGAGTCCACGATCACATAGCCGCCGAAGAAGTCGGTGGAGAAGATGCGCCCGCTGTTGCCGGTCATGTAGCTTTCATAATAGATGATAGCGCCGCTGTAGCAGGTGTTGGAGGGGTGCTGGCTGTAGGAGAAGATCTGGGCGTTTTCATAGAACACCACAGCCCCCATGCCGGAGAACACGGCGCCGGCCATGTTCACGGTGTTGCTGTAGTTGCCCGCGCCGATGACGTTCAGGCCGCCGGTGGTGTTCACAATCTTCACCACGGTACCCTCGCCCAGGGCCACGATGCCGCCGCCCACACCGAATTTATACTCGGAGTCGGAACGCACGTTGCCGGAGGAGACCACCAGGCTGTCGGTCAGGGTGACAGAAGCGCCGCCGTCGATGAACAGAGCGGTGTCCGCAGGCTCACCGGCATAAGCGTCGTCGCTGTTGCCGGTGGTCGGTTCGCTGTACCACACGCCGCCCTCGATGGTGATGGAGGCGGCCTCTTCAGAAACGGTTCCGGCCTCGTCCTGAGCGTCCGCGTCATAGACGATTTCCCCGTCCTCCACGGTGATGGTGGACCAGCTCTCATCGTCCCAGAAGAAGCCCACCAGGTCGTCCTTGGGGGAGCCGGAGATGGAGTCGTTGTCAAACTCGCTGCGGTAGGTTTGCAGCCCGTCGAGCTGGGCCAGAATGGCAATAGCCTCGCCCTTGGTCAGCTCGCCCAGGTTCTCGGCAGTGATGCCGCAGGCCTCCAGGGCCGCGATTTTCTCCTCCGCCGTGGTATAGAGAACGGCGGCCAGGTTCGGCTCGGTGATGAGGCTGGTGTCGATGTTCTCTCCCTCGCCGAAGAACACGTCGGCGTAGGCGGCGATAGCGGCGCGGGAGCTTTCAATGTCCTCCTCAGTTATGTCGGCGGCCTCAATGAGCTGGGCCTGAAGGGCCAGACCCTCCTCGCTGAGGGAGGCATAGCCGCTGACCAGGGCGTTATAAATCATGACCAGCAGATCCTGGCCGGTGACGGCGGCGTAGCCGTCCAGCAGGGTGGCCTCCCGGTCAATGCCGTCGGTGATGATGGCAAGGCCGCCGGCGGTGTAGCTCCCGTCGGCAATGCTGCCGAAGAAGGAGGTGCCGTCATAAATAAAGGCGTGTAGGTTTGTGGTGTTGGCGGAGAAGAACTTATATTCCGTGGTGCCGCCGCCCACAGGGTTGGCGTCCCCGGTGAAGCCCAGGATGCCGTTGGCCGCCTCGATAGTGAAGTACTTATAAATGAAGTGGATGGCCTCCAGCCGGAGGTAATCCTCCTCATAGCCGAAGGTGAACCAGTCGTCCCCGCCGTTGGTCACGGCGCTGCTCAGATACCAGGTGACAAGCTCCTTCTCCTCGTCGCTGAGATCTGCGGTGTCCTCAAAGTCGTCCGCGTCGAACAGGCCCTGAGAGCCGCCGCACTGCTGGGCGGTCTTTTGCAGCAGAGCATATTCGGTCAGGTCGAGGGAATACTCGTCCAGCCCGTCCAGGGTCAGGGTCTGGCTGGTCTCATACTGGCTGTTTGCGTAGGTGATAACATAGACCGTGGTGGCCTGGGTAACAGTGCCGTCCGCCAGAACCAGGGCGACGCTGTAGGCGGCGTTGTCCTCCTGGGCGGCCACGCCGGTCAGGGTCAGGGTCAGGTCGGTTCCCTCCCCGGCCTCCACCGCGCCGGTGACGGCGGTCTCAGAGCCGTCGTAGGCTTCCACAGAGACGGCCTGGATGTCCGCCAGGTCGTAGGCTTCGATGCCCACATAGTCGTCGGTGTCGTAGTAGCTGTCCGTGGGGGCGATGGAGCTGTCATAGACATAATAGCCCTTGACGGTGAACACCGCCTCATCGGCCTCCTCGCTGTCCAGGGCGGCGACATGGCTTTCCAGAATAGGCTGGTCGCCGATGTACATCTCCACCGAGGAGGTGACGGTCTCCGTTTCCCCGCTGGCGTCCGAGGTTTCGCCGCTGGCGTCGGATTCCGCTTCGCCGCTGGCGTCAGCCGTTTCCACCTCGCCGCTGGCTTCCTCCGACGCGAAAGCGCCGACGCCCATCATGCCCATGCACATGGCCAAAGCCAGCACGAGCGCCAGGATTGATTTCCATTTCTTCATTGACGTTTTCCTTTCCTTTTGTAAAAATTTAGGTGTGCTACCTTAAATTCTAACAGGTCGTTTAGGAAATGTCAACGTATTTTAAGAAAGATTGGGAGGGCGGTCAGAAGGAACGGCGTCAATTCGCTGGCGCCAGGAAGGTATTCCAGCGCCTGAGAACGTCCTGCAGCGGCGGGGCTAAATAGGATAGGGCTTTGTCCTGAATCCACCCTGGGATGCCGTAGGCCGCCTCCGCGATGCTGCCTGTGATGGCGGCCAGGGTGTCGCTGTCCCCACCGAGGGAGATGGCGTTTCTGATGGCGTCCTCAAAATCCGCGCTTTCCAGGAAGGCAATGATTGCCTCCGGCACGGTTTTCTGGCAGGTTTCGTTGAATTGATAGGTTTCCCGTATTTCATCCAATGTCCGGCTTACATCATAGCCATATTCCGATTCGATGTGTTCCCTGAGCCGCTTCTTGTATTCGGCCAGACTGCCGCAAAGGGGTTCGCCGCTGTCGTTGCGATATCCGCCCCCAAAGAGCCGACATATAAAAATGGCGTCCGCCGTGGCCAAAGCGCCCTTGACCCCCTCCGGGTGGTTATGCGTTACCTCCGCGGAGAGCCTTGCCAGGTCTCTGGAGGGCCAGCAGCCGGTTCGGGGGGAAAAGCCGCGGCCCATGACCCACCCGCAGGGAGACACCCGCATGGCGGAGCCGTTGCCAAAGCTGTTGTACGGCTCCCGATCGTCAGAGAAAATCCATGCCCCAAATCTCCCCCCATATCCGGCGTGGGGGTACATACGGCCATACTTTTTCATGGCGTCGATGAAGTCGTCCCGCTGCCCGCCGTCCATGATGGCCTCCGCCACCGCGCAGGTCATAACCGTATCATCGGTAAAAAAGCAATCATCCCGAAACAGGGGGAAATCCTTCGTTTTAATGTTATTCCATTCATACACCGAGCCTACAATGTCGCCCACGATTGCACCCAGCATACTGCCGCCTCCGTCCTATAAAATGTTAAATATGGATTTTTTGCTAATACATTTCGATAAGATTATACTACAGTGACAGTTCGTTGTCAATCTCTGGCGGGACAGGCGAGGCGGTGGGCGATTTCAATTTTTTACGTTCCTTCTGTGTTGCAAAGTCGCGGGAAGTGGCGTATAATGACTTATTAACAAAAATTTTTTGAGGAAATGACGGAGAATGAAAAATAAGGTATGGAACCTTCCGACGCCAGTTGCCATACCAGAGGGACTGACGAGAGCCGGGTACGCGCCGCTTCTGGCGGCGGTGCTGGCGGCGAGGGGGTATACGACGGCGGAGGAGGCCGCCGTTCTGCTGGACGATGGGCCATGGGAGCTGGGCGACCCTATGCTTCTGCCGGATATGGAGCGGGCTGTCCGCCGCCTCCGGCTGGCACAGGCGAGGGGCGAGCTGGTGGCCGTGTACGGAGATTACGACGTGGACGGCATCACCGCCTCCTGTCTGATGGCGGAGTATTTGCGGAGCATGGGGCTGAAAACGGAGATATATATTCCTGACCGCCTGCGGGAGGGCTACGGCGTGAATGACGAGGCCATCCGGCTGCTGCACAATCGGGGGGTGTCTCTCGTTGTCACCGTGGACTGCGGCATCACCGCCGTGGAGCAGACCGTCCTGGCC
>JAJQFY010000090.1 GCA_021200935.1 Oscillospiraceae bacterium
GGGAACTGTTCAAAGAGCGCATCGACGTTATCCTGAATGACTATGATGACACCTGTGCGCGCCTTCGCATTATGAAAAGCGGCTACAGCAGCCGTTTGTGTATCGGTGTTCCCTATTATGCTCTCAATCAATACCTGGAGGATGTTCCCAGAAAATTTGAACTTGCGTACCCGGATGTTAAGTTACAGTATAGCGTAGGCGATCCCCACGAGGTGACAAAGCTCTATGCACGGGGAAAAAATTGATCTTGCCATTCTGGCATACTATCCCACACAAAATCTGGCCCGCGCCAAAATCATTCCGGCCGGAACGGAGTCCCTGGGCGTGATTCTTTCCATCGAGGATCCGCTGGCCGCCTCGACCTCTCTGCCCTTGAAGGCCCTTGCAGAGCGGACATTCTTTCGAGTGGACAACGACTATTTTTTCTGTGCGTGGAGACATATTTCCAGCCTGTGCCGGGCAGCAGGCTTTACGCCGAAGGGTCCCGCGCTGTTCAATCAGATGGAGGCGTTGATGATGGCTATCCGCCGTGGGGATGGCGTAACAATTTTGGGTCAGCATATGCAGGAACATTTGTCGGAGGAGCTTGTTTTCGTGCCGCTGGAGGGCGACGAGGCCCAGCGCGAGATCTGCCTGATTTATAATCAGGAGAACGAGAATCAATCCATCGAGCTTTTTTCCAGACTGTATCTGGAGCATGTCAATGCCGGAGATATTCCGCTGCTACGGCATATTTGATCGCACTGGGTAGGTTCCAGTTCGGATCTGCTGGAAAAATCAATCGACTCTCCTTCCATTGGTGGCAATGGATTGAAGGATAATTATCGCTGGAGATTGCTTTGGGGACAGAAGCACTCTCCAGTGAAAGAAAAAAATTCCTCAGCTGAAGCATTTCTCGGCCCTCGTGCGTATTCAGGACGAATGGCTTTTCAATGAAAGATAGCTTCAAGAGCAAATCTCTTGATATGTCCCCATTTTTGCGCTTGGAAAGCCTCTCTAAAAGCCTATGACCCCCAGGCAGTTCAGGGCCAGCTTGATGCCCAGCAGGCACAGCACCAGTCCCCCGCCCAGGCGGGCGGCATGGCGATAAGCGGCCCCAAAATGGCTGCCGAAGGCGGCACCAATCAGGGACAGGGAACCCATCACCGCCGCTGTCAGCGCCCCCGCCTGCCAGGCCGGAACCTCCAACAGAGCCAGGGCCGCCCCCACGGTCAGGGCGTCCACACTGGTTGCCAGGGCCAGGGCGGCGGTGGAAAGTCCGGCCCGGCGGGGGTTTTCCGGCTCCTCCCGGCCCGACTGGGCCATCATATGGACACCCATCCCGGTCAGCAGGACAGCCGCCGCCCAGGGGTATATGTGGGCGATCCTGTCCGGGCAGCCCGCCCCCAGGGCATAGCCCCCCAGCAGCATGAGAACGTGAAAGCCGCTGACAAGCCCCGCCACCGGGGCAATTTTCCGCCCGGCTGCCACCCCCATGGACACCGAGGCGGCGAAGCCGTCCATGGACAGGCCCAGCACCAGCAATAGCTGCTCTATAAAATGCAATCGCAACACTCCCAACAGACGCAGAACGCGCCTATTGCAGCATATGCCGCCGGGGGAAAATGGGTGCGGCATAACCGCCCACCCCCTGGGCAAACTAGGGCGGGGGGTGATATCTAATGGGAAAGAAGAAGGGGAAGAAATCCAGCTCCGTCCCGCCCCGGCCTATAGGCGACAACCTGCGCCTTGACCCGGAGCAGCGCCTGTGCGCCAGGTTCGACAGCGAGAGCATTGCCAAATACCCTGTGGCCAGCCTGGAGGACATGGGCTTCCGGGTGCTGGACAACTGCGCGGAGGAAAACCAGAAATAACGCCAAAAGGGCGGAGCCGCATAACACAGCTCCGCCCGGATGGGTGATTTATTATAGAATCTTACCGCTTTCTGTTCTTCATCACGATGATGATGACCACCGCCAGGGCCACCACAAAGACGATGAAGACGACCACATACAGGCCGATATTGGTGGTGTCCCCGGTGTCGGGGGAGGAACTGGTGCTGGTGGCCGGGTCCGTTGCCGTGGCGGCAGCGGTGGACGTGGCCGTGGCCGTGCTGGTGGATGCCACACCATCGGTCAGCACCAGGTAGATGTCCTGGGTGGTGCTGTCGGTGAAGGTGACGACCAGGTGATAGGTGCCGTCCCCCCAGAACAGGGTGCCGTCGTCGTTGTTCACCATAGTGGCATTGAAGGTGATGGCGGTGCCGGAGAGGGTGTAATCCTCATTCAGCGCGGCGGTCTTCCAGACGGAGGAGCCGCTGTAAATATCAATCTGAGAGACGGACTTGCCCAGGTCAACGGTCAGGGTGCTGCTGTTGCTCCCCCGGCTCCAGGTGTAGGTATAGGACGGTGTGGCGCTGGGGGAAGGCGTAGCCGTAGCCGCAGCCGTGGCCGTAGGCGTGGGGCTGGGAGAGGCGGTGGCTGCCGCCGCTTCAACCGTCAGGGTGACGGATGCGGTGTTGCCGCTGTCCTCCGCCAGGGTGACGGTATAGGTACCGGCCTCCAGGCCGTTCAGGTAGTCGGCCAGAATCGTCACGGTCACATCCCCGTCGTAGGTGTACTGGGTGCTTTCGGTCAGGGCGGTGTCCCCCACCTTCACGCTGTCCAGGGTGACGGCGGAGCCAAGGGTGATAGTCAAATCACTGGTGGCGCCATTCGTCCAGGCGGCGGCGGCGCTGGTGACGGAAATGGAGCTGACAGCCACCGCGCTCAGGGCGATAGTGGCGGAGGCGTCCGTCCCGGCGGTCAGGGTGATGGTATAATCCCCGGCGGACAGGGTGTTCAGGTAGCTGGCGTAGATCGTCAGGGTCAGGGTGCTTTCGTCGTAATCGTACTCCGTCCCCTGGGTCAAAGCCGTGTCCCCCACGGTGACGCCGCTCAGGGTGGAGCCAGCCCCCAGGGTGACGGTCAGGTCGCCGGTGCCGCCCAGGCTCCAGCTCTCTTCCGTGGTGTCGGTGGAGATGGTGGCGGTGTTGGCCTCTGTGCCGTTGGCCTCGGTGTTGGCAGTGGGCGCGGTCACGGTCAGGGTGATGGTGACGGTGGTGTCATCCTCGCTGGCAAGCGCAATGCCGCTGGCGCTGGCGCTGAGGACGATGGTATGCGTCCCGACATCCAGGCTGCCGAGCCATGTGCTGTCGAAGGTGACGGTCTGGCTCTCGCTGTCGTAGCGGTAATCTGACCCCTCGGTCAATGCGGCCCCGTCCGCTGTGACGGATGCCAGGGTGGAGCCGGAACCCAGGGTGACGGCCAGGTCTTCGGCGGAATCCGCCTCCCAGGAGAGGGCGGCCTCATCCTCCGATTCCAGGGTGATGACAGGCTCCGCAAAGGTGGGAACCACGGTCAGGGGGGTCTCTGCCTGGATCAGGGCGCTGACGGTCTCATCCTCAAACAGACCGTTCAGCCAGTCCGCCGTGAAGGTGATGACCGTGCCGTCCTCAGACAGGGTGTAATCTGTCCCCTGGGTCATGTCCTGAAGCAGGGTATCTCCGTTATACAGGGCCAGGGATTCCACCACATCGGCGCAGGTGACAAAGGGCGCATCGTCACTGCTGTCCTTCGTCCAGGTGATGGTGACATCGTAGCCCTCCACCGTCAGGGTCAGGGTGTTGACATCGCTGTTGGCGGCGAAGCCCATGGATATGCTGAAGCTCTCTGTCACCGTCAGGGTGACGGCGGCGGTGTTCTCGTTTTCATCCGTCAGGGTGATGGTATACTCCCCGGCGTCCAGGGTGTCCAGCCAGGCGCTGGAAATGGTGACAGCGGGGGTCTCTGCGTCGTAGTCATAGTCGGTTCCCTCGGTCAGGGTCGTGTCCCCCACCGTTACGGTCTCCGGGGTGACGGCCTCCGCCAGGGTAATAGTCAGGCCATCCGTGGAGCCAGGCGTCCAGACGGCAGTGTCGCTGGTGACAGCAATAGGACTGGTCTCGCTGCCGGTGTCAGCAGCGGCGGCGGTCAGGTTCTCCTGGCTGATGACGCCGTTGGCGATAGACACCACCGCCACCGTGTCCGCCGTGGAACCGGCGTTGACAACCAGGGTCTCCCCGATCATGTAGCCGTCTTCCGCCAGGGCGGCCAGGTCGTCTTCGCTGTCCACCACCGTCCAGAACATATCAATGTCGGTGGCTTCCTCCACTGCCTCCGCAGCGCTCCAGGGGCCGATGGCTACTACATAGCCCTCCGCCTCCGCGAAGGAGGCCAGGGTCTCGGCGTCATTCTCCCCGCCCACGGCCACGAAGAACACGGTGGCATAGCCCTCTTCGTCCGCGTACTCGCCGCCTACGGGCAGGTCGATTTCCACCCAGGTGGTACCCTGGTTGTCGTAGTCGTAGGTGCCGCCGTCCGGGTAGACGCAGGTGAAGTAGTTGTTAAAATCGCTGGAGCAGGCCAACTCGAAGCCTGCGGCGTACATACTCGCCGCGTCGCCGCCCGCGTCCACGCTCACCAGCATGGCGTCGCCCCGCTCCTGGATATAGGCGGTGCGAACGTCGGCAATGCCGCTGTAATCCTCTGCCCCAGCGGCGCTGGCGACAAGGAAGGTGAACTCGTAATCCTCCGCCGCCGAAGCCGCCACACCCAGGCAGCCAAACAGGCCGACCACCAGGGTCAGCACCATCAGCAAGCTAATCAGTTTCTTCATGGGCCTGTACCTCCTGAACTTCATTGTGTTCCTGTTTTGTTAATACTTGTCACTTTTGTTATTTATGTCTTCGCTCAATATAGATTATAAATCCCCGGCAAGGGATTGTCAATGGGCGATTGCCCCGATTTTCAAAAAAGTTACAAATTTTAACTTTTTCACCCAGCGGCTCCAAACAGCCGGTTCCCTGTCCCGCCCTGGGTGTGGGATGGAGGATGGGAGCGCTGAAAGTTATGTTGACTAAATTATGTATACTGTTTGTAATTTTTTGACATTTTCGTAAACTTTTCAACATCACCACCTGCGCCCCACTTTCCCCGGATTTTTGCCATTATTTCCGGGTATTATCCCCCAC
>JAJQFY010000206.1 GCA_021200935.1 Oscillospiraceae bacterium
GTACCTGCCCCAGCCCCGCCAGCCGGGCCGCCCGCAGCCGCCGCTCCCCGGCCACCAGCTCATACCGCCCGCACCGGCGGCGGACAGAGGGGGGGCTGAGTACCCCATACCGGGCTATGCTGTCCGCCAGCTCCTCCAGCGCCCGCCGGTTAACGCGCTGCCGGGGCTGAAAGGGGTTGGGGTCTATCTCCTCCACGGAGACCATCACGATCCCCTCCCCCGTCCGGCGCCGCCCGGTTTTTACCACAGGCATTGATTTTCCCCCCTTTCCAATCTCTTGTCCCACTATACCCCATCAGGCGCGAGAAAAGGGGCGAAACGCGGGGGGATGGGCCGGGGCCGCCCTTTCGTTTACGAATGAAAGAGAGGGCCGCGCCAAAGCAACCGCCCTGACACAGCCCCTCCATATTTGCCCCCTCCGGGGTCACGCCTCCTCGTCCGCCTCGTCCCGGGCGCGGAACAGCAGGGAAATACACCACAGCGCCGCCAGGCCCACCAGGGTATAGATCACCCGGGAGACGGCGGCGGTCTGCCCGCCGAAAATCCACGCCACAATATCGAAACGAAACAGGCCGATGCTGCCCCAGTTCAGCCCGCCAATGATGGCGAGGATCAGGGCAATTCTGTCAATGACCATGAAAATGACTCCTTTAGCTTCCAGCGCCCGCCCGGAAATCCATCCATCCCCAGCCAGCGCCGGTCTTGTCAGGAGTAGTTTGCACCGCCGCCCGCCAAATATGCGCCGGGCGGCGGTGGTGGAAATTGGAAAGGGGGGTAATGGGATTTTACTTTTATCCCGGCGCAAAATCTACGCGGGAATATCGGACGATTCCAGCGGCAGGCTTGCGCTTTCCAAAACGGCGGTGTTATGAGGCGTCGCCAACACGTCAAAGGGACATCGAGGCAGCAGATCCAGCGACATCTGCCGGACGGAATGGTCATTCACATAGTCGCCATAGGTTTCAAGCCCGGTGACAAAACGCTTGAAAATGGCTTTCATGCTTTCAACGCTGTTATCCACGCCGATCCAGCGCCTGTCAAGCTCAAAGGCCGCCCCCAGCGTTGTGCCGCTTCCCGCGAAGCAGTCCAAAACGATATCCCCGGGATTGGAGGACGCCTTCACGATCATTTTTAGCATCTCATAGTTTTTCTCGGTAGGATACCCCGTGGTTTTCTGCGCCTGATTGACGCTGTCTCTGTATTCAAGCCATATGTCCTGCTTGGGGATTCCCTTGTCAGGGTCACAAAAAACCATGCGGCGCGGGTTCCCTGTGGGACTCCAATAAATCTCCCCCGCCGCGTCCATCTCGTCCAGCTTCTCAGGCGTGTACTGCCAATGCTTCCCCTTGGGCGGCAGTTTCCCGCGCCACGCTCTTCCTGTCTCTCCGTTTCTGGTTCCGGGCGCATGAACAGGCACCTTTTTGTATCGTCGGCCTGTTTTTTCATCCACGCAGGGGTATTGCTCAGCCATTTTCTCTGGCTCCCACGCGTCGAACGGTCTGTGCCAGACACAGGACGCCCCCTTGGAATAAAACAATATGTAGTCAGAAATATTTCCAAATGTGTTTTTTGTGTAATTCTTTGTGCTGCATTTCTTTCTGGTGATGAAGGAATGATAATTTTGTTCGCCGAAAATCTCGTCCATCACCAGCTTCATGGTAAAAACCATATTCCCGTCAAGGTGTAAATAAATACTGCCTGTATCGGAAAGCAGCTCGCGCATAACAATTAGTCTTTGGCGCAGAAATTCCACATATTCACCGCCGCGCAGGGCATCGCTGTAGGCAAGGGTTTGGCTGCGGTTCACAAAATCTGAGGCCGTGGAAAAGGGCGGGTCAATATAAATAAACGCAATTTTTCCCTTATAACCGTTGTTGAGCATAAACAAAAGGGCATCCAGATTATCGCCAAAAAACAGCTTGTTCCCGCCGCCGCCATGTACCCGCTGTACAGAGGAAAAGCCTTCAAATGGTTTTTGCAGCACTTCGGAAGCGCTTGTTTTTCCATCATATTCTACGCTGACCTGTAGCTTCCGTGAGCTTTTTCCTCCTTTTGGCGGTACGCCGGTTGCCATTAAATCATTCTCCTTTTAGCCATTCCCTTGTAAGCCTTTCATCTATCATTCGCAGGGTCAAAACCTTCACCTCATCGGGATAGCGTTCTTCAATACGCGAATAATCCTCCCACATGGAACCCAGAAGCAGTCCAGGCCCGTCATTCAGGAAAATAACCTTCGTTTTCAGCCCGTGGGAATGAACATAGCGCAAAATTTCACCCCCCTTACTCCTCCTCGCACACGAACTGACCCGCAAGCCTTCCGTGGGTGCCGGCCATGCCGATGGAGGTGCCGGCGCAGGGGGTGCAGTAGCCGGTGCCGTAGCGGCCTCCCAGGGAGTTGCCGCAGGTATACAGGCCCTTGATGGGATTCATGCTGCCGTCCAGGGCGTTCAGCCGGGCGTCGGTCATGACCCCGGACATTGTGACCATGGAGGGGCTGGCGGTGAAGCTGCCCATGGTGCCGGTGCAGGCGTAATAGGGGCCTTCATCCACGGGGATCAGGGCCTCCGCCCGCTTGCCGAAATCTGTGTCCTGCCCGGCGTAGCACATCTCGTTATACCGGGCCACGGCCTCCAGCATATTGGCGGTGGCCTCGTCGCCGTAGCCCACCATTTTGGCGATATCCTCCAGCGTCTCCCCGCACATGACGGAGCCGCTCATCCGCTCGGCGATGGTGCAGCCGATGATATTGGCCCGCCCGCCGGGCTTTAAGGCGTTCATGCCGTCTATCATGTCCTGGTAATACTGGGGGCGGCCCCCGTTTGGCCCCTGATGCTCCAGGCCGCTGGCGCAGACGCCCTTGAACCATTTCTGGTCTGTCACCAGACAGCCGGTACCCTTTTTCTGGCGGGAGGTGGCGGTCTGGGCAGCGGTGATGTTCCCCTCGTTGCAGAAGCGCTTGCCCTCCGCGTTCAGCCAGAGCATGGAGTTGGCGCCCCACGGCCCGCTGCTGGGGCCGCCCCCCAAAATCATGGTACCCCGGGGGGCCGGTTCTATGTACCCCCCGGCCCAGCACAGCATTTTCACGGAGGAGCCGTCCCGCCCGGAGGAGTAGAACCGGCTCTTGGAGCCGCCGGAGCGCTCGTTTCGCTCCATGTATTCGTTCAGCAGCGCCCAGCACATATCCGCGTTGGCGGAGTAGTCGCCCCCGGCCATGACCACGCCCTTGGCGGTGTTGATGCGGATATATTCCCCGGTGCTGTTGTCCTGGACGATGACCCCGGTGACGGCCTTGCTGGAATCCTGCACCAGCACCACCCCGGAGGTGTTATACAAAAGCTCCGCCCCCAGGTCTCTGGTGGCCTTGTCCAGGCACGCCTGCTGCACCAGGCCGATTTTGGAGTTGGCAGCCACGCCGTTTACCTGGGTGTCGCTGTACTCCCCCATAAACTGGCAGGAGGCGGCCCAGGTCTTTGTGCCGGGCCAGATGGGGTAGTCCTTCCGCAGGCAGTCGTACAGATCCGCCCCGGAGGCCCATTTGTCGTAGTCGAAGTTTGCCTGGATGATGAGCCAGCCGTCTCTGGCGTTGTCATAGGTGTAGACCCGGGAGTCCACCCCCATCTCTTTGCAAATTTCCAGCATATGGTCCATGGTGGGGCCGGAGTTCTGCACATACAGCCGGACGATGTCGGGGTAAGCCCTGCCCCCGCCCCGGGTGATGAACTCATCCACCACCTCCCCCAGGTCGTAGGGGCCGAAGCCCGCCTGCTCCACCTGCACCTGGGAGTTCCAGCAGCCGAAATCCTCCCCGAACCAGGAGTGGGTGTCCTGGGGCTGCTTTTCCACGCCGATGACCTTGGCCCCCTTTTCCGCCGCCGCCAGCACCGCCTGGGTTCCCCCGTGGCCCAGGCCGATGACGGCCACGTCGCATTCCAGGGTGCGGCTGATGTCGCCGTCTGCGATCTCCGGGGCCTGGCCCAGCCAATCCCCGGGGCCGCTGTACCCATAGACCCGGTCGTCCGTGGTGGTGCCGCCGCTGACTGTGGTATCCCCGCTGCCGCTGCCGGTGCTGACAGAGGCTCCTGTGGCCGCGTCCGGCCCGCTGGAGGCAAAGGCCCCCACCCCAAGGATGCTGGCCGCCGCCGCGCCAGCCGTTACCGCCCCGGCCCCCTTGAGAAAGTCCCGCCGGGAGATCTGCTTTTTCGCCTTCTTTTCCTTATCCATTGTATGCTCCTCTCTGGTTTTATCCTTTCCGTATATAGTCCAGGGCCGCCGCCAAAAGCACGTCCCCCGTACACTCCTCCGGCGTCCAGGGGATATAGACATCCGGCTGGATGCCGACCCCCATCATGCCCCGGCCCTCCCTGGCCTCTTTGGTGATGGCCGTGGGCCAGGTAAATATAAATCTGTCGTCCAGCCTGCATGACACCAGGCCGCTGTAGTCCAAGGTACCCAGGGTGGGGCGGCCAATCAGCGCCGCCCCGGCGTTTCTCGCCGCCAGAACCAGCCCCTCCGCCGCGTCCCGGCACCAGGTATCGGTCAAAACCACCCGCCGCTTCGGCCCCCGTCCGGGGATGATCCGCTCCTCCGGGGCGCTGTCCTCCAAAAGGAGGCCCTGCCCGGCCTTCGCCCGCAGCTCGTCCATATAGGCCGCCCCGCCGGGGATGCTTTCCAGGGCCGCCCCCTTCAGGGCGCAGTTCAGGGGGGTATAGTTCACAAACAGCTCCGACGGCCCCAGCAGGGCGGACAGGGGCCTGTCCTCCCCGCAGAGCCAGGGGAGCAGGGGGTAAAACGCCTCCTCCCGGCATCCCTCCCCCTGGCGCATATCCAAAATCAGTCCCTGGAAGGATTGGCCTTCCCACTCGGCTGTCAGGGCCTCCGCTGCCTCCAGCTCGTTCAGCGCCGGGGGGCGCAGATACAGCACGTCCCCCTCCAGCAGCCGAACCGCCGGGCCGGGGTGGGGGCGTTTTCGGGGATAATGGGCCAGGGGGATGGTCTCCCCCTGCACGGTGACAGTGTC
>JAJQFY010000163.1 GCA_021200935.1 Oscillospiraceae bacterium
CAGCACGTCGGTCATCTCGTTGCCCCGCTCGCCGCAGCCGATATAGACCACGATGTCCACGTCCGACCACTTGGCGAGCTGGTGCTGCACCACGGTCTTGCCGCTGCCAAAGGGGCCGGGGACGGCGGCGGTGCCGCCCTTGGCGATGGGGAAAAGGGTGTCTATAACACGCTGGCCGCTGTTCATGGGGCGGCTGGGGACGTGCTTGCGCTTATAGGGCCGGGCCACGCGGACAGGCCAGCGCTGAATCATATTGACCTCGTGGCGGACGCCCTTGTCGTCCTTCACCACGGCCACGGTCTGCTCAATGGTATAGGCTCCGCTCTGGATGGATTCCACCACCCCGGAAACCCCGGCAGGAACCATGATTTTATGCAGGACGGCGGCAGTCTCCTGCACCGTACCCAGCACGTCGCCGGGAACCACCGTGTCGCCCACGGCAGCCACGGCGGTGAACTCCCACTCCTTTTTATGGTCAAGGCTCGTCACCTGGACGCCGCGGGTGATGGTATCGCCGGTCAGGGCGCGTATTTCTGTCAGGGGACGCTGGATGCCGTCGTATATGCTGGTCAGCAGGCCCGGCCCCAGCTCCACGCTCAGGGGCGCGCCGGTGGTGACGACCTGGGCGCCGGGGCCAAGGCCGGAGGTCTCCTCATAGACCTGGATAGAGGCGCTGTCCCCCTTCATTTGGAGGATCTCGCCAATCAGATGCTGATCACCCACCCGAACCACGTCGGAGACGTTCGCATCCGCCAGGCCCTTGGCCACCACCAGCGGGCCTGAAATTTTTGTTATCGTTCCGCTCATGCTTCTACCTTCCTTCGGTATTTAATGCAAATAAAAACGCGAGGCTTTTATTAAATGTCTTGCTCATGGCCCCGGCAGGCGGGGCCGAATGTTTACAGGATATTGACCCCCACAGCCCGCTCCACGGCGGATTCCAGGGCCGACAGGCCCAGGCCCATGGAGCCGTCCTTGCCGGGGATCAGGATCACGGCGGGAATGGGACTGTCCTTGAAGCGGTCAATTTCCTCCGCCAGGGGTTCCGCCAGATTCTCCTCCAGATAAATGATGGCGTACTGGTCGGGCTGGTCAGGCCGGGTCATCTGCTTAAAGAGCCTTTTGGCCTCCTCCGGCTCCCGCACGGGAACGGTCTCCAGCCCCAGAGCCTTGAAGCCCATAACCGTGTCCGGGCTTCCCATAACGGCGATTTTATTCATAGCTTTCACGCAACCTTTCCCGCAGGGCTTCGGGGCTGAGACCGCTCCGCTTGCCCAGCAGCACCATCCGCGCCGCCACGATCTCCCCTTCCAGGGAGGCCAGGTAGGCCACGGCCACCTCCGGCCCATAGGCCACCAGCTTGGCGCCGGTGAGATAGTCCGTCAGGGCGTTGTCGCAGGCCCGCTCAAAGGCGGCCAGAGGCGCCCCCTCGATGGACTTCTGCCCCAGCTCCGCGCAGGCGGACATGGCCCGGTCATGGAACAGGCCGGTCACGCCGTCCCCATAGGCATGGCGGAGAAACCGCTCCGGGGACACGTTGCCCCCCTCGATCAGAGCCGCCTTTAAAACGCTGTCGTTCAAATGGCCCCTCACACACCGCACGGCACTGCGAAGGTTCGCCACGTCGATAGACAGGCGTACATAGCCGGTGTAAAACCCGGTGGACAGGCCCTCCGTCATGGTCAGAAGCTCCCCGAAATAGGCTCTGTCCAGCCCCATATCCGCAAGCTGGGGGTCGCCGGTGCGGGCCAGGGTGCTTTTCGCCTGCCGGATGGCGGCGGCCAGCGGGCCGGGGATTTTCTGCCAGGCATCCTCATGGAACGCCTCTGTCAGCACCTGGGGCGGCACACGTCCGCTGGCGGACAAAAGCCTCTCCCCGTCCGCCGCCGCGCCCTCGGACTTTACCAGCACCTTGGCGTTGTGATAATCGTATTTCAGCCGAAAGGCCAGCACCAGCTCCTTCTCCGGGCTGAAGCTCTCCGTCTCCTTGAGAAACGCCTCCCGCCGGGCGGCAAAGGCCGCCTCTAGCTGGCTGTCCCCCGCGCCGGTCAGGTCGGGATAACCGCAGTCGGCCAGAACGCGGGCCGCCTCGTCAAAATCCGAAGCGTCCACCATCTGCTCCAGCCGCTGGGCGGTCAGCAGCTTTGCCTCCCGCGCCCGGATATAGGCGGATAAAAACAAATAATCTGTATTCTTAACTGTTGACAAGTTTTTTCCCCCTTGCCAATATGATATAGGCCGCCATCAGGAGAACAGCGACCCGGCCACCTGGGAGGCCATATCCTCCCTGGCCTGAGCCATCAGCACCTCAATGGTGCAGTTGACGGACACGCTGCCCTGCCGGCAAATCAGCCCCCCGGCAAAGCTGCCTGTCTCGCTGGACAGGGTCAGCCGCCCGGGCTTCCCGGCGGCGGTCAGCTTGGCGTTGGCCTTGGTCAGCACCTTGCCTCCAATGAGCTTTTTGTCCTCCGCGGACATCACCAGCTCCTCCGTCCCCGTGGCAGCCGCTCTCACGGCCAGGGACGCCAGAAAGCTGATATACTGATCCCCGGACAAGGCCCGGAGCCTCTCCTCCGCCTTGGTGAACGCCTCCGCCACGATCTCCTGCTTGCAGGCGAGAACGCTTTTCCGCGCCTCCATGTCGGCGGTTTTCGCCAAGCGCTGGGAACGCTCCTCCGTGGCCTTCACGCCCTGGCGAACCCTCTCCCAATAGCGCTCCTGGGCTTTTTTCTCGCCCTCCTCGCGGATGCTGTCGCACTGCGCCTTTGTCTCCTCTGCGATACGGGCGGCATCCGCCGCCGCGTCTGCCTCGATGCGGGCGGTGATCTTTTCAATGCCGTTCATAGCGCTCCGCCTCAGACCGCCTGGAGCAGCATCAGGATAGACGCGAGCAGGGACAAAATTGCATAGAACTCAACCACGACGCACATGATGATGCCCCTGGACCAGTCGTCAGGATTCTTGGCCATCAGGTTTATAGAGGCCGCAGCCGTCCTGCCCTGGGCGACAGCGGTGATGTAGCCGCCGATGGCCATGGGGATGCAGGCGCTGAAAACGCTGAAGCCCTGGGCCAGGGTCAGATCCACCAGGCCGGAGCCGCCGAACAGGCCGATCTGCATCATGGCCATGAACCAGACCACCAGGCCGTACAGGCCCTGGGTGCCGGGCAGCACCTGCATGATCAGGCACTTGCCGAAGGCCTCCGGCTGCTCCGCCAGAAGGCCGGTGGCCGCCTCGCCCACGCAGCCGGTTCCCTTGCCGGAGCCGGCGCAGCTAAACCCTACCGCCAGGGCGCCGCCCAAAAAGGCCAGGCCGAGGCCGCCGAAATTGCTGAGAAGTTCCATGGTTAGATTTCCTCCTTGATGATATCCACATATTTTGTATTGACAGTCAGCGGCTTAAAGGCTTTGCCGCCGTCCTTGTAAAAACGGTTGAAAAATTCCAGCACCTGCAAACGCAGGTCGTGGACGAAGCAGCCCAGCAGGTTCAGCCCGAAGTTCAGGGCGTTGCCGATCAGGGCAATGATGATGAACACCACCACGTTCCCGGTCATGGCGCCCAGGGTATTGAACACCATGGCGATAACGCTGCCGGCCAGCATCAGGGCCATCAGGCGGGAATAGGACAAAATATCGCTGAAATAGCCGGTGACGCCGTTGTAAATCGCGCCGAACAGGCCGGTCAGGCCGCCCATAAAGCTCTTTTTCTGGACAAACTGGCCCACCACCAGCAGCACCGCGCCGATGATCAGAAGCACCGGGGTTCCCAGGAACACAAGCACCAGGCCGATCAGAATGCACCACCAGGCCACCTCGTCGAACAGGGCGCTGAGAAACTCCCCGTTTTTGCACTTATGCACCACGCTGACGATCATGCCGGTGAAGATCTGAATCACGCCGAGAACCAGCGACCCGATCAGGATCATCATGGTGTCGTCCAGGGGCGTGAACAGGCTGGGCATGGCAGTGAAGGTGGTGTCCGGGTTTATGACCGCCGCCAACTGAGGCAGAAAATCGCCAAAGAAACCGCCGGTCAGGGCGCCGAACACGAAGGTGCTGAGGCCCCCCAGAATCATCAGGGTCATCAAATGGCCCGCGCCGCCCCGGGGCTTTACCTTCTTCTTTGCCACAATTCCGATAATCAGCATCAGAAGGCCATAGCCCATGTCCGCAAACATAATGCCGTAAAACAAAATAAAGAACGGGAACATCAGGGCGTTGGGGTCAACCCCGTCATAGGCGGGCAGGGAATACATCTCTGTAATGACGTTCATGGACTGGACGAGCTTTTTGTTTTGCAGCTTCACCGGCACGTCGGGGTATTCCTCCGGCGCCGGGTCGGAAAACTCCCAGGCGCAGTCCAGCTTTGCCAGGGCGGCCTCCAGCCGCGCCGCGTCCGGGGCGGGACACCAGCCCTCCAGGGCCACAATGCTGTCCGTCCCCCGCAGGCGCTCGCTGGCCTCCGCCCGGGCCACCTCCGTGGCGAGGCGGTCAGCCGTCAGGCGCAGACTGGGGGCCTGGGGTCCCTGCTCCACCACCTGGGCGGTGATGTCCGCCTTCTGGGCCGCCAGCTCCGCAAGCTGCCGCTCCCGCTGGGCAATGCCCTCCACGGCGGTGCCGGTCTCCCCCGGAAAGGCGGCCTGGTCGCAGCCGATGCCCTTCAGGGTCTCCTCCACGGCGGCCATCTCTGAACGCAGGGTAATGACGATGAAGCATTGCTGCTGCTCGTCCTGAGACACCAGCATGACCTCCGCCTCCTGGCACGTCTCCTCCACCGCCTGCCTCACGGCAGCCATGTCCATTTCTGCCGGGGCGGTAGCCAGCAGCAGACCGCAGGTTTTGGTTCCCGCGCCGCTGAGCGGCGCGGCCAGGGCCTCCCAGGGCCGCAGGGACTCAACCTCCCCCCGCAGACGGCTCTCGTCCGCAGCAATGCGCTTGAGCTGGCC
>JAJQFY010000060.1 GCA_021200935.1 Oscillospiraceae bacterium
GATTCCAAGATCGTAAATTCCTTCGGCAGCAGGGGGATGTTCTCCCCGCCCCGCACGGCGGTGCGCCGCTCCACGTCCACGGTCAGGTCGCCCACGGCGAAGCGGTTGACCCGGCTGCCTGCCCGCTGGCGGGTCATGGCCCTTATGCGGGCCAGCAGCTCGTCAAAATCGAAGGGCTTGATGAGGTAGTCGTCCGCCCCCAGATCCAGCCCCTTCACCCGGTCGGCCACGGCGTCTCTGGCGGTGAGAAACAGCACCGGGGTGTCGTCCCCCTTGTCCCGCAGCCGCTGAAGCAGCCCGTACCCATCCAGCCGGGGCATCATCACATCCAAAATAATGCCGTCATACTCCGCCCCCAGCAGATGATCCAGCGCCCCCTCTCCATCGAAGCAGCCGTCTACACTATACCCGGCCTTCGTCAGCGTCTTTACGATCAGCCGGTTCATATCCTTCGCGTCCTCCACCACCAAAATCCGCATAATCCGCACCTCCTCCATGGTTTGTGGAGATTATAACATATTTGGGCGGTTCAGACAAGCCAAAAGGAGCGGCTCTCGTCGCTCCTTGGCTGGATTGGGTTTTAATTTACGGCAACGCTCCCGCCGGTGAAGGCGTTGGCGCCGGCGCTGTAGTAGATGATGTAGAAGCAGAAGCTCCCGTCCTCTGGGATCTCGAAGGTGTAGGACTGCTCTGATGCCTGGACGACATCGCACTCAGTTGCCGCGCCGTCCTGTATCAGGCCGTAGGCCAGATAGCAGGCTTCATCTGTTGTCAGCGTCAGGGTGACAGTGTCCCCGGCCTTCAGGTCATACCCCTGGCTCCCCTCCGGGCAGAAGATGACCATATACCCATTAGAGACGATGAAATCCTCAAAGCTGCCGTCTTCATTCACGGCAAGCTCCGTAATGCCGGTGGGTACCATGTCCATGGTGTCCACACCTACCAGAGTTGTGCTGTCCCGCACCGCCTGCTCCTTGGTCTCTATCAGTCCCTGCTCATAGGCGGCGGCTTCCTCCGCTGTCAGGGTGAACAGCTCGTTCCCGTTTTCATCATAATAGGTGACGTTTCCCTCTGTATCAACGCCCTGGGACGAGGTCAGGGAGGCGCTGTCAATAAGCGCCTGTATCTGGCTGTCCGTCAGGCCCTCCGTGGAGGCAAAGCCCGTCCACTGGCTGACGGCGTAGGCCGCGCCGGAAAGAGCCAGCACCGCCGCCGCGGCAATGGCCGCCACGCCCGCCTTGGAAATGCGGCGGCCCCGCCGGGCCGCGCCCTGGGTGTCGTGTATTTTTTTCATTGTTACCTCCTTGATTTTTTCGGCGGAGACCATCCCCTCCTCCGGCAGCTCCAAATCAAAGCCGTCGGTGGTGCCCAGCATATCGGAAATTTTAATCTTCAACCGTGTAGCCTCCTTGTGTCAGAATCTCCCTGAGCCTGGCCCGGCCCCGGTGCAGACGGGTCTTGACCGTGGCGGGCTTCATTTGAAGCCTGGCCGCAATGTCTCCCACCGGCTGACAGTAGTAGTAATACCGCAGGAATATCTCTCTGTCCGGCTGTCCCATGGACAGGACGGCCTGGTACAGAATTTCCCGCTGCTCCCGCCCCTCCAGGCCCTGCTCCATATCCTCCCCGGCGACAGACAGGACGTCGCCCTCCAGCGGCAGCTCTATATTGGCCTTCCGCAGGAACATTTTCGCCTTGTTCCGGGCGATAGCCGCGAGATACGCCTTGGCCTTGCCGGGCTGTACCCTGTCCCCGCTCTGCCAGAAGGCCACGAACACATCCGACGCGGTTTCCTCCCTGTCCTGGGCCGTCATGGCTCCGCCGGTGACGCTGTGCAGCACCGCGCCCACATAGGCGGCGCATCGGTCAATGAACCAGCCCAAAGCCGTTTCATCCCCCCCGCGCCAGCCGACGCAGCGCCTCTTTTTCATTCATCCTGTCACCTCCCCGGCGATTTGCAACGGTACCGTTTTCACCTATCATATTGCGTCCGGCGGCCCTTTGGTTTCATAAAATAAATCGGAAGAGCGATTTGTCTCTCCCGATTTGTTTCATTACCGTCTTGCCTTCCCCCGCCGCTTTCGATAAACGACAACCGTGACGACCACCTCTGCCGCATAGGCCGCGGCGAACAGAACGTTCAGCCAGAAGAGAACCATGTCCCCGTGGGCCAGGGCCTCCTCGTCGTATGCGACGATGGGCAGATAGCCGCTGGACACACTGCCATAGCTGAGGCGGGTGACGGATTGGTTTCTCCACACCCACTTGCACAGCAGATTCCCTTCCCCGTCCACCAGGGCGTCCCCGTAGGTCACATTGCTCAGGGAGTTTACATAACTTTCGCTCACAGGGCTTCCGTTTTCATCGAAATACAGCGGCTCCCAATCCTCCGTATACGCCTGATAAATCAGCACAGGTTCCTCCTCCAGTTCAGAGACTACCGCAACGGCTTCGGTACCGTAATAATCGGTATCTCTCGAAACCTCCTCCTCGATGTAGGCCACGAAGCTGTTGTAATCTTCAAACAGCGTTCCGCTGGTGAAAACCGTTGCGTCCACCGCGTTGACCCCAATTTGGACTGCCAGGGTGATAACCAGCGCCACGGACAGCCTGACGCCGTATTTTCGCTGGAGCCGGTGCTTTTTCCAATAGCGGGCCTCCGCCGCTTCCTCCATTCGCAGAACGCCCTTTTTCACCAGGGAGGCGTTGACCGCCCAGCATATTACGGCATAGACCACGGTCAGAACCGCCGCCGCCAGCAGGCCATAGGCAAGCCAACTGGCGGCGCTCAGCCCCAGATAGGCGGCCACAAACAACAGCGGCAGCGCCACCCCCAGCAAAAACACGTCAAGGCCGAAGGAATACTCCCCCAGGCGTACCACGCTTCTTTTATAATTGTATAAATCCTTGCCCTCGTCTATCCCGTCCACGGCGGCAAAGGCGTTGTTGATGAAGATGAGCTGACAGACGACCCCGGCGACCAGAAATATCATGGCCACGGAAAACCCGACGATGGCATAGAGAAAGCCCAGGTTTAGTATCATGGCGGCGGCCAGTCCTGCCAGGGATACGCCCATGGCGATATAGGTGTGGTTTTTGTATTTGGTGAGGCTGGCGGCCAGCAGTCGCTGCCGCTGCTTCTGCCCCCTGGCGGTGGCGCTCTCCTCTGCGGCCTCGGCCTCGCTGGCCCGCTCCTCCGGGGCCTTGCGCTCGCCCCGGAGAAGCTCGTCGCAGGTCACGCCGAAAATCTCCGCAATCACGGGGATTAGGGAGAGGTCAGGGGCGCCCTCGTCCCGCTCCCAGCGGCTGACGGTCTTGTCGGATACATTCAGCTTCTCCGCCAGATCCTTTTGGGTCATGCCGTTGGCCTTTCGCAGCGCGGCGATAAAGGCCCCTATGGATTTCTGTCCCATTGTGCATACCTCCTACAGGCGTTATGGTGTCCTTACGCCTGAAATTCTAACAATATGTCAGGGAAAATACCACCCAACAGACCGGGAATCACTCTCGGATTTCGAGAATTTACGCCTCCCGGCCTGTAATTTGCTCCATTTTCTTCCGCCGGAGGAGGAAGGCGGCCAGGCTCCCGTAGAGAAGCACGCTCAGCAGCCGCTCCGGGCCATAGGAGCCGATGGTATCTATTACAGAGGTGGTCTCCCACAGGCCGGAGGTGACAAGGGCGGCAAAATCGTTCAGGCTGTGCAGGCATATCAGCACCCACAGACTGCCGCACCGGGCGTATATGGCCCCGAAGTAGACCCCCACGCCCACCGCCGCCACGGCCTGCATGGCTCCCGCCAGCGGCGTGATGCCCGCGGTGAGGATATTAAACAAATGGGTCAGCCCGAATACCGCCCCGGACACAATCGCCGTGAGCCAGACGCCTCTGGCCGTATCCCGACCAAAGCAGTCCGCCAGCACGTTCTGGATCAGGCCCCGAAACAGAAGTTCCTCTGAAAAGCCCACGGCGAACATGGAAAAGGCAAAGCCCAAAATCGTCCCGACGGGCTGCATTGTGCCGCTGGCGGCCCCTTCCGCAATGCCTGAAATCAGCAGACACGCGATCATAACGGCCAAAAAGCCACCGGCCTTTATCCCGGCCAAAAAGCCCGCCCCGGAGTCTTTCAGTACACGGGCCTTTTTCAGCCCCCATAGGGCCAGAATTATCATGACTGCCAGGAGCATATTCAGCGCCCCGCTGGCCCAATAGGAGCCGCTCCCGCCGGGAAACAGC
Organism: Oscillospiraceae bacterium; assembly: GCA_021200935.1. GTDB lineage: Bacteria > Bacillota > Clostridia > Oscillospirales > Oscillospiraceae > CAJOIG01. The sequence continues at coordinate 4,235 of JAJQFY010000060.1, forward strand.
AGGTAGTACCCCAGCCCCAGCAGCCAGCCCACCAGCACATAGGCCGCCGCCGCGCACAGGCAGAACAGGCAGGACAATAGTTTGTTTGTTCTCATGGTCGCCCTCCCAATGTCTTTATAGGATAGAGGCTCCGCGCCTCATCCTCATTTTACAAGCCCCCGGCCCTCCTGTCAATTCACGGGGAAAGGTTTTCCAACGCGCCGCCGCCCAATATTTTGTTGATTTTCCCGCCGACTGCTGGTATAATGCGGTTAGGTATGGCTAACATTGAAAGATACAGCGGCGGAGGAAGAAGCATTATGAGCGTTTCCATATATGTCCTGGAGTGCCTGGTGATGTGCGCCGTGTTCGGCGTGTTTGTTTTTGGATTGCTGCTGGTAAATCCCGTTTCCTTCATCGGCGACTATCCGCCGGAGATTCAGGCCCGGTATTATGCCTCGCAGTACAGGGAGGTGGCTAAAGAGAAGCTGACGCTTGCTGCCATCCTTCGAAAAGCCGTCGCCATCATCACCTTTTTGTTCTTGTTTGCGTGGATGGCGCATTGGGCGGGAGCGGAAACCTTTGCGGAAGGACTTCTGTTCGTGTACGGCTACATGATCGTGCTGGCAGCGCTCGACACCTGCTTTCTCGACTGGGTGCTGTTTGCCAACATCAAACGGGTGCGCCTGCCGG
>JAJQFY010000105.1 GCA_021200935.1 Oscillospiraceae bacterium
GGGCGGGCTGCCTGGCCGTGCGGCCTGTGTTCCGGCGGCTGAGGCGGCCAGAGCTGTGATGCTGCGTTTCCAACTGGGTCATGTCGATGACCGTGTTGCCGGTGACGCCCACCTCGCCCTGGCGCATCCGGGCAATGGCCCTGCGTCGGGTGCGGCCAGAGAGATAGCCGATAAGCTGTGGAATTTTCCAGAGGATGAACATCAATATCAGCGCGATCAGAAGGACGACAGCCACGGCGTAGCAGCCGTAGGCGACGAATCGCAAAATCTCATAGCTTTCCATATGTATGCTTCACCCTCCTCTCAGCCCATCAGGTTCACGTTTTTCCGGGCGGTCTCAATGCTGTCCAGCACGTCCTGGCAGGCGCTGCTGTTGGACTCGCTGTTAAAGGACATCTGGGACAGCACGCTTTCCGCCTCGTCCAGCATGGCCAGCATATCTGAAACGGAGACGCCGTCGTTGGAAAACTGCTTGTAATATTTGATAATGGAGTTGACCGCCATGCGGTATATCTGGAGCTGGGCGTAGTCCGTCTCTGTGGAGGCGGATTCCACCATCTGGGTCAAATCCGTCCAATAGGAGCTATACTCGCCCTTGTCCGTGTCGTCGTCGATTTTTGTCTGGATGTGCAGGTTATAGTCGGCAATGTTGTAATACAGGTTCGCCAGGGTGTAATACTGGTTGTCCTCCGGCAGATATTTTGCCGCCAGCTCAAACCAGCTCAGGGCCTGGTTCATCCGCATTTCCTCGTCGCTGCCCTCGCTGGAGAGGTAGTAGAACCAGATGGCGTGGCCTGTGTCGTACAGAAGCTCGCCCAGGGCGGTGGTGTCCTCGTAATTATTGGCGATAGCGGTGATGTTTTTGGACACAAGGGACAGCTTGGAAAACTCCGCAGAGGTGATGTTGGCGTCCTCGCAGTAGGACTCTGTGGAGGAGATGACGTTCAGAAGGGTCTCGTAGGCGTCGATGGTGCTGCCGTCCAGGGCGATGGCCTCCTCGCACAGGGTTATGCGCTCTGTGTTGGTCAGGGAGCTGGTGCCGTCGCTGGCCTCCTCTATTTTCGACTCGTAGGTGTCTGTCACCTGGCTGCCGCTGATTCCCAGGCACAGGGTTGCGGCCAGGGCCATCACCACGCACAGGCCCGCCGTGACGAAAAAGGTTCTAACCTTGCGGACAGCGCCGGGGGGGGGGACGTCATCTACGTGTTCCAGGTCGTACATCAGCTCCACGCAGTCCTGATAGCGGTCCCGGGGGTTCTGCCTGGTGCATTTGAGAATGATGCGCTCCAGCTCCGGGGAGAGGCTGGGGTTGATCTCCCGGATGGGAACCATGCCGTGGTATGGCTCCGCGCTGGGGTGGGGGGTATACCCTGTGACCAGGTGGTATATGGTGGCCCCCAGGTTATAGATGTCTGTGCGGGGGTCGGTCTGGCCCTGGTTGCCGTACTGCTCCGGGGCGGCGTAGCCCTCGGTTCCCAGGGTGATGGTGTCCTTTACGTTCCCGGCCTTAAATTCCCTGGCGGTGCCGAAGTCGATGATGGAGATGTTGCCGTCCGGCTTGAGCATGATGTTGGAGGGCTTCAGATCCCGGTAGATGATCGGCGGCTGGCGGGTGTGGAGGTATTGCAGCACGTCGCAGATCTGCTTGGCCCAGAACACCACATATTCCTCCGGCAGCGCCCCATGCTCCTCCAGGGCCTTAGCCAGAGAGTTGCCCTCGATATAGTCCATGACGATGACGAAGGAGTCCTCCTTGTCGATCACGTCAATGATGCGGGGCAGATGGGGGTGGTTCAGCTTTTTCAGAATATCGGTCTCCGCCACGAGACCCCGCTTCACGATCTCGTAGTTGCGGACGCCGTCCTTCCGAACCTCCTTCACCGCCCACTGCTGATTTGCCTTTTCGTTCATAGCCAGATAGACAACGCTCATGCCGCCCTTGCCGATCTGGTTTAGGATTTTATATTTGCCGTCCAGTACAGAGCCTATTTCCAGCATATGTATACGTCACTCCCTCTCCCGCGCACGGCAGACGCGGAATGTATTTTTGTACCGAATCCCTGTTTGGCCGTCAGCTCGTCCGAATCACGCCGACGGTGATGTTGTCCTGCTCGTGGCGGCGCATATTCTCGCTGATGAGGTAGGCGCAGCTTTTTTTCATTTCCTTTTTGGTGTAGACGAGCTGGGGGCTGAAGTAGTAGGCAAATTCCTCCGAGGAGATCTCGTGCCGGAAGCCGTCCACGCACAGCATATAAATGGCGTCCCGCTTGGTGGTGCCGGTGTAGGTGTCCGGGTAAACGCTGGGGGAGGCGCCGATGCACTGCAGGAGGATGTTGCGCCGCTCGTCCATGCGGGCCTCCTCCTCGGTCATGCGGCCCTCCTTCACCTCCCGGTTCACGAAGCTCTGATCCTCCGTGAGCTGGGTGATGCCCTCGCCGGTGATCTCGTAGATCCGGGTGTCGCCGATGTTCATAATGATGTACTGATCCTGATAAAACAGGATAACCGTGGCGGTGGGGCCAAGGCGGATGCCCTGGGCCGCCCCGTTTGTGCGGATGCACTCGTTCAGGCGGGAGGCCAGCACGTCCCACTGGATCCCCACCTCCTTCAGCACGTCCCCGCCCTCCGCCAGGATCAGGGGGAAGGAGGTCTCAAACCAGCGGCGAAACTGCTGGATGACCGTGCCGCTGGCAACCTCCCCGTCGGACAGGCCGCCCATGCCGTCGCACACAATGCCAAAGCAGCATTTGCCCATGGGCGTGTCCGCCACGGTCAGGGAGATGCTGTCCTGGTTGCTCTTTTTTCGCAGGCCGCAGTCTGTGCTGGCCCAAATTGTATAATCCATAATTCGTCCTCACATGATTGGCAGAACTGCCTCCAGTCCCGCGCTTGCCTTCCCTGCCGCGCCTTGCCCCGGCGGGCAAAATGACAATATCTAATAACGCGCCTCTGGGGAGAGGCGCGTTATGAAGCCTGTGCAGGAAATCAGGTGTTCTCGAAGCGGAAATTCTCGTTTGCCAGGCGGATGCTGTCGCCCTCGTGGATGCGAACCTCCGTGTTGGGGTAAGCTGGGTGCCGTTCACGAAGGTGAAGTTGGAGGAGTTGTTGTCCAGGATGAAGTACTCCCCGTTCCGGCTCACGATAGAGGCATGGTTCCGGCTGATGGCGGTGTTGTTGGTGATGACATAGTCCACGGAACCCCGCTTGCTGCCGATGCGGAAGACGGTCTTGCTGATGGGGATGCGCTCGCCGGTGGACTCCCGCACCAGGCAGACCCTGGCACTGCCGCCGCCGCCCAGAATGGTAGTGGCCTGGTCGTCATAGCCGCCGCCCAAAACGTCGGTGGGCTGGTCGTTGTCATAGGACTGGGGCTGGGACAGGGTGCGCTGATAGTCATTGGTGGGAGCGGACTTGGTGTCCTGCTTCTTGCCCTTGCCCACCACCAGGATGATCACCACCACGATGATGGCCACCACGATGACCGCCGCGATGATAATGATGATCGCCCAGGGGATGGTGCTTTCCGCCTCCGGCTCCGGGGTGGCGACCACAGGCTCCTCTGTGGCGGCAGGAGCTTCCGTGGGGGCGGGGGCCTCGGTGGCTACCACCACTTCCTCCACGGCTTCGGTGGGTTCAGGCTCCTCCTCCACTTCGGTGGTGGTGTCGTCGCCTTTCGTCCACGCTATGCCCAGGGAATCCAGGGCGTCGCAGACCTTTTCAATGCGAACGGCATAGTAGTAGTTACTGGCCTCCTCGGTGGTGTAGGAATAGGAGTTAATGCCGATGACCTCGCCGTCGGAGTTGACCAGAGGGCCGCCGGAGCAGCCGCCGGAGATGGTGGCTGTGGTCTGATACACAGGCACCAGAAGTCCCGTGGTGCCGTACTGGGAGGCGATGTTGGTGACGTTCGTAATGGTACCCTGGGTGATGGTGACGGAGCTGGTGGTGAAGTCCATATCCTGCATGATAGAACTCAGCTCACCGGGGAAGCCCAGGGCGTAGCAGGTCTCCGTGGTACCCTGGGTGTCCGGGTTCAGGGAGAGAACGGTGCGGTTGGCAATGGTGTCCTGGGCGTAGAGGATGGAGAAGTCATAGTCGCCGCTGGCGTACTTTACCTCCACATCCACCGTCAGATCGCCCAGAATGGACACGGCGAACCGATCATACATCTCGAAGCTGGAAATGGTGGCGCCGTTTTCGTCATAATACAGGCCCACCGTCTCATTGACTGTGACGTGATAGTTGGAAACCAAAACCGCCTGACCGTTGGAGTTGTAGCCAATCAGGAAGGCGCTGCCCGCGACGGCGGCGTCGCCGTAATCGTAGCCAAAGTAGTAGTTGAGGTATTCGTATGTAGTGACAAAGCCCAAAATGGAATCGTCTACATAGGTGTTGTACAGGTACTCATAGGAGTAATAGCCGACGACGTGGAACACGCCGTCCGCCGCCGCCTGGGCCGCGGCGCTGCTGGTGGTGCTGGTAGAGGCCATCGCGCTCACGCCAAAGCACAGGGCCAGGCTGAGAACAATGGCGAGAACAAGCATGAGTGACAGGATTTTTTTAAAGCTTTTCATGTTTTCCTCTCCTTATAAATTTTTTTATTTTTAAAAAAGGATCACAAAATAACAGGGGCCGGGGACTAGCACTGGAAGGTAAATTCCTCGTCCGCCAGGATGAAGCTGCTGCCGGGGGACAGGGGCGTTTCCTTGTTCCGCTGGAGCCGCTGGCCCTGGAGAAAGACCCCGTTGCTGGAACCCATGTCCTTCAGGAAATAGGAACCCTGGCGGGTGATGATGGCGGCGTGGCGGCGGCTGATGGCGGGATTGTTCTGCACCAGAAAGTCCACCCCGCCCCGCTTGCTGCCGATGACAAAGGTGGAGCGGTCAACGTAGGCA
>JAJQFY010000145.1 GCA_021200935.1 Oscillospiraceae bacterium
GGTCTGCTGGATCCCGCCGGGGGACAGCGCCTGAAATCGGGGGGACTGCTCGGCGGCCAGGACGTCGCTTTTCTTCCAAAACCGAATGGAGCCGCCCTGGGGGCTGCGGCGATATTGGGGCCGGGGGAGAAGCTCCTTTTGCAGCGCCTCCGTCCACCCCCTTGCTTTCAGCGTCCGCGCCGTCCAATATTTGCTTTGCTGGCTCATGGGCAGAGGCACTCCTTTCCAAAAACATCTCCAAAAACATCGGCGCAGCATACCGCGCCAAATACATAATAGTGTAACACACTTAGGGCGGGTTCATCAATCTTTATCCGCAGTTTTTTTGCGGGCACGGGGAACCGGGCGGGCGCATGACCAGGACTTGAAAGCATTAAGATAAAATTAAAAACCGGCCTGAGAATCTCTAAAAGAGACAAACGATTGTCAAAATATTTGTAGATTTATATGAACTTACAAAAAACTGTTGCAAAACCGGGAAATGTATGTTATAATTTCCACAACACGGGTCGGTTCCCAACGCCGCCCCGAAAAAAAAATTTGGAGGTAAAACAATGAAATCAAAGGTATGGAAACACCTAATCAGCCTGCTTTGCGTGGTAGCGCTGGTGGCGTCCCTGGGCGTTACGGCCTGGGCCGCTGAAGAGCTGACGCTGGAGGACGTGGCCGCCATGGCCCAGAAGGCCCTCGACCAGCAGGAGATTCAGAACGTTATGAGCCGCCATGTCATGTACCACTGCTACGGCGAACACGCGGAGGAGATGGAGGAGATCTGGGTTCAGGAATATGAAAACCAGCTCACCGCCTCTTTCGGACAGAATCAAGGCTTCTATGTGGGCTACGGCTCTATTTGGGAGTCTTACGTGGAGGGCCATGATGAGACCTGGCTTTCCAGTGCCAAGGAATACTGCGAGAACAACGGCATTGACATCTCCGGCATGACCGATGAGGAGATTCTGGAGATTTACGGCGGCGTGGGTCAGCTTCTGCTCCATGTCACCACCACCGCCATCATCGAGGTAGCCGATGATGGGCAGACCGCCAAGGCGTTCTGGTACTCTCCCGGCATGATTGCGGAGAGCGGCCAGAGTGCCAACACCATCTGGGAGGCTTATGGCGTTGACTTCGTGAAGGAGAACGGTGAGTGGAAGATTTGGCACCTGCATATGTTCACGGACTTCATGGGCAGCTTCTATCTTGATCTGGGCGGTTCCAGCTCCGGCAGCGGAGAGCTTTCGGGCGCAGCCAGCGGTGAGATGCCCGCTGAGGCCAGCGGCGAGGCCAGTGCTGAGGTGACTGAGGCTGCTGCAAATTCCAGTGCTCAGGGGGATTACACGACTGTTGACACGTTCCTGTTGTTCGATTATGTCAGCTCACCCCAGTATTCCGAGTTTTCCAGCAATCGCCTGCGCAGTGAAATGGAATCTATTCCTATTCCTCTGTCCTATGAAACGTGGAGCTTTGATGAAGCCAATTTTGGCCCTACTTTAGAGGAGTATGAATCCCTGGGTATTGATGTCAGCGTTTGGTATGAGGCGCACCAGTCATAAGCTGTAAAACAGCTTCAAGCGAATACAAGACCGCCCCCGGCGCAGGCTGGGGGCGGTTTTTTATAACGCTGTTCGGCATTGTTTGGGTCAGTCGTCCCCTTGGTTCAGCAACACCACTGCGTGGCAGCTCATGCCCTCGCCGGAGCCGGTGAAGCCCATATGCTCCTCGGTGGTGGCCTTTACGCTGACGGCGGACAGGTCAAGGCCCAGGTCGTCGGCAATGTTTCCCCGCATGGCGTCCAGATAGGGGGCCAGCTTGGGCCGCTGGGCAATAACGGTCACGTCGCAGTTTTCCACCAGATACCCGGCGGCGGCGGCCTTCTCGGCGGCGGCGCGAAGGATAACGCGGCTGTCTATCCCCTCCGTGGCCGGGTCGCTGTCCGGGAACAGGTGGCCGATGTCCCCCAGGGCCGCCGCGCCCAGGATCGCGTCCGCCAGGGCATGGAGCAGCACATCCGCGTCAGAGTGGCCCTCCAGTCCCTTTTCAAAGGGGATCTCTACGCCCCCCAGTATCAGCTTTCGCCCCGCCGTCAGCCGGTGGGCGTCATATCCGTGTCCTATTCGCATTGCGTCTCCCTTCTGGCGATAATCGCCTCCGCCAGCGCCAGGTCCAGCGGCGTTGTGATTTTTATGTTCTCCTCGCTGCCCTGGGACAGGAAGATTTTCCCGCCGATGGCCTCCACCGCCATGCTGTCGTCGGTGGCATCCGGCAAATTCTGCACGGCGTTTGTCAGCGCCGCCCGGATAATATCCGCCTGGAAGCACTGGGGGGTCTGCACGGCGAAAAGCTGGGCGCGGGGCGGCGTGTCCGCCACAACGCCATCCTCCGCCCGCTTGATGGCGTCCCGCACCGGGACGGCGGGAACGGCGGCGGTGTGCTTATGGGCAAGCCACATGGCCTCCCGGATCACCTCCTCTGTCACAAGGGGCCTGGCCCCATCGTGTATGGCGATAAGCTCCGCCCGCTGGGAGACCGCCGTCACCCCGGCGTAGCAGGACGCCGCCCTGGTGTCGCCCCCGGCCACCACCTGGGCCGCCTTGGTGACGCCGTATTCCCGGCACAGGTCAGTCACAGCCTGGAGCCTGTCCCGCCGGGCCACCACCACGATTTCGTCTATCATGTCAGACCCCTGAAAGGCAAGAAGGGTGCGGGCCAGCACAGGAACGCCCCCCAGAAGGGCCGTCATCTTGTCCCCGCCGAAGCGAACCCCGGAGCCGCCCGCCACGATCACCGCCGCCCCATAGCCGCAGCGGGCGGATTTTAGCTGGGTCGAAAATACGCGCATAGCAAAACCCTCAACATATCCTAGCGTTTTCTGCCATATATTATACCCGTTCCCAGCCTTTTACGCAAGGGAATCACACCACAGCGGGAGGGAAAGAGGTTGCTTCGGGATAAAAATCTGGCTTTCAACACGGCGCTGCTGACGGTTTCCGGCCTGGCCATGCGGTTCGTGGGCATGATATGGCAGGTATGGCTTGCCGCCCGCATTGGGGAGGCGGGCATTGGCCTGTTCCAGCTCGTTATGAGCGTGAACGGCCTGGCGGCCACGGTGGCGGTCTCCGGCATACGCTATACCGCCACAAGGCTGGTGTCTGAGGAGACAGGCCGCACCCGGCCCCACGGGGCGGCCCAGGCGCTGGGGCGCTGCATGGGCTACGGGCTGTTTTTCGGCTGTGCGGCGGGGCTTGCCCTCATGGTTCTGGCGGAGCCCTTGGGCTTTTTGTGGCTGGGGGACGCCCGCACGGTGCGGCCTCTCATGCTGCTGGCCTTCACCATGCCCCTGCTGGGAACGGACTCCGTCATGCACGGGTATTTCACCGCCGTGGGCCGGGTGTGGAAAAGCGTCACCGTCTCCGTATTGCAGCAGCTTGTAACTATTGCTGCCACCGTGGCCCTTATAAGCCAGTGTCCGGCGGGTAATCTGGAATACGCCTGTCTCGCCATCACCGGCGGCAGCCTGATCGGGGAGGCTTTCGGCGTGTGCACCCTGGCGGTGGCCTATGTCACCGACCGGCAGGGCCACGGCATACAGCGAAGCAGGGAGGAGGCGCCCATCCCCGGCATGAACAGCCGTATGCTGCATATCGCCCTGCCGCTGGCGGCGGCAGCCTACGCACGAAGCGGCCTGTCCACCCTACAGCACCTGCTGGTACCCAGGGGCCTGCGGGCCTCCGGCCTTTCCGCCGAGGCCGCCCTGGCCGTCTACGGGGTGATTCAGGGCATGGCCCTGACGGTGGTGCTGTTCCCCTCCTGCCTGATGCTGGCGGTGGCGGAGCTGATCGTCCCCAAGCTGACGGAACGGCAGGTGCAGGGCCGGACGGAGAGCATACGCCTGGTGACAGAGGACATATTATATAAGGGCCTGCTGTTTTCCGCCATCACCGCCGCCCTGCTGCTGGCCCTGGGGGACAGCCTGGGCCTTGCGCTGTACGATTCCGGGGAGGCGGGGCGATACATACAGCTTTTCGCCCTGATTGTGCCGGTGATGTATATGGACATGGCCACAGACGGGTGTCTGAAGGGACTGGGGGACATGATGTTCTGTATGTATGTGAACATTGCGGACGCGGGTCTTTCCGCCCTGCTGGTGTGGCTGCTGCTGCCCAGGTGGGGCGTGGCCGCCTATGTGTTCGTCATATGCTTTACGGAAATATTCAATTTCATCCTCAGCATAGGGCGGCTGAAAAAAATGTCCGGCTTCCGGCTCCCGTGGAAGAAAGCGGGGCGGGTGCTTTTCTGGGCCGCGCTGTCCGGGGCGGCGGCCAGGGCCTTGCACAGCGCAATAAGCGCCGGAAACGGCGTTCCGGCGCTTATCATTTCCCTGGTAACAGGGCTTGTCCTCTATGGGGCGGGGGTGATCAGCCCTGCGGGGGCAGCAGGCACACCAGCATCTGAGTGACAGTGTCGCCGGTGTTGGTGACGGACTTGGCGGCGCCGCCGCAGCAGTGATAGGAGTCGCCAGCCTTCAGGACGGTCTCCTCCGTGTCGGTCTTCAGGGTCATCTCGCCCTCCAGGATGTAGTAGATGGACTCCAGAGGATTGGCGCCGAAATCCGTGCCGCCGCCGGGAACGAAGTAGGTAATGCCCATGATGAGCTTGCCGCCGTCCACGTCAGCCGCGTCATGCAGACGGGTGGGGACGCACTCGTTGTGACCGGCTGCGGTGTAAGCGTAGGCGGTGCTGCCGGGGGCGCCTTTTTTCCTCTGGATCTTGTACTGTGCCATGATTGAAAACTTCCTTTCAGATTAATTTCTATGGTCGATTGTAAAATGAAGTTGAACACCTAAAAAATCCATAGCGATTGAAAT
>JAJQFY010000021.1 GCA_021200935.1 Oscillospiraceae bacterium
ACCCCGGTCTCGAACACCGCTCGCTCCCCCTCGGATTTGATGGTGGCGTTGACCTCTTTTTGGGCCTTGGCCAGCATTTCCTCGATCCGGGCAGGGTGGATGCGCCCGTCGGCAATCAGCTTCTCCAGGGCGATACGGGCCACCTCACGGCGCACCGGGTCGAAGCAGGATATGGCGATGGCCTCCGGGGTGTCGTCGATGATGAGATCCACCCCGGCCAGGGTCTCGAAGGAGCGGATGTTCCGGCCCTCCCGGCCAATGATCCGGCCCTTCATCTCGTCGTTGGGCAGGCTTACCACGGACACCGTCACCTCGCTGGCGTGGTCGGCGGCGCAGCGCTGGATGGCCAGGGCGATGATCTCTCTGGCCCGCGCATCGGCCTCTTCCTTGTACTGGGCCTCGATCTCCCGCACCTTGACCGCCTGCTCGTGTACCACGTCGTTGGCCAGGGTGTCGATGAGGAGGGTTTTGGCCTCCTCCGCCGTATAGCCGGAGACCCGCTCCAGCTCCGCCTGCTGGGCGTCCCGGAGCTGCTGCACCTCCTCCTGCTGCTTCTCCACCTCGGAGATTTTCCTGGTGAGAAGCTCGTTTTTACGGTCGATGGCGTCGGTCTTTTTTTCCAGATTCTCCTCCTTTTGCTGAAGCCGATGCTCCTGCTTGGAAAGCTCCGCCCGCCGTTCCTTTACCTCGCGCTCGTACTCGGAGCGACTTTTGTGTATTTCTTCCTTTGCCTCCAGAAGCGCCTCCCGCTTTTTGCTCTCGGCGGATTTAATGGCCTCGTTGAGGATTTTTTTTGCCTCCTCCTCCGCGGAGCCTATCTCCCGCTCGCCGACGCGCTTGCGGTAACGTATCCCCAAAAAGAACCCGCACAGCAGCGCGGCTGCACACAGCGCGATGAAGAGGATGATGAACCATGCAGACATAAAAGCTATACACACCTCCATTTCCAAAAAAATTTCACGCGAACCGGCGGGAGGGAACGCCCCGCCAGGCTTATTCCGCTAATGACAGCCGGCGTCCCTCCCTGGACGGCGCAGTACCCCCAGGGTACAAAAACGCAGACTGTAACTAATTAATTGTAAAACCAACCAGGTCTTATGTCAAGTAAAAAAGTTTACACTATCGTAATAAATTGGCAAAAAAATCGCCGGAAACGGTCATAACCGCTTCCGGCGGGTGAATTTGCTATACAAGCTGGCGGAGCAGGTTCACACCTCATTCCTCCAGCAGGGCGTCCGGGGTGAACAGGGGCAGCCGGGCGTTCAGGTCTGTAATGTGCCACGTCCCGTGACTATAGATGGCCTCCGCCTCTAAAATGCCCCGGACGGCCACCGCCTCCGCAGCAGCCCGGGCCGTATCCTCCAGGGCCTGGGGGCCTCCGGCGCTTCACAGTGAGCCGAAACCCGGCGGCGGCCCTGGAAGGTCAGCCGGGCCGGGGGGTACACCGTATATTGACCTGGCGCGCCGGTGACGGCCACGCTCCACACCGGGCCGTCCAGCTCCTCCTGGGCCACGAACCCGGCGTTCACCGCGCCCCCCACCTCGCAGAAGTCCTCCGTCACCCAGATGCCCTGGCCGAAGCTTCCCCGGTCGGGCTTGACGATATACGGCTCCGACCCCTCCGGGAAATAGGCGGGGACGGGAACCCCGGCGGCCCGGAGAACCTCGTCCGTCCTGAGCCGGGAGCGGGTCAGCTCCCAGGCGGCCTGGTCAAACAGGGCCTTTTCCCCCACGGCCAGGGAGAGAAGAGCCTCCTCCTCCGTGGCGGGGAGGATATAGTCAAAGTCCGCCAGGGGCGGGCAGTCCCCGGCCTTTTCCGATACGGTCAGCTCCATCCCGGCGGCCCGGCCCAGCCGAAGGGCCTGCTCCATCAGCGGCCCGCTCCCCAAAATCAGCAGTTTCATAACTTTGCTCCTTTTAAAAAAGCGGGGCAAAGCATCTCTTTGCCCCGCAGCGTATGATTTTTTATCCCTGTAGTCCGTTTTCCTGGCGTTCCATGTTCTCCACCACCACATCGAAGATATCCCCCAGGGAGGCGGCGTATTCCAGCACCTTCCAGGGAACGTTGGTGTGGAAGTGGATTTTAATTAAATCCTCGTCCCCCACCGCCAGCAGGCAGTCCCCGGGAATATTCTCCATAATATAGTCGTGAATCACGTCCTCGTCCAGGTCATGCCCCTCGATGAGAAGCTGTGTGTCAAAGCGAAATTCCAGCATTTGCCATTTCTCCTATTATGTACGTTCAGTAGTATTTGCGGGTAAAGCAATATACTGGGTATTTTAGCACATACAGCGCCGTCTGTCAAAAAAACCGGGTAAAGTTTCAGGAAAAATATTTTACGCGCAGGCGGCAGCGATCCGGGCCAGGGCCTCCCTCAGCAGGTCGTCGGGGATGTTCAGGGCGGGGAGCAGGCGCATTTTGTCCTTGGCGGTCAGCACCAGAACCCCCTTCTCCCGGCAGGCGGCCACCACGTCCTTCACAGGCTTCTTGGTCTTGACCCCGATCATCAGGCCCATGCCGGTGACGCTCTCGATCCCCTCCGCCCCGGTGAGGGTGTCGAACACCAGCTTGGACTTGGCCCGCACACCGGCCAGCACCTCCTCCGTCAGGCGGGAGAAAATGCTGACGGCACCGGCGCAGACCACCGGGTTCCCCCCGAAGGTGGAGCCGTGGTCGCCGGGGACGAACACGTCCGCCACACGCTGGCCCAGCATACACACGCCGATGGGGAGGCCGCCCCCCAGTCCCTTGGCGGTGGTGACAATGTCCGGCTCCAGACCCAGGTTCATGTACCCGTACATGGCCCCGGAGCGGCCATTGCCAAGCTGCACCTCGTCCGCGATGAGCAGAAGGTTCTGCTCCGCCGCCGCGTCCTTCATGGCCTGGACGAAATCGACGGGCAGGGGCAGAACGCCCCCCTCCCCCTGGACGGCCTCAAACATAATGGCCGACGCCTGATGGGCCGACGCCAGGGCCGCCAGCTCCTCCGGCTTTTCCGTGTCGGCGTACACAAACCCCTCGGTCAGGGGGGTGAACTGCTGGTGGAACACGTCCTGCCCCGTGGCGGCCAGGGTGGTGATGGTGCGGCCATGGAAGCTGTTTTTCAGGGTGATAATGGTGTGATGGCCCGGCCCCTTGGTCTGCTCCGCCCACTTCCGGGCGGCCTTGATGGCGCACTCGTTGGCCTCCGCCCCGGAGTTGCCGTAAAACACCTTTTTAAGCCCGGTGGCCTCGCAGAGCATTTGGGCAAGCTGGGCGCAGGGGGCGCTGTAAAACAGGTTGGAGGTGTGCTGGAACCGGCCAAGCTGGGCCGTCACCGCGTCGATCCAGGTCTGGTCGGACACGCCGAAGGCGTTCACGGCAATGCCGGTGCCCATGTCGATGTATTCCTTCCCCTCCGTGTCCCACACAAGGCTGCCCTGGCCTTTGGCGATCTCCACCGGGAACCGGGCGTAGGTGTGGGCGATATATTCCTCGTCAAGCTGTCTCGTCGTTTTCGCTGTCATTCCGCATATCCTCCATTACCATAGTGCCGACGCCCTCGTTTGTCAAAATCTCCAGCAGGATGGCGTGGCTGACTCTGCCGTCCAGCACCACCACCCGCTTCACCCCCCGGTGGATGGCGTCGATGCAGCACTCCACCTTGGGTATCATGCCCCCGGATATGACCCCCTGGTCGAACAGCTCCACCAGGCCGGGGATGTCGATGGCCTTGATAAGGCTGGCCGGGTCGTCCTTATCCCGCAGAATCCCCGCGATATCCGTCATCATAAACAGCCGCTCCGCCCCCACGGCCCCGGCAATGTAGGCGGCGGCGGTGTCGGCGTTGATGTTATAGATGTTCCCCTTGTCGTCCCAGCCGATGGAGGAGATGACCGGGATGTACCCCTGGTTCATCAGATCCAGCACCACCTGCACGTTCACCCCGGTGATCCGGCCCACATAGCCCAGAGCCGGGTCCTTCATGTCCGCCTGGATCAGCCGGTCGTCCACCCCGGAGAGGCCGATGGCCCTGACCCCCTTCTGGCCCAGGAGGTTCACCAGGGTCTTGTTCACCTTGCCGGAGAGAACCATCTGGACGATCTCGATGGTCTCCTTGTCCGTCACCCGCAGGCCGTCCTTAAACTCCGACTTTTTCCCAAATTTTTCCAGGGTGCTGTTGATCTCCGGGCCGCCCCCGTGGATGAGAAGCACCCGCACCCCCGCCATCCGCAGGAGGGCGATGTCCTCCATCACCTGCTGCTTCAGCTCCGGGCTTACCATGGCGTTGCCCCCGTATTTCACCACGATGATCTTCCCGTGGTACTTCTGGATATAGGGCAGCGCCTGGGTCAGTATCTCTGCCCGATCCTGATTTGTCGCTTCTTCTGTCATACCAATCTCCTGCCTATATCCTGATATTAGGTGCGGTAGTCGCCGTTGATTTTTACATAGTCATAGGTCAAATCGCAGCCCCAGGCGGCGGCGGCGCCGTCCCCCTGGTGGAGGGTGACAAGGATGTCGATCTCCTTTTCGGACAGCACCTTTTTGGCCTCCTCCTCGGAGAAATCCACCCCGGTCCCGTCCCGACAGACCTCCACGGTACCAGCGGCGGAGACGAAGGAGACGCCGATCTGATTCACGTCCACATCCGCCCCGCTGTAGCCGATGGCGCAGAGAACCCGGCCCCAGTTGGCGTCCGCCCCGAACATGGCGGCCTTCACCAGGGAGGAGCATATGACCCCCTTGGCGGCGGTTTTGGCGGCGGCCTCGTTTTTGGCCCCCGTGACCCGGCACTCCAGGAG
>JAJQFY010000008.1 GCA_021200935.1 Oscillospiraceae bacterium
CACAAAACCCCCGCCACAAACCCGGCGCGCCGGGGCCGACACCCCCCCGCCCGGGCCAGCACGGCAGTGGCCCAGGCTGGCCGCCCCCGAAAGGCGGCCAGCACACCGCCCAGGCAGAATACCATGTTCAGGGCCTGGGCCTGAAACCAGACGCTGCCGTCCGTGGTCATCCACAGCATATTGCTGCCCCACACCGTAAACAGTGCCCAAAAGGCGGCGGTTTTTCCTCCCGGCCCCGGGTCAGCATGATCTCGTAGGCCAGGGCCGCGCTGATCAGGCCGTACAGCCCGCAGACCAGATTGCTGGGAACGTCCATGCCGAACAGAATCACCCAGGGGATCAGCAGCACCGAGGGGATGGGGGGAAAGGACACATAATAGGTGTCCTGATAAATGGCAAGCTCCAGCCAGGTGTAGCTCTCCCCGTTTTCAATATACATCCGGCCCTGGAGCCAGTTCCAGGTCTGGAGGGTATAGCTGTCCCTGGCCTGGGCCGCGAAAAGCGTTCCCCCCATCAGGTCGGACAGCAGCACATAGCCCGCCGCCATGACGAGAAGCATGGCAAGCATCGGCCCTCTCTGCCGAAAGCTGTTCCCCTCTGTGCGAAGCTGATACATAAAACCTCCAAAAAAATCTGTACGCGGCCCTGAAACGGGTAAAATTGAAACCGAGATATTAGGAGCCTGCGGGAGAAATCCGGCGCAAAATTGAGCTTTAACGGAAATTTTCAATTTCGCTGTTGACATATCCCCGCAACTGTGCTATAAAATAAGTCGTTTGTAATAGTTTACCGAAGGCGGATGCCTTTGTCAAATAAATTCATTTTGATTAGCGGAGGAGAACACAATGAGCACGACTATGGTCAAACCTGCCGACGTCGTCCGCAAATGGTATGTGATCGACGCTGCGGGCAAGCCCATGGGCAAAACCGCCGTCATCGCCGCAGACCTGCTGCGGGGCAAGCGGAAGGTTGATTACACCCCCCATGTTGACTGTGGTGACTATGTTATCATCATCAACGCCGAAAAGGCTGTTCTGACCGGCAAAAAGCTGGAGCAGAAATATTACCGCACCCACTCCGGGTATCCCGGCGGCCTTCACGAGACACAGTATTCCCGCCTGATGAAGGAGAAGCCGGAGCTTGCCATGCGCCTCGCCGTGCGCGGTATGCTGCAGAAAAATGCCATGGCGAAAAATCAGCTCACCCGCCTGCGTATCTTCCGGGGCGAGGAGCATATCCATCAGGCCCAGAAGCCTGAGGCGTATGTGGAAGGAGGCAACAACTAATGGCTACCTATCAGTCTAAGCGTCCCTATATGTACGGCACTGGCCGCCGGAAATCCTCCGTGGCCCGTGTCCATCTCATCCCCGGCGGCAGCGGCCAGATCACCATCAATGGCCGGGATATCGACGACTACTTCGGCCTTGAGACCCTGAAGCTCATCGTCCGTCAGCCTCTCGTCACCACCGGCACCCTGGGCAAGGTTGACATCGAGGCCACCGTCTCCGGCGGCGGCGTCACCGGCCAGGCCGGCGCTATCCGCCACGGTGTAGCCCGCGCCCTCCTGCTGGTGGACGAGAATTACCGCGCTCCCCTGAAGGCCGCCGGGTTCCTGACCCGCGACCCGCGTATGAAGGAGCGGAAGAAATACGGCCTCAAAGCCGCCCGCCGCGCTCCCCAGTTCTCCAAGCGCTGATTTTCGCTGTGGAGCCTGGGCCTTCCCGGCCCGCAAACCAAGGATAAATCCTGTCATCAGGTTTATCATACACCATCAAATTGTAATTTTTATTATCTTTAGGAGGTATCATCATTATGGCACAGCCTTTGGCCGATTATGTCAAGCTGCCTGAGCTTGACGAGTACAAAGAGTGGTTTAAGGATTTCGCCGACCTGTATCGTGAGGACGGCATCCTGCAGGTGACTTGGCACACCAAGGACGGCCCCATGCACCACAGCGGCATGTCCCACCGGGCTATGAGCCAGCTCACCCGTATCCTGTCCCTGGACTGGAAGAACGAGATCATCATCTTCACCCACGTGGGCGACAACTGGATGATCGAGTCCGACGCCAACGGCTGGGAGACCTATTCCGAGCTGCCCACCCAGCGCTTCCAGCACCAGTACTTCGACGACACCAACCTGATCAAGAACATGGTGTTCGACCTGGACGTACCCACCATCGGCGCCATCCCCGGCCCCGGCTTCCACTGGGATTCCGCTATGCTGTGCGACGTGACCATCTGCACCGAGGACACCAAGATGGAGGTTCCTCACGCGCAGGGCGGCCTGGTTCCCGGCGACGGCATGGGCCTGATGGCTCAGCACTTCTTCGGCACCAAGCGGGGCAACTACTACATGATGACCACCCGTCAGTTCACCGCTCAGGATATGCTGGACGGCGGCATGGTCAGCGAGGTCGTTCCCAAGGGCAAGGCCCTGGAGCGCGCCTGGGAGATCGCCCGTATGTGGAAGACCATGCCCTATGAGAACCGCACCATCATGGCGAACCTTGCCAAGCGTCCTCTCAAGAAGCTGTTCGTCGAGGATCTGAAGCTGCACACCGTTTCCGAGCAGTACGGCTCCCTCCTCCGCATCGCCGACGGCTCCCTGGGCGACGAGAACTCCGCCCAGCAGGACGAGAAGTACATCTCCCGTGTCAACGACTGGCGCTATGCCACCACCGACATGGAGCAGCCCCAGACCGCTGAGTCCTGGCGCTCCATGCCCGCCAAGGCCGCCGACTGGTTCAAGCAGGTTGAGGCTGGCAAGATTGAGAACCCCTACGTTTTCGAGCACAGCAACGAGCCTGATTGGTACAAGGCGTAATCAATACAACACAAAAGGCGGCAGCTCCCAAAAGGAGCTGCCGTTCAGTCTGTCAAAGAAGGCGCATTTAAACAAAGCAAAAACGGAAAAAGAAGGCAAAAAGGAGCATTTCCAGCTCCAGATTGCCAGCTTTTTTAGGTTCATGGCAGCAAATTTGAGCTTGACCCATCGAGTGACGGCGGCCAAGCCTCGGTGATGTGTGTAACGCATGGCGCGCTTCTCTTTTGCATCTGCGAACACGCGTTCTATTGTCTCTTTTCTCTGCGCGTAAATTTCTTTTCCGTCGTCTATTATTTTCTTTTGAAATCTATAAGGACACGCCGCTTCAGGGCAGCGTGTCCTTATTTTATAAGCCCGGGTTATCCCTGGAAGATGTTTTCCGGGCCGATGTCCTTCAGGGCGGGGGTGCCGCACATGGTCATGGTGGAGCGCAGTTCGTCGGTGATTCTGTCCAGATAGACCTGAACCCCCTCCCGCCCGGCGGCGTAAATGAAGGGGACGATGGAACGGCCAATTAAAACGGCGCTGGCCCCCAAAGCCAGGGCGCGGAACACGTCCAGGCCGCTGCGGATGCCGCCGTCCACCAGGATGGGGATGCGCCCGGCCACCGCCCTGGCAATGCCGGGCAGCACCTCCGCCGTGGCGGGAACGCCCCCCTGCACCCGGCCCCCGTGGTTGGAGACCACAATGGCGGCGGCCCCGGCCTGGATGGCCTTCTCTGCCCCGGCGGGGGTCATGATCCCCTTGATGATGAAGGGGGCGCCGGCGTAGGCGATGATCTCCCTCATCTCCGAAACGGACTTGCTGCCCGCGTTGGGGTTCAGGGCCTTCAAAAAGGGCAGGCCCGCCGCGTCCACGTCCATGGCCACGGCAAAGGAGCCGCCCTTGGACTTTATATAGTCCAGCTTCTCAAAAATGGCCTCCTTGTTCCAGGGCTTCACCGTGGGGATGCCCACGCCCCCGCAGCGGCTGATGGCCTCCCCGGCGGCCCGCATGACGCCGGGGTCGGCCCCGTCCCCGGTGAAGGCGGCGATGCCGTAGTCCGCGCAGGCAGGCACCAGCACGTCGTTGTAGGCCAGGTCGTCATATTTGTCCCCATAGTGCAGATTCACGGCCCCCAGGGGCGCGGCGAAGATGGGGGCGGAAAACCGGCGACCAAACAGCTCCACGGAGATGTCCACCGGCCTGCTTTCGCAGAGGGTGTCCATGTTGACGCAGATCTCCTGCCACTTGGAATAGTTCCGGGCGGCGGCGTTTCCCGGCCCCTTGCTCCCGGGGCCGGGCATGGAATTGCCGCAGGCCAGGCCGTTGCACACCGGGCAGCCCTTGCAGTGGGGGCCAAGCTCGTTCCGGGAGGCGGCTAAAATCTCCTCATAGGTCATGCCGTCTCCTCCTTCTCCCCGTCCGGGGCAAACAGGGCGGCCTCCAGCAGCTCCGCCGCGTCCTGAATACAGCCGTCGCAGGAGCGGAGAACCCTGCTGGTACCGGCCCCCTTCAGTTCCCGGCATATTACGGAGCCGTTTTTCGCCTGAAAGTCCCGGATGATTTGGCCGCAGACGGCGTAAACCTGCTTTTTCCTGGTCGGCCCCGCCGGAAGGGTGCCGCACAGCCGCAGGCTGGCGATGGCCACGGCCCCGGAGAGGGCCCCGCAGGTACCCTCCATGCAGCCCATGCCAAAGCCAAAGCCCTCCATTACACGCCGGGCCAGCTCCTCGTCCAGCCCCACCAGGTCGCAGTAGGCGCAGGCCACGGACTGGCTGCAGTTACAGCCCTCCCCGTGCTTGGCCAGCGCCCGTTCGCTTCGTTCACTCATAGCTGACATTTTCTCCTATAATTTAATGGTGTCCTCATTATACCGCAAAGGCGGCGGACTGTCAAAATGCGGAAGCAGGCCCCTGGAGGATTCCCCCTGTTTTGTCGATTTTTGTTGCGAAATATAAAAA
>JAJQFY010000166.1 GCA_021200935.1 Oscillospiraceae bacterium
CGCCAATGATAATGCAAAGCATGGTCAAAAAGGCCCGGAATTTGTTCCACGCAATGGATTTGCGTGCCATTTTGAAGGACTGGGAGAACATTTTGAAGAAATGTTTCATATTTTCACCTCCGACAGCTTGCCGTCCAGAATGTGAACCACCCGGGAGGCCTGGCGGGCAATGTCGTCGTCATGGGTGATGAGAACGATGGTATTCCCCTGCCGGTGAAGCTCGTGGAATATCTTCATGATCTCTCCCGTGGTCTTGGAGTCCAGGTTGCCCGTCGGCTCGTCCCCCAGTATCAGGGAAGGGTTTGTGGCAATGGCGCGGGCGATAGCCACACGCTGCTGCTGGCCGCCGGACAGCTCGTTGGGCAGGTGCTTGGCCCGCTTCGCCAGGTCTACCCGCTCCAGGGCCTCCTGCACCCGCTGGCGGCGCTCCGCCTTGCCAACCCCCTGGTAAATCAAGGGCAGCTCCACGTTTTCCTCCGCCGTCAGCTTGTTTATCAGGTTGAAGCTCTGGAATACGAAGCCGATTTTCTGGTTGCGAATGGCGGCAAGCTCGTTTTCCGCGTAATCCTCGATGGGGATGTCGTCCAGCAGATAGGTGCCGGAGTCAGCCATATCCAGGCAGCCGATGATATTCATCAGGGTGGATTTGCCGCTGCCGGAGGGGCCGATGATGCTCACGAACTCCCCCTGGTCGATGTGAAGGTTCGCCTTGTTTAAGGCGTACACCTTCTCGGCCCCGATCTGGTAGACACGGGATATGTCAATCAAGTCGATCATAGCGCGTCCTCCTTATTCGCCGCCGGGCATGGACATACCGCCGCCGATGTTGCCGCCCATATCCATACCGCCGCCGGAGTTGCTGCCGCCCATGCTGAACCCGGAGGAATCGGATCTATCCATGCCGCCGAAGCTGAATGTAAAGGAATCGTCCTCGCTTTCAGTATAGTACACCGTATCGCCCTCGGAAAGGCCGTCAGTGATCTCAATATAGGTTCCGTTGGAAAGGCCGGTCGTCACCTCCACCATGCCGCTCAATTCCCCGGTGGTCTCGTCATACGCGGTATAGACGTAGGAGGTGGAGCTGGTGGTCTGCACCGCGTCCTCCGGCAGGATCAGAGCGTTTTCCACGCCCTCGATGGTGATATACACCGAGGCGCTCATGCCGCTGAGCATTTCATCCGTCTTGTCCACCGTGACCACCACGGAATAAACGGACACGCCGCCGGAGCTGCTGGCCGTTTTGTCTACCTCCGTCACAGAGCCGGTGTAGGTCTCATCCCCGATGGAGCTGACGGTGATAGACGCCTCCTGCCCCACCGCCACGGAAAGAATGTCCGTCTCGTCTACGCTGATGGTGACAGACATGGACGTGTTCGGGTTGATGGTAACGACCGTTGTCTCGCTGCCGGAGGAGCTGCCGCTGTCCCCCGTCATGCCGCTGACAGCGGTGCTAGACGAGGAGGTGGATGTATCGGAAACGCTCTCCACCGTGCCGGAGATGGGAGACACGATAGCCCCATCCTTATAGAGGGTTATCAGGGTCTGGTAAAGCTCCTCCAGCTCCTCCCGCTCGGCCAGAAGCTGATTGTAGTTCGCGGAATAGGATGTATTCGACAGATTCAAAAGGGTGGTTCCGCTGCTGACGGACGTGTTTTCCGACACGCTGACAGAGGAAACGGTACCGGCGTAGCCGGTTATTTTCAAAGGCTCATGGATGTAAAGGACGCCGGTATAGGTCTCATCCACCGTCACCGTGTCCTGATAGGCCGGGCCGTTGTCCGTAAGGAGAATGGTGGTCACACCGGCGGACACCGCAGAGACCGTGCCGGTATAGGAGTCCCCGTCGGAATCCACCACCGTTACGGAATCCCCCACGGCGTAATCCGCTGTATCAATGTCTACGGCCATGTAACCGTCCAGGGACAGGATCATCAGCGCCCCGTACTCATACATAACGGTGGAAACATCATCATCCGCTTGGGCATAAATGACCTTCACCCGGCCAGAGACGCTGGATGTTAAGGTGGAGCTGACCGCGTCCTCGCTGGCCTCCTCCAGTTCCTCGTCCAGCTCGTCAAGCTGGGTCTGCACGTCGGCCAGGGCCTCCAGCACGGAATCCGTGTCTATGGTGGCCAGGATGTCCCCTTCTTCCACCGTATCCTCTGCGGAGACGTAATAGGTGCTGATGGACACGCTGCTGGGAATCGTTACCTCCTCCACGTCGTCACTGGTCAGGGTGCCGGAGCCGGAAACCGTGGAGATGATGCTCCCGGTTGTCACCTCAGCGGTCTCTATCTCGCTTTCACTGGAAGTGCCGTAGTTCTCCGTGACGTACTGCCGCAAAATCAGCACAGCGGCAACCAGCACCACAGCTACAACAAGCAGAATGATGATGGTTCTCCTGACGCGCTTCTTCCTCACAGCAGCCTTGCTTTCTCTTGGCGCCATACTCATGCTCTGTTTCCTCCTTGAACCTTTCGTTTTTCGTTTTCTCCTTGACAAATCCTCCCGGCTATGGGCCGGGCAAATATGCACATGACAAACTATAAAGGATTGTTTATGTGAATAAAAGGAATCAGCGTGAATATTTCATTAACATTTTGTAAATCATTCAGGATTGTTCTTAAACAAAGAGACTATCTGCCTCCCGGAAGAAACAGATAGTCTCGGCATTTGCATAAATATTACAAGAAATTTATGTTTTATGCAGTCAAAACATTCACCGGCCCATTGGGACTGACGATGCGGTAATACGTCCGGGCAGTCAGACCGTACACCATGGCGTATGCGGCGGCGAACAGGGCAAAGCTGACGGCGGCGGTGATGTAATAAATGCTGTGGCTCGCCAGCATAAGAACGTCCATAAACTGCAAAATAATGGACATGGCGAACAGCTCGTGGACACCGGCCATTGCCAGGGGCAGGAAGAACACCGTAAGCACCTGGGAGCGGATGGCCCGCTTCACCTCCAGGCGGCTCATGCCCACCTGCTGCATAATCTCAAACCGGCGGCGATCCTCATAGCCCTCGGAGATCTGCTTATAGTAAATAACCAGAATGGCGGCAATCATAAATAATACGCTCAAAAATACCCCCAGGAAGAAAAAGCCGTTATAAATGCTCACCAGCTCATCCCGCTCCCACGCCTGACATTCCAGGCTTCCAAAATAGCCTTCCTCCTCCGAAGCGGCCTGCCGAAGGGCCTGGTATATCTGGATTTTCGTCTCATCGTCAGCGTCCAGGTTGGCCCCCCAGAACACCGCCAGCTCATATATAGAGTTCTCCTCCAAATAGGAAAGCTGGGCCTCGTCCCTGACCACGACGCAGTAGCTGGGGTAGATATAGGCCATGACCTGCCCGTTCCCAAGAAAGCTGTCCACCCTGTCCGCCACGGCATAGGTTCTGTCAAAGATGGTCAGGGTGTCCCGGTCATAGTCCGCTTTGCTGACATAGAGGAGAATTTCATCCTCGGCCAGGGTTCTGCTCTCCCCGGTAAGCCGGTTATAGTCCTCCAGGGTGATGAAGTAGGCGATACCCTCTGTATAAGCGACCCCTTCCGGCGATCCATCCACAGCGCTTGTCACAAGAACATCCTCCTGCCGCAGCACATACATAGCCAGATAGGAATAGCTTACCTCCTCCGTCACGACAGCGCCCTGGGCTGCTGCTTCCTCCGCCGTCTTCTGGCTAAGCCAGGCGGCGGTATATTCATCGGTTCCGTCGTTTGCCAGGTCATAGGGATAGCGCAGCCTGACCGCCTGCTCCGCCCCCGCCACCAGGCTGGCCGTGGCGGAAATCATCACCAGCACCATGGTAGCCAGGATGCAGATGTTGGCAAGGCCCACCGCGTTCCGCTTCATGCGGTACATCATGCCGGACACGGAGACGAGCGGAAAGGCTGACATCGTTATTTTGATGTTTCCTCAACCTTCTTTTGATACATCCGCATCAGCTCTGCGACGCAGGCGGATTCGGTCATGCCTTTTTTGGGGAAGCCGTAGGCGTCCATGACGGCGCGGTCGTTGTGCTGGTGGGCGGTGCGCAGCTCCGGGGGCATGGTCAGGTTGTCATACAGGTCGGCCAGGCTGCTGTCCGGGTATAAGGCCCGTGCGTCCAGGATAGCCTGGGCGGTCTGCTCGATTCTGGCCCGCTGCGCCTCCGTAGGCGTGGGCCAGGGGAAGTTGTTGTAGACGATATTGATGGAATAGCTATAATCGCTTTTTAATCTACCACATACTGCTCTCATCCATGCCATATGGACGTTGGAAGTCAGCACTCCAAAGTGAAAAATATTGGCATCTGGAATAATAAACAGCTTGTCTCCTGCAATAGTATTCTTATCAAGGTATCCCATAGGTATGTATTTCCGTCTTTCAGACGACACCTTAGGGACAACAACAAAGGAATCTGGGTTTAATTGTTCTCTAAACAAAGTTGGTGTTTCTGCCAATCTCCTTCGGCCAGCGTCAGGACTATTTTCTCTCGCTTCTTTACATAGGGCCACCCGCTTACTGACTTGATGAAGACATCTCAGCTCATTTGGTGTAATTCCAACCAGCCAAAGACAATATCGAGGAACACGATTGATAAATTCATATCCCATCATAAAGTTCTTAATATACTTTTCTGCTTCAGGTTCCTTCTCTATCAGTTCATCCTTTTCTTCTGGAGAAAGATTAACTATTAAAAGTCAACCCCCAAAAGCGTGAATTGGAAGCTGCGTT
>JAJQFY010000107.1 GCA_021200935.1 Oscillospiraceae bacterium
CCTCACAGGGAACATCCTCATCTACCATACGGTCAATCGCCTGTACCTGACCGATGATTTTCTTCAGTCTGCGATGCAGATTCTCCGCATCCATACACTGTCTCATTCTGCATTCCTCCAATACAGTAAGGGGTATATGTATATTATAATCATCCTCGACAGAATTGTCAATATGCGCGGTTTTTCCGGTCAGGGCATTATGGAAGATTATCAGGGGTTTTAGGGTACGGCCTAACGAGCCTTTTGCGTTTGCTTTTCTCTTTGCACCACACGTTAAGATGATGCAGAAAAAGGCGGGGTGCAGCCTGCACCTCGCCTTTATGGTCTTTTTATGTTTTTCCTTTTATTCTGTCGTATCCTCCGTCTCCGCGGCGGCAGCGGCGGCCTCGGCAAAGATGGTGGTCAGGCTGAAGCTTTCAAATCCTTCGGCCCAATCGGCTTCGGCGCTGGCGATCCAGCCGTCGTCCCCGTTAATCAGGTCGGAATAGTTCTGCCAGGCGGCGTAATACCGCAGGGTGTACATGGTGCCGGTGCTGGAATCATAGTAGACCCCCGCGTCCGGGTCGATGGGAACGCTCATTACGATAACGTCCGCCCCGTCGATGGACACCAGGGTATATTCATAGTCCCCCAGCTCCAGGGCGGCCTGATAGATCTCGTCCTCCGTGTCCCCCTCATAGAGGCACCAGCCGCCGGCGCTTTGATAGGCATCCAGGTCGGCGTTTTCGTTATACTGGGTGTAAAGCTCGTCGAAGGCAGCGTCCACGTCCTCCGCGGCGTCCAGCGCGGCCAGGATGGTCTCCGCCGCCGTGGTCTCCTCAGAAGCCTCCTCAGAGGCCGCATCGGCGGTTTCCTCGATTTCCTCGGATTCTTCCGTCTCTTCTGTTTCCTCAGCTTCCTCGGTCTCCTCCTCGGTGTAGAGATATATCTGCTTTATCTGGACATACTGGGTCCAGACGCCGTCCTCGTCCCCGGCGGCGTAGGCCATTACGTCCTCGTCGGACAGGTCGCTGCCAAACTCCCCATACAGGGTGTCGAAGCCGTCATAGGCATACATAGCGTCCACCTCGTTGAACCAGTTCCACAGCTCCTCGGTGCAGTACATACTGTCAAGATACTCATAGAAGGCGTCCTCGTCCCCGTCGAAGCTCTCCTCGATGACCTGCTCCCGGAGGGCCTCAATGCTGTCCAGGGCGTCCTTCCCCAGGGTGACGCCTGCCGCCGTCAGATGGTCATAGACGATATGGTACTGCTCCAGGACGGTGATGGCATTTTGCAGCACCACCGCGCCGTAGGTATAATAATTCCCGTCGGAATCGGTAAACAGGGAGCATACGTCAGACCAGCTTGTGATCTCCGACCCCTCCTGATATTCCACATAGGCGGTGTAATACATGATCTCGTAAAACAGCTCCTGCCAGGTGACGCCGGTGCCGTCCACATAGAAAATCACCGTGTCCGGGTCATAGTAGCTGTAGGCCGCCGCGAAATCCAGCTCCGCCGCTTCAGTCTCCGTGGTGTCCCCCGTGACGGTGTAGGCCTCCACTGTGGTGGCGCTGCACCCGGACAGGGCCAGCACCAGGGCAAGGGCAGCCGCCAGGACGGCTGTCAGTTTCTTGTTGCGTTTCATTGCTTCTTCTCCTTATACCGGGCATAGCCGGGCCAGGCCCAGTCTGCCGCAAATTGAGTATATTATAATCCTTTTATCTTCCGCGTATATTGATAATTTGTGAATTATTCACGCCCCGCACGCTTATATTCCCCCACAAACTGCCTGGCCTCCTCCAAAATCCGGCGGGTGGATTTCAGCTTCAGGCTGACGGCGGGCTTGCTCCCCGCCTCCACCTTGATGCGGCCCTTCCACTCCGGCTGGCTGTACAGGGCGCTGACCCGCTCAAAATCGAACTGGGCGAAGGCGAAGCGCACCACGCCTCCCTTTTGGAATATGTCCGATATGCCCGCGCCGGTGGCCTCCCCCCGAAGAAGGGCCACCTGAATCAGGGCGTTCACCGCCGGGGGCGGGTCGCCGAAGCGGTCGCACAGCTCGTCGGTAATATCGTCCGCCTCCGCCTCTGTGCGGATGAGGGCAATGCGCCGGTATATATCCACCCGCTGGGCGGCGCTTTTGATGTAGGAGTCCGGGATGTTGGCGTTTACCGCCAGGTCGGCGGCGCAGTCCGTCCGGGTGGGGACAGGCTCCCCCTTTTCCTCCAGCACCGCCTCCTCCAGCAGCTTGAGGTACATATCGTAGCCCACGTCTATCATGTGGCCGGACTGCTCCGCCCCCAGGACATTGCCCGCGCCCCGGATTTCCAGGTCCCGCATGGCGATGCGAAAGCCGGAGTTAAATTCCGCGAACTCCCGGATGGCTTCCAGCCGCTTTTCCGCGATCTCTGTCAGCACCTTGTCCTTCCGATAGGTCAGGTAGGCGCAGGCCCGGCGGGCGGAGCGTCCCACCCGGCCCCGGATCTGATGGAGCTGGGCCAGGCCCATTTTGTCTGCGTCCTCTATAATCAGGGTGTTCACGTTGGGGATGTCGATGCCCGTCTCGATGATGGTGGTGCAGACCAGCACCTGGGTCTGGCCCTGTATGACCTTATCCATGGCGGCGGAAAGCTCCCCCTCGTCCATGCGGCCATGGGCCACGTCTATAGATATATCCGGCATAAGCTCCAATATCTTCGCGGCGGTGCGGGTAATGCTCTCTACCCGGTTGTGCAGGTAGTAGACCTGGCCCCCTCTCGCAAGCTCCCGGCGGATGGCGTCGCACAGTACCCCCCAGTCATGCTCCATCACATAGGTCTGCACCGGCAGCCGGTCATGGGGCGGCTCCTCCAGGGTGGACATATCCCGCAGGCCGGACAGGGCCATGTTCAGCGTCCGGGGAATGGGGGTGGCGGACAGGGTCAGCACGTCCACCTGCTTTGCCATCTCCTTCATATGCTCCTTGTGGCTGACGCCAAAGCGCTGCTCCTCGTCCACCACCAGAAGGCCCAGCTTTTTGAATTTCACGTCCTTCTGCAAAAGCCTGTGGGTGCCGATGACGATGTCGCAGGCCCCGCTTTCCAGCTCCTGAAGGGTGGTTTTCATCTGGGCGGCGGTGGTAAAGCGGGACATCACCCCAATGTTTACGGGAAAGCCGAAAAACCGGCTGACCGCCGTCTGGTAGTGCTGCTGGGCCAGCACGGTGGTAGGCACCAGTATGGCCGCCTGATAGCCGTCCAGCACGCACTTCATCACCGCCCGGAGGGCCACCTCCGTCTTGCCGTAGCCCACATCCCCGCACAGGAACCTGTCCATGGGAACGGGCTTTTCCATGTCTCCCTTAACCTCCTCCACGCAGCGGAGCTGGTCGCCGGTCTCGGTGTACTCAAAGGCGTCCTCAAACTCCCGCTGCCAGGGGGTGTCCGGGCCGAAGGCATGACCCGGCGTCCGCTGCCGGGCGGCGTACAGAGCAATCAGCTCCCCCGCCATCTCCTTGGCGGCGGCCTTGGCCCTGGTTCTGGCCCGGTTCCAGTCCCCGCCCCCCAGGCGGGACAGCTTCACCGGGGTGTCCTCCCCGGCACCGATGTATTTTGTCACCATATCAAGCTGGGTGGCGGGGACGTAAATGCTGTCCGTTCCGGCGTAGCAGATTTTTACATAGTCCTTCTCCACCCCGTCCGTTTTCATTTTCACAATTCCGGCGAAGCGGCCTATGCCATAGTTTTCATGGACCACCAGATCCCCCACGGACAGATCCTCATAGGAACCAAGCCTTGCCCCGGCGGGCAGGGCCCGCTTCCGCTTTGTGGTTCGCAGGCCGGTCTTCATGATCTGGGTGTCCGCCAGCACCGCCAGCTTTATCTGGGGGTACTCCATGCCGGAGGAGAGGCTCCCCACCGCCACGGCGCAGCAGCCCGGCTCCGGGAGCCTGGAAAGCTCGCTCTCCCGGTAGATCCGGCCCGCCTCCTCCTGGCGGAGAAGCTCCTCCATGGCCTGGGCCCGGCGGCTGTCCCCCGCCAGCACCACGCAGCGGTAGCCCTCCTCCAGCCAGCGGCGCACGTCCCCGGCGGCGGTTTGGCCGCTCCCGGCGTAGGAGGGGAGCTGCTTTGCGGAGACGGCCATAATGGTCTTCGGCTGCATGGGATAGCTGCCCACGGTGAAGGCGTCCGCCATCACCACCGGGTAGTCCTCCAGCCGGGAGACGGTCTCCTCCCAGGAGAGGTAAAATTTCCCCAGCCGTCCGGGCAGAACGCCCCCCTCGATCAGGAGCCGCAGATCCTCCCCCGCCTGCTTTAAATAGCTTCTGGCCTGCTGGGCGCATTTCCCCGGCTGATCCATCAGCACCAGGGCCTCCGCCGGGATATAGTTCAGGGCCGTGGTGAAGCTGGGGTAAATCAGCTCCATATACTTATCCGCCGCAGAAAGACTCCGGCTGTTTTCCAGGGCCTCCCCGTCCGCCCGCAGGCTCCGCCGCAGCTTGTCCACGTCGAATTTCACGGCGTTTCGGTTCAGGCGCTTTTCTATGTCCTCAAGCCTTTTCGCAAGGCCGGAGGGGCCGCCCTCCCCCAGGGATGGTAGGGTCTCCGCCGCGGGAATGACCCGAAGGCTCCTCACCTCTCCCGTGCGCCGCTGGCTGTCCGGGTCGAAGCTGTGGATCGCCTCCACGTCGTCCCCCCAAAGCTCTATGCGGACCGGGCTCTTATACACATCTGCCGCTGCCGACGATCTA
>JAJQFY010000176.1 GCA_021200935.1 Oscillospiraceae bacterium
CTGCCGGATGGTGTGGGAGACGCTGAACAGCAGGTTCCACATGGCCTGGCAGTCCTTACAGGTTCGCATATGGGCGCGGAGGGCGGCGGCATCCTCCCGGGATATCTCGTCGTCCAGCATTTGGCTCATCAGCTCCTGCCAGCGCCCGCAGTCAGACATGGCCCGCACCTCCTTTCCCGCTGGTGTCCTTCCCTTCATAAGACGGCTCCGGGCCGAAAATGTTCCCCTCCGCCGTCAAAATGGCCGCCAGCTTCTGCCTGGCCCGGAATATGCGGCTTTTCACCGTGCCGGGTTCCAGACCGGCGGCCTGGGCGATCTCTGCGTAGGACAGGCCGCAAAGCTCCCGCAGGGCCAGGGCCTGGCGGAACTCCGGCTCCAGCCGGGCCATCCCCTCCCGGACGGCCTGCCGCCGCTCGCTACGCTCCGCCGCCTCCTCCGGGGAGGGGCGGCTGTCGGTCAGGGGCAGCTCCCGGCCCTCCGCATCGGTCAGGGGGAGGCTGTCCCGCCGCGCCCGCAGCATATCCAGGCAGACGTTGCCGGTGAGCCTATACAGCCACACGGAAAATTTGCTGTCTCCCCGGAAGGAATCCAGCCCCCGCCAGGCCCGGAAAAATGCCTCCTGAGAGGCGTCCAGGGCGTCCTGGGGGTCGGAAAGCATATGCAGGGCCAGATTATATACCATTGTCTCGTTGGCCTTCACCAGGGCCTCAAAGGCCCCTGTGTCCCCGGCCAGCACAGCCTTTATAAGCTGCTGCTCCTCGTGTTTTGTCATGGGTCACAAAGCTCCCGTTTGGCGCGGCGCACAATGCGCTCTATGTCGTCCAGGGTGTTGATTTTGACGATTTCCTGCTTGATGGGGCCGGAATGGGGGACGCCCCGAAAATACCAGGCAAGCTGCCTGCGGGCCTCCAGACAGGCGATTTTCGGCTCCTTCCACCGGCAGGCCAGGGTGAACTGCTCCATGGCCTCGTCCAGCCGCCGGGCAAGGGGCGGCGTCTCCGGCTCCGGCTGGCCGTCCAGGGCGGCGTTGATCCGCTCGAAAAGCCAGGGGTCGCCGAAGCTGCCCCGGCCCACCATGCACATATCCGCCCCCGTGCGCCGCAAAAGCCGCACAGCGTCGTTGCCGGAAAACACGTCCCCATTGGCGATAACAGGGATCGTCACGGCAGCCTTCACGTCCCGGATGATGTCCCAGTCCGCCGCCCCGGCGTACATCTGCACCCGGGTTCTGCCGTGGACGGCAATGGCGGCGGCCCCCGCCTGCTGGCATAGCTGGCCGAACTCCACGGCGTTTACATGGCCCCCGTCCCAGCCCTTGCGGAACTTCACCGTGACGGGGACGCCCGCCTGCCTTACGCAGGACTGAATGATTTGAAAGGCCAGGTCGGGGGTTTTCATCAGCGCGGAGCCGTCCCCGCTTTTAACAACCTTCCCCACCGGGCAGCCCATGTTGATGTCCAATATATCCGCCCCAGAAAGCTCCACGGCCATAGCCGCCGCCTCGCCCATGATCACCGGGTCAGAGCCGAAGATCTGGGCGCAGACGGGGTGGTCTGATTCCGGGCAGAACAGCAGCTCCTTGGTCTTCTCGTCGTGATACACAAGGCCCCGGCTGGACACCATTTCCGTGCAGGTCAAAGCCGCCCCGTGACGGCGGCAGATATGGCGAAAGGCGGCGTCCGTCACCCCGGCCATAGGCCCCAGGGCGGCCCGCCCCGCGATTTCCACCTGTCCGATTCTCATCCCAGTCACCTCCCGCGCCAACCGCGCCCGGCCCATTGTATCAGGTCTGAGGCAGCAGGTCAATGGATTTTTGCCCAAGCCGTTGCAAAGCCGGTTTGGGGCTGGTATAATGGGAAATGAGCTTTGAGGTGGTAAATTTCGTTGCGACCACACGCCGATGGTATGACAGGGGAAACCCGAGAGATGCGGGAGAGGCGACGCCCGCCAAAGCTCAACACTTACAAGAGAGGCTGCGGAAACGCGGCCTCTTTTGTCGTGGCATTATGCCGGGCTAAAACTGCCGTATCAGCTCCCGGCGCAGGCGGAGGATGATGCGCTTTTCCAGGCGGCTTATGTAGCTTTGGGATATCCCCAGCAGATCCGCCACCTCCTTTTGGGTCAGCTCCTCGTAGCCCTCCAGGCCGAAGCGCATGAGGATGATGGAGCGGTCCCGCTCGTCCAGCCGTCCCACGGCCTCCATGAGGAGCTGCCGCTCCACGTCCTCCTCGATGGGCCTTATGACCTCATCCTCCTCCGTGCCAAGTACGTCAGACAGCAGCAGCTCGTTGCCGTCCCAGTCGGTATTCAGCGGCTCGTCAATGGACACCTCAGAGCGGCGGGCGCTTTTCTTCCGCAGGAACATTAATATCTCGTTCTCAATGCAGCGGGAGGCGTAGGTTGCCAGCTTAATGTTTTTCTCCGGGTTGAAGGTGCCGATGGCTTTTATCAGCCCTATGGTGCCGATGGAGATGAGGTCTTCGATGTTCACCCCGGTGTTTTCAAACCGCCGGGCGATATAGACCACCAGCCGGAGATTATGCTCAATAAGGGTCTGGCGGGCTTCATGGTCGCCCTTTGCCAGGGCCGCGATGGCGGCCTCCTCCGCCGGTTTGTCCAAGGGCGGGGGCAGGGTGTCGCTGCCGCCGATGTAGAAAATGCGGGGCGCCTGCCGGAGACGCAGGTCGATTTCCAGCAGGAGAAGATACAGACGATTCATAAAACTCCTTTCTTGCTTTGCCTACAGAACGGCCTGATAGCTGCCGTCTGTGCCGATGGTTTTCGGGGCGACGGCGGCGATTAAATCCTGCCGCTCCCGGCCCTCCACCATGATTTTATCCGGGCGGAAGGCCGCCAGCAGATGGCCGTCCCCGCCGATTCCGGCGTAGGGGATCAGCCGCAGGCCGGGTATATGCTCCACCGCCTCTGTCGCCGGGCCGTAAAGATAGACGGCCTCCTGGGGGGAGAACAGCTCCCGCACCGCCTCCGCCTCCGCCACCAGGGCGGCGCAGCCGGTCAGGGGGTCGTACAGACCGTTCCCCGTGTCCTCCAAGGCCCGGAGCCGCACGGTTCTTCCCCGGCGCTGGAGGGTGACGTCCAGAACCCGCCGCTGGGCGTTTTTCACCGTCCGGCGGAACACCAGGCTCACCAGTCCCCAGCACAGGGCGAAGGAGATGACCAGCACCCGCATATCCAGCCGGACAATACGGCCCCCGCCGCTTTGCCAGGTGCGGCTGCCCTGGTATAATCCGGCGGCGAACACCGCCCCGCCGAACAGGGCGGATACCCCCAGAAAGGCCCCCATGCACCGCCACAGCCGCCGTTCCGGGCCGAAGGCCACAAGGGTCATGGCGGCGGCCAGCACAGGGCGCATCACCGGCCCGTCCAGCCAGGCCAGCTTCGGCACCAGGGACAGGCAGCACCACACAGCCCCCAGGGCCGCCCCGGCCAGAAAGCGGCCCCGCCGGAAGGGGAGAGCGCATATTTTCGCTGTTCCCAGCAGCAGAAAGTAGTCGATCACCAGATTCAGCAGGAACAGCTCATCCAGGTAAATGGTCTCCATAGGCCGATTGTAGCCCCCTTCCTGCGCGAACGCGGTTGAAATTGGCGGCCAGCTATGATAAAATAACTCCGCCAAGAGACGGTTGAAAATATATCCTCACTGTTGTAAAATAATGGCACAGACCCAGGAAATACGACCTAAGGGAGTAACCAAAATATGGAAAATATGACTCCGGCCTACCGCCGGATCTTGTTGAAGCTCAGTGGAGAGGCATTGGCTGGCAGCGCCGGGTGGGGCCTTGATTTTGACGTAATCCGCCAGGTGTGCCAGGCGGTGAAGCGCTGCACAGAGATGGGCGTCCAGGTGGGCATCGTCACCGGCGGCGGCAACTACTGGCGCGGCGTGAAGGACGGGGGCGGGCGCATGGAGCGCTCCCGGGCCGACCAGATGGGTATGCTGGCTACGGTAATGAACAGCCTTGCCATGGCGGAGGCACTGGAACAGGCGGACGTCCCTGTCCGGGTGCAGACCATGATCGATATGCCCCGCATTGCGGAGCCGTACTGCTATGGCCGCGCCATGCACCACATTGAAAAGGGCCGGGTGGTTATCTTCGGCGGCGGCAGCGGCAACCCCTACTTTTCCACCGATTCCGCAGCGGCCCTGAAGGCGGCGGAGCTGGGGGCGGACGTGCTGCTGATGGCCAAGAACATCGACGGCGTATACACCGCCGACCCCAAGACCGACCCCGCCGCTCAGCGGCTGGACAGCATTACCTACCGCCGCATTTTAGAGGAGCATCTGAACGTCATAGATTCTACCGCCGCCTGCCTTTTGCAGGACAACGCCATCCCCACCATGATATTCGCCCTGAACCCGCCGGAGAACATCGTCCGCGTGGTGTGCGGGGAGCGGCTGGGAACCATTGTGGAATAACGGCGCAAGCGCCTGAAACAATACTGATTAGGAGGACTACTCATGGAACTGAAAGCGGAGCTAAAGGAATTTGAGGACAAAATGAAGAAGGCCAAGGACTTCCTCACCGGCCAGTTTGACGCTGTCCGGGCGGGCCGGGCCAACGCCGCCGTGTTAAACGGCATTACGGTGGACTACTACGGCACCCCCACCCCCATCAACCAGGTGGCGGCCATCTCCGTCCCCGACCCCCGGTCCCGGGTTATCAGCCCCGGGGACGCCGCGGTGCGGAA
>JAJQFY010000043.1 GCA_021200935.1 Oscillospiraceae bacterium
CCGCCCTGTTCGGGCGGTCCCCCTCCCCTTTCAGGGGAGGCTAACCCTGCGGCTACGCCGACAGTGTTTGTTTAATTTTTAGGTATACTTATTTTAATACACTAGGTATAATACATTAGGTACACTTATGTCAAAACGGGAAATTGAACAATAAGCAACCTCTAAAATATCCCCTGAACAGGGGAGAAGGCAGCGCCTCCGGCGCTGCCGAAGGGGTTAGCCTCCCCTGAAAGGGGAGGGGGACCGCCCGAACAGGGCGGTGGAGGGGTTCTCTCCCCCGCGCTGCGGGGGAGATGTCAGCGCTTGGCGCTGACAGAGGGGGTCGTCTCGCGCCAGACCCAAATCCACGCGCCCCCCCGCCGGAGGGGTCTCGCGCCAGCCCCAAACCAACGTGCCCCCATTACTGGACACAGCCGCAATTAAACAAAACCGAAAAGGAGTAAGAAAATGAGCGGATTTGCCTTTAACCATGTGAATTTCAACGTCCTCGACCTGGACAGGAGCCTGGCGTTTTATCGGGACGCCCTGGGCCTGGAGCCGGTGAAAACGAAGGAGGCAGCGGACGGGTCGTTTAAGCTGGTCTATCTGGGAGACGGGCAGACCGGGTTTCGCATGGAGCTGACCTGGCTGCGGGACAGAACCGAGCCATACGACCTGGGGGAGGGGGAGTTCCATGTAGCCTTCACCGTCCCCGATATGGAGGCCGCCCACGCCAAACACCAGGCCATGGGCTGCATTTGCTTTGAAAACCCCGCCATGGGCATATACTTCATCGAAGACCCGGACGGGTACTGGCTGGAGATTGTGCCGGAGAAATAAAGCCATTGGAAAAGCGGCAGACGGGAGGCGTCCATGGACAGGCAACGCATTTTTGATTACGTCAAGCAGACATATGGGACGGAGCCGGAGTATTTGTGGGTGCGGTATCCGTCCTATGCCGTCCTGCGGCATTCGGATAATCGGAAGTGGTACGGCATTATCATGGATGTTCCCAGAAACAAGCTGGGCCTGCCGGGGACGGACGTCACGGACGTGCTGGATATTAAGTGCGACCCACTGATGGCTGACCAACTGCGGCAGCAGCCGGGCTTTCTTCCCGGCTACCACATGAACAAGAAAACCTGGGTCAGCATCCCGCTGGACGGCACCGTGTCAGACGACACAGTTTTGGAGCTGCTGGATGTGAGCTTCAGGAATACAGCAAAGGGGCGGAAGGGTGTATAGTTACCCTTCCGCCCCTTGCCGCAGGCGGTCTGCGCGGCCCGTTACGCCGCTGGTTCGGCGGCCCCGGTCCGGTTTTCCTCCCAGAGCTTAATGGCGTCGCATATCAGGTCTAGGCTATGCTCCTGGCCCATGACGCTGGTGTCCACGGCCAGGTTATAATATTTGGTATTGCCCCAGGGGCGGCCTGTGAACTGCTGGTAGTGGCGGGCGCGGTTGGTGTCTGTGGCAGAGAGGTCTGCCGCCGCCTGCTCACGGGGGATGTCCATGGTTTCCGCCACCCGGTCAACGCGGTAGGGGGTGGGGGCGTGGATGAACACCCGGAAGCAGTTGGGGTCTTCATAGAGGATATAGTCCGAGCAGCGGCCCACCAAAACGGCGGCGGTCTCCGTGGCGGCTATGCGCCGGAGGATCCGCACCTGCGTGGCAAACAGCTTTTCCAGGGGGGACAGCTCCATGTGGGCGGCATAGCTGGAGGTGACAAAGTCATAGACCACGCTGTGGGCCATGTTATGCTCATGCTTATGTATGAAGGATTCCGGCAGACCGCTCTCCTGGGCCTCCATGGGAATCAGCTCGTTGTTGCCGAAGAACTTGGCCCCCAGCCGTTCCGCCAGCTTCTGGGCCAGCTCATACCCGCCGGAGCCGAACTCCCAGCCGATGGTGACAATGCAGCGCTGACCGGCTGTTACCTCCGGGGCCGGGCCGATGGCCTGCTCCATCTTGGTGTCCCGCTCCACAAAGCGGGTAAGGGGCTTCTCGCACACCCGGAGGAACACCTTCATCACCAGGCCCACGGTCAGGGCGCAGATGATGGTACCCTCCCGGACGCCCACCAGCTTGTGGAAATAAATTAGGCTGGTGGCGGCGGAGATGCACACCATGGAGCAGTCGAAAATAATCTTGCTGCTGGAAACGGTCAGGCCCGTTTTCTTAGAGATGGCAAGGCTCATGCCCTCCCCCGGCGTGGGAAGGATCTGGGGAGCCAGATAGAGCATGACGCCCAGGGCCACCATAGGCACGCTGCACAGCAAATACAGCAGCCGCATGGGATAAATCTCCGGGGCGGGGAGGAAGGCGAAAATGGCCGTGGCCAGATTCACCAGCAGGCCGAAGAAGAAGCTGGCCACGATTTGCAGCAGCATATCGGGCTTAAAATCCCGCCGCAGGATGATGACCTCCACCAGAATGTAAAGACAGTAGGTGATGGTGGTGCAGGTACCCAGATTCAGAGCGGTCATGTTCTCTGCCGAGAAAATCTGATACAATACGTTTGCCAGGCACGTCACCGGGCTGACGCCCAGGGAGGATTTTACGGAAAACACCACGCCCACGGCCATAATAAACAGGCCCAGGCAGTACACGATAAAGCGCTTTACCCACCGCAGGATAAAGCCGGGTTCTTTTAGCTTGCTCATTGCTGTATACGCCTCACTTAGTCATTTAAAAAATTAATCAGCTCATTTACAATATCTATTATAATATGCTTTTCCGAAAAAGTCCACAGGAAAATCAGCGCTTGCGCCGGTCATAGGAGTGGCGGTGGCCGTAGCAGGCGCTGCACAGCCGCCCCCGGTGATGCAGGGGCAGGGCGGCCCCGCATTTGGCGCAGAAGCGGATGTTGTTTTTCAGGTTATACAGCAAAATCTGGTTTATCTCGTCCGCCACCTGCTCCCGCTCGGCGTAGAGCCAGTCCCGGTCAACGTCGCAGTCGAAGGCTTTGGAGAAGGAGAAATATAGATCCAGCTCCCGGCAGTACAGCTCCAGCTCCGGCAGGGTGTAGGGGGTCTGCTTTTCCGGCAGGGCGGGGGGCTGAAGGGGTTCCTCCTGGCTCCAGGTGCGGAGAAAGCGGAAAAATAGCTGGTTGAGGGTGTCGTCCGTCTCGTCGAAGGGAATGTTGGCGGCCCGCAGCTCCTGCTGCTTGGTGAGCTGAAAGCCCGCCTCCCGTATGCGGGAGATGACGGTGATATACCGGGTGATGTCCAGCTTTACAAAGGGCTTGGCCGTGGGCATACGGTTCCAGACCTCCAAAACCTCCAGCAGGTCGAAATCCACCGCCGTCACCAGGTCGGAAAAGCCCACCACCGCCTCCTGAATCGGCGGCACCACCGTCTCCAGGGCGGAGCGTATAAAGGCCAGGTTTTCCACCGCGCCCACATAGCCCTTGTCATACATCCCGTACCGCCCGGCCCGTCCGGCGATTTGCTGCACCTCCTCCGGCTTCAGCTCCCGGCGCTCATGGCCGTCGAACTTTTCCGTCTCCATGAAGATAATGCGGCGGATGGGCAGATTCAGCCCCATGCCGATGGCGTCTGTGGAGACCACATATTTCATCTGCCCGGAGAGGAACCCCTCCACCTGCTTGCGGCGGGTGGCGTAGGGCAGCGCCCCGTATATGATGGCCGGTTCCTTCCCCCGGCGGCGCAGATCCTCCGCCACGGAGAGAACGCCCACCTTGGAGAAGGTGATCAGCGCGTCCCCCGGCTGGATGGTGGTGTAGTCTATGGTGCGGGCCATGCAGAGGAGAGGCGTCCGGCGCTGATGCTCCACCACCTCATAGCTGTCTCCGCAGGACTGGATGATACGCAGGAGAATGTTTTTTGCCTCCGGCGCGGCGCACAGGTGTATTTCCGGGGCGCGGACGCCCAGTATTGCCCGCGTCCAGGCGTAGCCCCGCTCCCAGTCAGCGATCATCTGGCACTCGTCGATGACGGCTACGTCGTAGACGGCGTCCAGCTCCAGCTTTTCCGCCGTGGCGGCCACATGGGTGTCCCCGGGGCGGCGATCCTCCTCCTCGCCGGTGGTCAGGGAGCAGGCCACACCGTCCTCCAGAAGCCGCTCCTGGGCCTCCAGCGCCAGAAGCCGCAGGGGGGCCAGGTATACCCCGGTAGCCGCCCGGATGAGCTGCTGGAACCCGGCATAGGTCTTGCCGGTGTTGGTGCCGCCGATGTGCAGCACAAAATGCCGCCGCATGGCGCGGGCCTCCGGGTATTCGTCCTTGGGGTTCAGGGCGGCCAGGGTATCTAAGCTGGTGCGGATGGCCTGGGGGACGTAGTAGACGGAATAGACATAGCCCAGCCCCCGGTTTAAAAGCTCCTGGCAGGGAAAATCCTTCATCGTCAGAAGCTGGCCCACCTTCGCCTCCGGCTGGGCTTCGGCAAAGGCTGTCAGCTCCCGCTCAGCCACAGACAGCAGGATAGGGGCGTACAGGCGCTTTAGCTTTTCCCCGTAGGGGGATTCCAGATTCTCCCACAGCCAGGGCATGGCGGTGACAAAATTCTTGATGAGCCGGGCGTAAAAATCGCAGGGCTTTTGGGCGGACAGGGACAGGAAGTTGTCGATCCGGCCCATGGACTTTCCCGGCCCCAGGCGGGCGGCCCATTCCGTGCCGGGGAGAAGCTGTATAATGGCCCGGTGGTATTTCTCGCCCAGCAGGGCGGCGGGGCCTTCCGGCTTGGGGGCCGCGATCCACAGGTCG
>JAJQFY010000198.1 GCA_021200935.1 Oscillospiraceae bacterium
GAGGAGGACGAGGACGACGACTGCTGTTGCCATGACCACGATCACGAGCATGAGCATGAGCATCATCACGACCATGACCATGACCATGACCATGACCACGAGCATCATCACCACCATCACCACCACGGCCACGACGCGGACGAGGTGTTCCAGAGCTGGGGGGCGGAGACCGCGAAGACCTATTCGGCGGAGGACATCAGCGCCATCCTGGACAAGCTCACCGACGAGGGAGCCTATGGCTTCGTGGTGCGGGCCAAGGGCTATGTGGCCGGGCCGGACGGCCAGTGGGTTCACTTCGACTACACCCCCGGCGAGAAGGATATCCGCACCGGCGCGGCCAATGTGGCCGGGCGGCTGTGCGTGATCGGCGCGAACCTGAACGAGGCCGCCGTGAAGGAGCTGTTTGGCCTGTGAAAGAGGTTCCCGTCTATCTGTTCACCGGCTTTTTGGAGGCCGGAAAAACCAAATTCATCCAGGAGACCCTGGAGGACGAGCGCTTCAATAACGGGGAGCGCACCCTCCTCCTGCTGTGCGAGGAGGGCATAGAGGAATACGACCCCGCCGCCTTTTCCAGCGGGAACGTCTATATCGAGACCATTGAAAACGAGGCCGACCTGGAGCCAAAGGCCCTGGAAAAAATGCTCCAGGGCTGCAAGGCCCAGCGGGTGCTGGTGGAGTATAACGGGATGTGGCTGCTGGACACCCTGTACCAGAAAATGCCCCAAAACTGGGTGATTGCCCAGGAGTTTCTGTTCTGCGACGCCAACACCTTCCTGCCCTACAACGCCAATATGCGCCAGCTCGTGTACGACAAGCTGCGGAGCTGCGAGCTGGTGGTGTTCAACCGCTGCGGCCCCAATATAGACCGGATGGCCCTGCATAAAATCGTCCGGGCCGTCAGCCGCCGCACGGATATCGCCTACGAGCAGCCGGACGGCTCTGTGGAATATGATGAAATCGAAGACCCCCTGCCCTTCGATTTGGAGGCCCCGGTGGTGGAGATCGCGGACCGGGACTACGCCCTGTTCTACTCCGACCTGTCTGACCAGATGGAGAAGTACGAGGGCAAAACCCTCCGCTATAAGGGCCTGGTGGCCAAAAGCGCCCGCCTGCCGGAGGACACCTTCGTCTTTGGCCGCCAGATGATGGCCTGCTGCGCCAACGATATCCAGTTCGCCGGTCTTATCTGCCGCTGGCCGGAGGCAAAGTCCCTTGCCAAAGGCTCCTGGATTGTTATCACCGCCCAGGTCAGCATTAAATGGCACAAGGGCTACGGCAAGCGCGGCCCCGTCCTGACCGTCACCCAGGTGGAACACTGCGACAAGCCGGAGGAGCCGGTGGCCGTGTTCTATTGAGCATTAGAAAATATAAAAAGACCACGGTGTATGCCGTGGCCTTTTCTTATGCCTCCAGCAGCGCGGCGGCGTCCGGGAACAGGGACAGGCTGCGCTTCAGGATGCCTTTCATGCAGGCGATCGCCGTGCCGTAGTTGGTGATGGGAACCTCCGCCTGGGTGGCGCGGCGGAAGCGGTACTGCATTTCCCGGTCATTCAGCATACAGCCCTCGCAGTGAATCACCAGCCGACAGCCGGTCAGGTCGTCGGGAAACTCCGTGCCGGATGTCCAGGAAAATTCCGGCTCCGCCTGGGCGTACTCCCGAATCCACCGGGGCAGCTTCACGGTGCCGATGTCGTCGCACTGCCGGTGATGGGTGCAGCCCTCGGAGATGAGTACCCTGTCCCCATCCCGGAGACCGGCCAGGGCCGCCGCCCCGGAGACCGCCGGGTGCGGGTTCCCCTTGTACCGGGCCATCAGGATGGAAAAGGAGGTCAGGGGGATCTCCTCCGGCACGATGGCCGCCACGGCCTGGAACGCCTGGCTGTCCGTCACCACCATCCGGGGCGGGGCGGCGAGACGGCTGAGGGCCGCTTCCAGCTCGCTCTCCCGGCAGACCAGGGGGATGGCCCCGGCATCCAGACAGTCCCGAATCACCTGCTGCTGGGGCAGAATCAGCCGCCCCTTGGGGGCCGCGCTGTCGATGGGAACCACCAGCACCACCCCGTCCCCGGGCCGGAGCAGATCCCTAATGAGCCGCCGCTCCGGCTTGTCCGAGGCTGCCAGGTGGGCCAGCCGCTCCTTCAGTTCGTAAACCCCCGCCCCGGTCAGGGCGGAGACCGCCATAGCCTGTTCCGGCAGGGCCGCCGTTGGGGCCAGGTCAGACTTGTTCCAGGCGATAATATAGGGCAGCCCCCGGGCCTGAAAGAGGCCCACAAGCTCCTCCTCCGGCCCGGTCATGCCAACGGATGCGTCCACCACCAGCACGGCAATGTCCGTCTTGTTCAGCACCCGGATGGCCCGGGCCACCCGCTGGCGGCCCAGCGCCCCCACGTCGTCAATGCCGGGGGTGTCGATAATCACCACAGGCCCCAGGGGCAGCAGCTCCATGGCCTTCTGCACCGGGTCGGTGGTCGTCCCCTTCACGTCGGAGACGATAGCCAGGGCCTGGCCCGTCACCGCGTTCACCAGGCTGGATTTCCCCGCGTTCCGCCGCCCGAAAAAGGCAATGTGCAGCCGGTTCCCGGAGGGGGTGTCGTTTAAGCTCATAGGCGCCCCCTGTCAGAAGCGGAAGTCCCGCTCGCCCGCCTCAATCCGGCCCAGCCGCTCCACGACAATTTCCCGCACCTTGTCCTTGGGAATATTTTCCAGCTCCTTTGCTATCAGCGCCTCGCCAACCTTCCGGGTCTCCGGGGAGGCGTAGTCCATCAGGTATTCCTTCAGGGTCATCAGCGCGTTGGGGTGGCAGCAGTTCATAATCTGGCGGCTCTTGCAAAGGGACATGAACCTGTCCCCGGTGCGGCCCTCCCGGTAGCAGGCGGTGCAGAAGGAGGGGATGTAGCCCATGTCCATCAGCCACTTTACCACCTCGTCCAGGCTGCGGTGGTCGGATATGTCGAACTGGGCGGAGTTCTCCTCCGGGGTCTCCGGCTCCACATAGCCCCCCACGCTGGTGCGGGAGCCGCCGGAAATCTGCGAGATGCCCAGGTGCAGCACCCGCTCCCGGGACTTCTGGCTCTCCCGGGTGGAGACGATCATCCCCGTGTACGGCACCGCAATGCGGATGCAGGCCACGATTTTGGCGAAGGTGTCGTCGTCGATGCCGTTGTCGAAATCCGTGGGGTCAATGTCGTCCGCCGGGCAGACCCGGGGAACGGATATGGTGTGCGGCCTCACCCCGAACACCGCCTCCAAATGCTCCGCGTGCATTAAAAGCCCCGCGAACTCGTAGCGGTACATCTCCAGCCCGAACAGCACCCCAAGGCCCACGTCGT
This sequence comes from Oscillospiraceae bacterium, assembly GCA_021200935.1. Lineage (GTDB taxonomy): Bacteria > Bacillota > Clostridia > Oscillospirales > Oscillospiraceae > CAJOIG01. The sequence goes on from JAJQFY010000198.1 coordinate 3,330, forward strand.
CGATGCCCGCCTCCATGGCCCGGTCATGGGCCTCGGTGTGGTAGGCGTAGTTGCTCTTTGGCCCGGTGGGGTGGAGCTGCTGGTAGCTCTCCTTGTGGTAGGTCTCCTGGAACAGGATGTAGGTGCCGATGCCCGCCTCCTTCAGCATTTTGTATTCCTCCACCGTGGTGGCCGCAATGTTCACGTTCGCCCGCCGGATGGCCCCGTTTTTGTGCCGCACGGAGTAGATGGTCTGGATGCACTCCAATATATATTCGATGGGGTTGTTGACCGGGTCTTCCCCCGCCTCGATGGCAAGGCGCTTGTGGCCCATGTCCTGCAAAGCAATGACCTCCGCCCGCACCTCCTCCTGGGTCAGCTTCTTTCGGGCAATGGTCTTGTTCTTCGCGTGATAGGGGCAGTACACGCACCCGTTTACACAGTAGTTGGAGAGATACAGGGGCGCGAACATCACAATGCGGTTGCCGTAAAAGTCCTTTTTAATCTGCTCCGCCAGCGCGTACATCTCCTGGTTCCTGTCCTCCAGCTCGCAGGCCAGCAGCACCGAAGCCTCCCGGTGGCTCAGACCCTTTAGCTGCCGGGCCTTTTCCAGAATCTGGTCAATCAGCGCCCCGTTCCGGCAGTTGGCCTCCGCATAGGCCAGGGTGTCCAGAATCTCCTGGTGGTCAATAAATTCCTCCGCCTTCCGGGATTTTGGGTTATACATCGTGTCGTCTCCTTTTTGCTCCTAAAAGTTTTCAATAAAGTCGGGATGATCTCCACGGCCTATAACGACCTCATATCCAATGGAGGCCAGCCGGGCCTGCAAACAGTCCCGGCACTGCGCGGATTCGTCGCCGGTGCAGATTTTGTTGTCATAGAGGGCGTATTTTTCCCGCACCGCCGCCGGGGACAGGTTCGGCATACACACGTTGGCTCCCGCCAGAATCCCCAGCTCCCGGCCACGGGGGTGGATGGTTCCCAGGGCTGTGGTGGCGGGCAGCAGCAGCCGGGGCAGCATCAGCCGGAGCAGACCCAGCAGAAATAAGGTCAGCTCCAGCGTCCCGGCGGGCTGGTCGGCGAAAGGCGTGCTGTGCTGGGGGATGAACGGCCCAATGCCCACCATCTGCGGCTCCAGCTCCCGGATGAACAGCAAATCCTCCGCCAAATGGGCCGCAGTCTGGCCGGGGGAGCCGACCATCATCCCGCACCCCACCTGGTAGCCGATGGCCTTTAAATCCCACAGGCAGCGCTTTCGGTTTTCCAGGGACATAACCGCCGGGTGCAGCAGCCGGTAATGGGCCTGGTTTGCCGTCTCGTGGCGCAGCAGATAGC
>JAJQFY010000161.1 GCA_021200935.1 Oscillospiraceae bacterium
CCCCAGCAGCGCCCCCAGCCCCGCCATCAAAAGGGGGTACAGGGGGTAGAACACAATGTTGTTCACATACTCCCCGGAGGAGACGTAGCCGTTTTCCGCCATGTAAATATAGCGGGGCGCGTCCCCCGCCTCGGTCATGCGGGTATAGAGATGGTCTATAAAACCCGACAGACCGCCGGTTTCAAAGGCGTAGCCCAGCAGCGCCGTCACCCACAGCACAGCCAGGGAGGCAGCGAAAATCAGGGCCGGATGCCAATTTGCCGGGGCGAGAACGGCTTTTTTCAGTGCCAGCGTCCCCTTTTCCAGGTCAAGGCCAAAAAGCTCCTGCGCGGCCCGAATCGCGAGGCAGGCCAAAAGTCCCAGCATGACCGCGCTGGACGACAGCCACAGAAATGTACTCATCGCCTACAGAAAAAGATAGGTCACGAGGCAGGCCCCATATAAAATGGGCTGGTGCAGCAGGTATATCCAAAGACTGTGCTGCCCCGGCCAGGTGAGAAACCTGGGCGCCTGTGCGGTGAGAAGGGGGCTGTCCGGGCTTTGCTCCTGCAGCTTTTTAAGCTGCCGGCCCAGCCAGGTTCCAATGAGGAACAGAAAAATATAGGGCAGGATGGGGAAATAGTCATAGGACACGAAGCCGCTGTATTTGAACCCCAGCCAGAACAGCCATTTAACCTGAACCAGGGTATTTTCCGTCCACAGCTTTGTAAGGATGAACAGGCCCAGCCAGAGAAACAGGGCGATTTTTTCTGGCACCTTTTCCGTCCAGCGGCCAATCAGGGCATAGAGAATCATGGCCGCGCTCAGAAATTGCAGAACGCCGAATAAAATGGGCGCATCCACGATAAAGGAGGCGATAATCACCAGCACCCCGGCCCCGGCGGTGATAAGCCCCCGGCGCAGGTTGCTGTGGGTATAGTGGGCGCTGATACCGGCGCAGAGTATGTAGGAATAGGCGATAAACCGCTCGAATATCACCATGGGCGTGCCGAATATAAAGCTCCGCCCCAGCCAGCCGAACATATAGAAATCGAACAGCAGATGATAGACAATCATCAGCAAGCAGGCCAGGCCCCGCCAGCCATCCAGCAAAGAAATGCGCTTAGACATTGAACAAAAAGTGGACGACGTCGCCGTCCTGCATGACGTATTCCTTGCCCTCGGCCCGGAGCAGGCCCTTTTCCCTGGCCGCCGCCTCGCTGCCGCAGGCTTTCAGGTCGTCAAAGGCAATGACGTTTGCACGGATGAAGCCCCGCTCAAAGTCCGTGTGAATTTTCCCGGCGGCCTGGGGTGCTTTCGTCCCCCTGGTGATCGTCCAGGCCCGGCACTCGTCCGCCCCGCAGGTCAAAAAGGAGATAAGCCCCAGCAGGTCATAGGAGCTTTTTATCAGCCGTTCCAGGCCGGATTCCGTCAGGCCCAGCTCCTCCATGAACACGGCTCTGTCCTCCGGGTCGTCCAGCTCAGCGATATCCTGCTCGAACCGGGCGCACACCGGCAGCACGGAGCTGCCCTCCTGGGCCGCCACAGCCGCCACCTGCTGATAATAGGGGCTGTTTTCCGCGTCCGCGAAGCCGTCCTCATCCATGTTGGCGGCGTAAATCACCGGCTTCAGGCTCAGCAGGTCGGACTGGCCGATCAGCTCCGCCTCGTCCTTTTCGCAGGGGAAGCTGCGGGCGGATTTCCCCTCATTCAGCCAATCCGCCAGGCGGGAGAGAACGTCCGCCTCCTTGGCGTATTTCTTGTCCCCGGATTTCAGGTACTTCTGGGCTTTCTCCAGGCGGCGCTGTATCATCTCCAAATCGGCCATGATAAGCTCCAGGTTGATGGTCTCGATGTCCCCCGCCGGGTCGGTGGAACACTCGTGGCGGATGATGTTGGGGTCGTCAAAGCAGCGCACCACATGGACGATGGCGTCCGTTCCCCGGATGTTCGCGAGGAACTTGTTGCCCAGGCCCTCCCCCTGGCTGGCCCCCTTCACAAGACCGGCAATGTCCACAAACTCAATGACCGCCGGGGTGTATTTCTTGGGCTGATACAGCTCCGCCAGATAGTCCAGCCGCTCATCCGGCACAGCCACCACCCCCACATTGGGGTCGATGGTGCAAAAGGGATAGTTGGCCGATTCCGCCCCGGCGTTCGTCAGGGCGTTGAAAAGCGTACTTTTCCCCACGTTGGGGAGTCCTACAATGCCTAATTTCATGGTTCTTCTGTCTCCTTAAAAGCCTTTTATTCGCATAAAACTCGTATGTTCGCAGTTAAAGCTTCGTCACATATCTATATATATCCGAAAAACGTCCCGAAGTCCCGCGTCAACCATCCAGTATTCCCCGACGTCCTCAATTTCCGCGCCGTCCCGAAGGAAGCGCTCGCCTTTCATGGTATACGCCTGATATTCCCGTTTGTCAAAAAGATACCCGTGTTCGCCGCACCAGGAACACCACGGTATATCACAGGCCTCAAGAGCCGCCAATAAATCATCCGCTGCAGCCAGGGTGACATCATAATCGTTGTCCGCGTCAAAGCCCAACTCCTGAACCATGATGAGCGTACCCGTTTCCTGTGTGAAGCCGTGCAGCATCTCCACCATGTCATTCAGGGAACAAAGCGTATTCGCCACATCGGAGGAAACGCTGCCATCGGCGGCAATCGCGAGCCTTGGAACCGCTTCGCTCTTCACCACACTGTTGCTTCCCACCAGCCTGACGGAATAGTCCTCCGTATCGATCGTAATGCTGTTCAGCCGATACCACCAACTGTCCTCCCCTTCCTGGGAAAGAACCAGCGTCTCCGCGTCGCTTTCAAGCCGTACCGTCCAGGTACGCCCCTCATATCCAAACCACTCGCCATCGGTATTCGGCTCTCCTATCTCCACACATCCATTCTCACCGATGGACTCGCCGCCCAGAGAATATGCCGCAATCTCCACACCATCCGCATAGAGTGCCAGCGCTCCCGCAGCATGGAACTGACTGATGTCAAAGGTAATTTCCGTTCCTACGGAAAAATCTCCTTCCAGAGTCAGCTCTCCATTATTCCGATGAATGAACCCATTAATATACTCCACCGGCCAGCGGTCTGTTTCCTCATACAAAAAGTACAAATGCGCGGACTGCACCGTGTCGGTGTCAGCCAGCTCATACACAGGGTCTGACAACGAGAGCATATCCACGAAAATAACGCGCTCCGGCGTAATATCGTGAACGACATCAATCGCGAGCTGCATGACGGCAGCATAGGTCTCGCTGTCAAGCTCCGTTTCATCGCTCCCATGCGGTTCATTGAGAAGATTAAAGCTCAAAAGCTGGGGCGGCACATCCTGAAAATAATTCGCCATAAACGACCAAAACGCCACAAACAGCCGCTGCTGCTCCTCGTCGAAAAACATCGAGTCATTGGAATCGTCCGCGTCCGTGGTAAAGCCCGGCATATTATGCAGGTCGATGCAGACATGAATCCCGTACTGAGCGCACCAGGTGAGCAGCTCGTCCAAATTTCGCATGACCGCCTCTCGGACGGAGGACGTATCCTCACCCGCGAAAACACTCTCAAAACTGAACGGAACGCGGACAAAGTCAAACCCCTCTGCCGCGTAGAGCGCGACAACCTCCTCCGTATACGCTTATCCCGCGCCGTAATCATTGGAATCCAGGTCTGGAAGGGTATAGCCCTTCCAGTTGGGAAGCTTAGAGGTTGATACCGTCGGCATGGATTCTGCCAGGGCAATGGTATCACCGCTTATGGTGCTGGTCAGCGTGTCCGCCGGGACATAGTGTGCATACCAGGAGGTCTCATAAAGCCGTTTCACCGCGCAGGTGGCCGCCTCGCGGGTGAAGGCATCTCCAAAATGCAGGTCGTAATTCTCATCATAATCAAAATACGCAAGCCCATTGACATAGGAATACCGCTCCACAAAACGCTTCGCGTTGTCAGCGTAGTCATTTTCACAGAGCCAGGAATAATTTTCTGATTCAGCGATTGTCTCATTATAGTAAATCTCGTGAATATCCGGGAGGAGCGGGTAGTCAAACGTTACATTGGCGTAAAAATTCACCTCATCCGAGATCAAATCCTCCAGCGGGATGTTGTAGGTATAGCCTATCTCGTCAAGCCCGGTACACTCTGCCAGATAAAACAGCACAATAGCGCCCTCCATGCGGCTCATAAGGTCGTTCGCATCATGGTAAGCCGACGACACAGCGAGCCAGTCCTTCATATAGGTCGCGTCATAAAGCACAACAAGATTATCCAAAAGCGCACAAAACTCCCCGTAGGTGATTTGGCTGCTATAGCTGACTTGCAGCGTCTCTGGAACCAGGCCGTAGGCAATGGCTGTCCCTATCTCCGCATTTTCCGTTGCCGTCTCCTTTGTCAGTTCCTCCGCCGTCTCTGCGGGAGCCGCACCGCAGGAAACCGCCGAGAGGATGAGGAGGGCAGCTAAAAGACAGCAGAGGAATTTTCTTTTCATTGTAAGCGTCCTCTTTCTTGTTTTTCGCCCTGATATATTGTCACAAAAGGCGGGCATAGCCCGCCTCTTGATTTTGTTTTTTACAGTCCCTCTCCGCCAAAGGGAAACGGCGGCTCAGGGCGGGCTTCCGGCTCCTGGGCGGGGGTCTCCTG
>JAJQFY010000151.1 GCA_021200935.1 Oscillospiraceae bacterium
ATAGGGGCCTGTAGCTCAGCTGGGAGAGCGTTCGGTTCGCATCCGAGAGGTCGAGGGTTCGAATCCCTTCGTCTCCACCATATGCAAATCACGCGAACACGAGGGCGGCACAGTCATCCTTTCAGTCGATGCGTTTGGCTTTAAGGTGTCGTGTCCCCTGTCGCGTGAGGTTTAATCTATCTGTTGTTGATGAAAAAGAACACGGATTCTCAAACGAGAGTCCGTGTTCTTTTTTGTTATAATCTAACAAATAGAGTGATAATCTAACAAATTCAAGCAAAAATGTGAGAAAATCGGTAAATTATAACTGAAAAGGAGCGGTATCAATGATTAGGATTTTATTATCAGCGCGCCTAGGCGAAAGGCGCTGGACGCAGGCCGACCTTGCACGCAAGACCGGCCTTCGGCCAAGCACAATCAACGAGATGTACCATGAGATTTGCGAAAGGGTGAGTTTGGAGCATCTTGATCGCATTTGCGAGGCCCTAAGCGGCATGAAAAGGGCCGGGGCGGCTACCTCGGCTTTTTTGTGGGGGAACGCCCCTTTGTCGCACGGATTGTCCACGGACAGTCACGCGAGAAAGGGGCGTTTTTACATTTTATTCCCCAAAAAATAAATTTTTGATTGTGAACCGTACTTCATGGGATTTTCCATGAAAATTCAAATTAACAAGGCGGTCAAAGATTACATTCGCGGCGAGCTACTGATAACTCGCAACCATCTGAATATTTGCCAAGAGGAAATGGCGCATCGTCTGCTTATGAGTACCAGAGCCTATGTCTCACTGGAAGGCGGAAAATCCTGTTGCAGCCTTATTACCATGCTACTGTTTCTTTCCAGGTGCTGTGCAGATCAGCAGGCGTTTCTGGAGGGCCTGTTCGCAGTCCTTGACTCCGTCGAAGTGTAAGCCGGTTGATGCCTCACTTGAGCAGTATGGCTTACTCTGATTTTTACGAAAATTTTACGGTGTAACCCGCGCTATTCCACGCTCAAAAATGCGAAATTTTGTTAGGTAAAAAAGAACCGAAAAGCCTTGAAAACACTATGGTTTCCAGCATTTTCAAGGCTTTTGGTTATTGGCGGAGAAGGAGGGATTTGAACCCTCGCTGCGCTCATCACGCACTACTCCCTTAGCAGGGGAACCCCTTCGGCCACTTGGGTACTTCTCCAAGCCGAATTAATATATTGTATCGGGGAACCGGCCCCGCAGTGGGTATATGGCGGAGAGAGAGGGATTCGAACCCCCGGCCCCTTGCGGAGTCACTGGTTTTCAAGACCAGCTCCATAAACCACTCGGACATCTCTCCGAATGCCGGGCTATTATAGCAGAAAATCTGGATTGTGTCAATGGCAATTTGAAAAAAGTTCAAGAAAAAATTTTTTCCGGGCTGTTAAAGCGGCGGGAAATATGGTATGATGGCATACATGGTCAATTTACGGAGGGTAAGCTAATGATAACTGTTGAAAATCTTTCGCTGCAATACGGCAGTCAGGTGCTGTTTTCAGGGGCGGATCTGCAATTCGTGGCCGGGAACTGCTACGGCATCATCGGCGCGAACGGCGCGGGCAAATCCACCTTTTTAAAGATATTGGAGGGGGCGGTGGAGCCGTCCAAGGGCCATGTGTACATAGACCCCAAATGCCGGATGTCTGTGCTGCGCCAGGATCAGAGCATGTACGACGACTACGGCGTCATCGAGACCGTCATTCTGGGCAATCCCCGGCTGTATGCGTGCGGGAAGGAGAAGGACGCCATCTATGAAAAGGAGGATTTCTCCGACGAGGACGGCCTGCGGGCGGCGGAGCTGGAGGAGGAATACGCCGAGCTGGGGGGCTGGGAGGCGGAGTCAGACGCATCCCGTTTGCTTCAGGGACTGGGCATCCCTATCGCCCTCCACGATAAGCAGATGTCCGAGCTGGAGGGACGGCAGAAGGTGAAGGTGCTGCTGGCGCAGGCCCTCTTTGGCCGCCCGGATATCATTTTGCTGGACGAGCCTACCAACAACCTTGACCTGGCCTCTACCGTGTGGCTGGAAAACTTTCTCATGGACTACGAGGGTACCGTACTGGTGGTCAGCCATGACCGTTACTTCCTCAATAATATCTGCACCCATATCGTGGACATCGACTACGGGAAAATCCGTATGTATGTGGGCAACTACGACTTCTGGTATGAATCCAGCCAGCTCATGCAGAAGCTGATAAAGGACCAGAACAAAAAGGCGGAGCAGAAGATTCAGGAGCTGCAAACCTTCATCGCCCGGTTCTCCGCCAACAAATCCAAATCCCGCCAGGCCACCAGCCGCCGGAAGCTGCTGGACAAAATCTCCGTGGAGCAAATGCCCGCCTCCTCCCGGCGCTATCCCTGGGTGGGCTTCAAGGCCGAGCGGGAGCCGGGGAAGGACAGGCTGTTCGTCACCAACGTCTCCAAAACCGTGGACGGGGTGAAGCTCATCAACAACGTCTCCTTCATTATGAACAAGGAGGACAAAATCGCCATTATCAGCGAAAACGAGAACGCCATCACCTGCCTGTTCCAGCTCCTGGCCGGGGAGCTGGAGCCGGACGAGGGGGAAATCAAGTGGGGCGTGTCCACCACCCAGTCCTACTTCCCCAGGGACTTTGACAGCTATTTTGACGGCTGCGAGTTAGAGCTGATGGACTGGATTCGCCAGTTCTCCGCCGACAAGCGGGAGAGCTATCTGCGTACCTTCCTGGGCCGAATGCTGTTCTCCGGGGACGATGTGTATAAAAAGGTCAGCGTTCTCTCCGGCGGAGAGAAAATGCGCTGCATGATTTCCAAAACCATGCTGGAGGGGGCAAACGTTCTTATGTTCGACCAGCCCACCAACCACCTGGACTTGGAGAGCATTGCCGCTCTGAACAACGGCATGGCCGCTTTCCCCTATAACATCCTGTTCTACAGCCACGACCACCAGCTCACAGAGACCGTTGCCAACCGTATCATCGAGCTGACCCCGGAGGGCTGCATCGACAGAATGTGCAGCTATGACGAGTATATGCACATGATGGGCCGGGACGTAAACGAGATAGAGGAGTGACAAAACCATTGAACGAGATACAGCTAACAGCCTATGAGGTGCGCCCGGACGAGGAACCCCTGCTGGAGGCCCTGGCGGAAAGCCTCCATTTTGACCTGATAAAAACGGGAGAGCCGCTGACCCAGGAGACCCTTTCCCTGGCTCAGGGGAGCGTTGGCGTGACCACCCTGGGGCAGAGCGATATGAACGAGGAGATGTTCCGGGCCCTTTCCGCCCTGGGGGTGAAGGGGTACAGCACCCGCACCGTGGGGTATAACCATGTGGATTTGCACGGGGCAAAGCAGCACGGCGTCCAGGTAAGCAATGCAAGCTACGCCCCCAACGGGGTGGCGGATTATACGGTCATGCTCATGCTTATGTGCCTGCGGTGCTATAAACCGGCCCTGTACCGCATCAACGTGAACGACTACTCCCTGGAGGGCCTCATGGGGCGGGAGCTGCGGAGCCTGACTGTGGGCGTGGTCGGCACTGGCCGCATCGGACGGGCGGTCATTGAGAATCTCAGCGGCTTTGGCTGCCGGATTCTGGCCCACAGCCTCCACCCCTCGGAGGAGATGAAGAATAAGGTGACGTTTGTGGATATGGACACCCTGTACCGGGAGAGCGACATCCTGACCCTGCACACCCGGCTCACAGACATCTCCTATCACATGATAAACCAGCGCACCATCGCCAAAATGAAGCCGGGGATTATCCTGATAAACTGCGCCAGAGGCGAGCTGATGGACATTGAGGCCGTCACGGAGGGCATTGAGAGCCAGAAGCTGGGTGGCCTGGCCCTGGACGTTTTTGAGAACGAAAACGGGATTTATCACCGGGATTTGAAGACCTCGATTCTGAAAAACCGGGACATGGCCTATCTCCGGCAGTTTCCCAACGTGGTGATGACCCAGCACATGGCCTTTTACACCCAAGAGGCGGTGGAGAGCATGGCCCGCTGCGGGGTGGAGAGCCTGCTGGCCTTCGCCAAGGGGGAGGACTGGCCCGACCGCCTGTGCTGAGTGAGATAGGGGCTGCTTTTTGCTGCGAAATGGTGTATAATTAAAGTGACGTTTATAAAGAATCTATGCGGCGGGGGAACGGAATGTCGGAAACAATTACCATTCAGGGGGCGCGGGCCAACAACCTGAAAAATATAGACCTGGAAATACCAAGAGACAAGCTGGTGGTGTTCACCGGCCTGTCCGGCAGCGGAAAGTCCAGTCTGGCCTTTGACACCATCTACGCGGAGGGGCAGCGCCGGTATGTGGAGAGCCTTTCCAGCTATGCCCGGCAGTTTTTGGGGCAGATGGACAAGCCGGACGTGGATTACATAGGGGGGCTGTCTCCGGCCATCTCCATCGACCAGAAGACCACCTCCCGGAACCCGCGCTCCACGGTGGGGACGGTGACGGAGATACACGATTACCTCCGGCTCCTGTGGGCGCAGATCGGTATACACCCCTGACCCACCGGTGGCAGGGCGATACGCCCGCAGACCCTGACT
>JAJQFY010000221.1 GCA_021200935.1 Oscillospiraceae bacterium
GGATGAAAAGGGCATCGCCGCCTCCTCCGGCAGCGCCTGCACCTCCGGCTCCCTGGATCCCAGCCATGTGCTGCTGGCATTGGGTCTGCCCCATGAGGTGGCCCACGGCAGTCTCCGCCTGAGCCTTTCGGCAGACGTCACCCCGGAGCAGATCGACTATATCATTGCCGCCGTGACAGAGGTGGTGGCGTACCTGCGGAATATGTCCCCTGTGTGGGACGAGCTGGAGCGGGGCATCTTAAAGCATCAGATATAAGGAAGGAGAGAATTACAATGGCTCTTTACAGCGATAAGGTTATGGATCATTTCCAGCATCCCCGGAACGTGGGGAAGATGGAGGACGCAGACGGCATCGGCGAGGTGGGAAACGCCAAGTGCGGGGACATTATGCGGATGTATATTAAGGTGGACGAGGAGAAACGGATCTCCGACGTGAGCTTTATCACCTTCGGCTGCGGCAGCGCTATCGCCAGCTCCTCCATGGCTACGGAGATGATCAAGGGCAAGCCCATCGACGAGGTGCTGACCCTGACGAACAAGGCGGTGACGGAGGCGCTGGACGGTCTGCCCGCCCACAAGCTCCACTGCTCCGTGCTGGCGGAGGAGGCGGTGAAGGCCGCCGTGAAGGATTATTACGACAAAAACGGCATTGCCTATGACCCGGAGACCCTGAAGGAGGGGGAGTGCGCGGCCTGTCACTTAAACGATGTCCACGCCGACAACCCCTGACAACGTCGATACGGCGGGGAAAAAGGCCCTGGTGGCCATGTCCGGGGGGGTAGACAGCAGCGTGGCTGTCCTGCTGATGCAGCGGGCGGGCTTTGACTGCCTTGGCGTCACCATGAAGCTGTTTTCCGGCGAGACCAAAGCCGAGAAGACCTGCTGCTCCCTGGACGACGTTTCCGACGCCCGCTCCGCCGCCCGCCGCCTGGGGGTTCCCTACTATGTGTTTGACTACACCGCCCGGTTTGAGGAGCAGGTCATCCGCCGGTTCGTGCAGGTATATGAGGAGGGCGGCACCCCCAACCCCTGCATTGACTGCAACCGCTATCTCAAATTCGGCAGTCTCTATGACCGGGCGCGGCTGCTGGGCTGCGAGACCATCGCCACCGGCCATTACGCCCGGGTCCAGCGGGATCCGGGGGGCCGCTGGCTGCTGAAAAAGGGGCTGGACGCCGCCAAGGATCAGAGCTATGTGCTGTATACGCTGACACAGGAGCAGCTTGCCCACACCCGCTTCCCGCTGGGAGACATGACCAAAGAGGCGGCCCGCGCCCTGGCGGCGGAAAAAGGTCTTTTAAACGCCCGGAAGCGGGACAGCCAGGATATCTGCTTCGTCCCGGACGGGGATTACGCCGCCTTTATCCGCCGGTACACCGGCCACGACTACCCCCCTGGGGATTTTGTGGACGAGGCGGGCCATGTGCTGGGCCGCCACAGGGGGGCCATCGGCTACACCATCGGCCAGCGGCGGGGGCTGGGCGTGTCGGCGGAAAAGCCCCTGTACGTCTGCGCCAAGCGGCGGGCGGACAACACCATCCTTCTGGGGGGCAATGAGCGGCTGTTTTCCGCCACGCTGCTGGCAAACGACCTGAATTTTATCGCCCTGCCCCGGCTGGAGGAGCCTGTCCGCTGCCGGGCCAGGGTTCGCTACCGCCAGGCGGAGCAGTGGGCCACGGCGGAGCAGACAGACGAGGACGAGCTGCGGGTGACATTCGACCAGCCCCAGCGGGCCATCACCCCCGGTCAGGCTGTGGTTCTTTATGATGGGGACACGGTCATCGGCGGCGGAACAATTTATCAAGCGGAGGAGCAATAAGCCAATGAACAGAGAAAGCGCCTGGGCCCTTCTGACCCAGTATAACCAAGACCCCTTTCACCTCCGCCACGCCCTGACGGTGGAGGGGGTCATGCGCTGGTTCGCGAACGACCTGGGCTATGGGACAGAGGCGGACAAGTGGGCCGTGGTGGGCCTTTTGCACGACCTGGATTTTGAGCGGTACCCCGACCAGCACTGCGTAAAGCAGCAGGAGCTGATGCGGGCCGCCGGGGTGGAGGAGGACATTATCCACGCAACGTGCAGCCACGGGTATCTTCTCACCGTGGACATTGCCCCAGAGCATGAGATGGAAAAGGTTCTCTACGCCGCGGACGAACTGACCGGCCTGATCGGGGCCGCCGCCCTGATGCGCCCCTCCAAAAGCGTGATGGACATGGAGGTCAAGAGCCTGAAAAAGAAGTACAAGCAGTCCGGCTTCGCCGCCGGATGCTCCCGGGAGGTCATTCAGCGGGGGGCGGATATGCTGGGCTGGCCCCTGGAGACACTGATGGAAAAGACCATCCTGGCCATGCGGGCCTGCGAGGGGGACATTCAGGCCCAAATGGAAACCCTTTCATAATCAGGAAGGAGCTGACAGCATGAAAGTCTCAACCAAGGGCCGGTACGCCCTGCGAACCATGGTGGATCTGGCCCAGCACAGCGACGGCGGCCTCGTCACCCTGAAGGACGTGGCCGCCCGGCAGGATCTGAGCCAGAAGTACCTGGAGCAGATCGTCACCGTCATGAGCCGGGCCGGGTTTGTCAAGGGCATACGCGGCCCCCAGGGGGGCTATCGCCTGGCCAGGGAGCCGCGGGAGTATAACCTGGCGGAGATCCTGCGCCTGGTGGAGGGCAGCCTGGCCCCGGTGGAGTGCCTGGACGAAACCCCCAACCAGTGCGAACACTGCGCCACCTGCTCCACTGTGGAGATGTGGGAGGGCCTGTATCAGGTTATTACCAACTACCTGGAAGGAATCACTTTACAGGATTTACTGGATCGCGCCAACGCCAATGCGGGAAACGACTACGTCATTTAACCATTTTCTCCAAATCAGCGTAAAACGTCCAACAATCACATCACCCTGCGGGCTTCGCGGGGTGATTTTTTTCCGATTGCTCTTGACGTGACAATGTGAATATGGTACAATTCAATCGAAATTAAAACGCGTTTTACAAAAACCCTGTCACTCGTCGTGTTTATTTCGGAATCTTATCCTTCAGGAGGGCATGAAAATGAAAAGGAAAACCATCCGGCTGTTCACCCTGCTCCTGGCCCTGGCCTTGTGCCTGGGGGCGCTGGGGGCTGCCCCAGCCATGGCCGAGGATATCACCTTTACGGACAGCGCCAGCGGGCTGACGTTTAAGGTGACATCAGAGACAACCGTTGAGGTTACTGCGGGCAATCCATCTGGCAGCCTAGCTATTCCCGCCACCGTTACATACGATAATGTTACATACCGTGTTACCGCTATTGGAAAACAGGCTTTTCAGTTCTGCCTTTCACTGAACAGCGTCACGATTCCCGAAGGCGTGACCTCCATTGGCGAGTCCGCGTTTTATTACTGCCTAAAGCTGGCTGCTATCACAATCCCCAGCAGTGTAACTGACATTGGCAGCTATGCCTTTAATTCTTGTGAGAGCTTGACAGTGACGATACCAGCCACCGTAACATCCGTAGGGCGCTCCGCGTTCAGCACGCAAGCATCCGTCACAGTGCTGGTGAACTCGGACAGCGACCTTACGAAAATGAGCAGCAGCGGCGCTTCCAACATAGTCTATCAATATGCCCCCCCCAAGATGTAGCCCTTAGCGTCTACGGCGCCGCCGCATGGACGGGGCTGGACACCACGGATGTACAGTATGAGGTAACGCTGTACGACGGGACAGGGCAGGCGGTGGAAACCGTATATGTAAGCGCCGCCGACAGCGGTGAGCATGATTTCAGCGGCGACATGACCGTTGGGGCGACCTATTCCGTCTCCGTGGCCGCCGTTCAGCCCTCCGGCAGCACAAACGGCATCGAGGCCAGCACCGCCGTGTCGTCCGCGGCTGTCACCGCCGCGGAACCCACCTACACCTGGGAGATCCCCATACGCATCACGGTGGAGGCCGGCGGCAGCGCCGCCCCGCCGGAGGAGACGTTTACGGTGGAGGCGTATGCCACTGACACCTATGGCGCCCAGGTCACATATAGCGTCGGCACCATTGCCGCCGGGGGAACGGGAACCTATACCGGGACGCTGACCCTCACCGGCGATTCCGACACCTATAACGCGCTCAGCGGCGGCTTTTACCTGGGTATAACAGCCAGCGGCGGGGCGGGCTGGGCCTGTGATAATACAGAATATCTGGCTCTCGCCGCCTTTGACAGCGGCGGCAATATGACCAGCCTTCAGATTTACGCCGCCGACGATGTGAACCGGGAGACCAATCTCTCCGCCGCCGCCTTCACCAGCACCTACACCGGCTATACTCTGACCTTCGTCACCAACGGGGGCAGCGATATTGACGCGGTAGAGGCCGCCGCCGGGACGGTGATCGACGACCTGACCCCCTACGCCACCGCCCGGAGCGGGTTTATCTTCACCGGCTGGTATACCGATGCGGCGCTGACCGCAGAGGCCGCCACCCTCATCCTGGATGGGGACATGACCCTTTACGCCGGGTGGTCGGCCAGCGCTGCCCCCAGCCCCAGCCCCAGCCCCACACCCACAG
>JAJQFY010000130.1 GCA_021200935.1 Oscillospiraceae bacterium
ATATAATAATATATATTATATAATAGATTTTATCTATAATATTTCTTTCCACGTCTTTCTCGTGGCCCTCTGAGATTCTTTATCTTGGGGGTACCCCAAGAAAGAAACCCCTTGGGGCGCAAGGGTTTGCGTCTTTCTTGAGGGTCTCGTCCATGTGGGGTACCCCCAGTCGGGGAAAACCCCCAAGTGAGACTAAAACGCTTTCCGGGCGGTTCCCCGGCGCTCCAGGGCCTGGAGGGTTCCGGCGGGGTCTTGGATTTTGGACAGGAAAATCATGGCGGCAATGATATAGGGCTTGAAGCTGGCCTGGCGGTACAGGGGGGTGCGGTAGCGGTCAAAGACGGAGGCGGCTACCTCCCCCTTTTCGCAGGAGACGCCGGTGATGTCCGCCGGGAGACAGTGGAGGTACAGGGCCTTCCCGTCCCGGGTCAGGGCCATGCGGCGCTCGTCGCACTCCCAGTCGGTGTACCGGGCGTTCTGGGCCAGAAGCTGGGTTTCCAGGGCGGCAATGCCCGCCGTGTCCCCCTGGGCGTAAAGCTCCGTGCGCTGCTCCATGGCGGCGAAGGGCGCCCAGCTCTTGGGATAGACCACATCCGCGTCCCGGAACGCCTCGTCCATGGTGTCCACTTTGGTGAAGCTGCCCCCGGAGGCGGCGGCCTGCTTGGCGGCCAGCTCCTCCACCTGGGGGAACACGTCGTACCCCTCCGGGTGGGCCAGCACCACGTCCATCCCGAACCGGGTGAACAGGCCGATGACCCCCTGGGGGACGGAGAGAGGCTTGCCATAGCTGGGGGAGTAGGCCCAGGTCATGGCGACTTTTTTGCCCCTGAGATTTTCCACCCCGCCGAAGGTGTGAATCATATGCAGCAGGTCGGCGCAGCATTGGGTGGGGTGGTCGATGTCGCACTGAAGATTCACCAGGGTGGGAACCTGTTCCAGAATCCCGGCCTGATGGCCCTGGCGCACCGCGTCGGATACGGCCTTCTGGTAGGCGTGGCCCTTGCCGATGTACATATCGTCCCGTATGCCGATGACATCCGCCATGAAGGAGATCATGTTGGCGGTCTCCCGCACCGTCTCCCCGTGGGCGATTTGGCTTTTGCTCTCGTCCAGATCCTGCACCTCCAGCCCCAGCAGATTGCAGGCGGAGGCGAAGGAGAACCGGGTGCGGGTGGAGTTATCCCGGAACAGGCTGACCGCCAGGCCGGAATCAAAGACGCGGGAGGAGATGTTGTTTTCCCGCAGGCAGCGCAGGGCGTCCGCCACCGTGAACAGGGCGGCCAGCTCGTCGTCCGTTTTGTCCCAGGTCAGGAAAAAATCCTCCCCGTACATGGCGGCACAGTCCAGGGCCGCCAGCCGGGCGGCAAAGGGTTCCATCAGATTCATGTGTTTTTCCTCCCAATTTTAGATAACAGCGCCAGCAGCCGCTTGAAGAAGCCGGTATGCTCCTCGTCCTCCGGCGGGGCCAGGGAGGTGGTGCTGGTAAGGGCGTTGTACTCCCAGGGTACGGCGGCATAGACGGCGGCGCAGGTGACAAGGTCTTGCTTCCAGGTGATTTCATTGGGGGCGTGGGCCTGGCTCTCCGCGCCGGGGCCGAAGCCCACACAGGGGATGCCGAACCGGCCCTGAATGGAGACGCCGTTGGTGGAGAATGTCCACTTGTCTATCAGGGGGCGGCCCTCCCGCAGGGGCATAGCGGAGCCTTGGCCGACGCGCCTGTCCCCGAACATGGCCTCGTGGGCCTGGGCCAGGGCCTGGACGTGGGGGGCGGATTCCGGGTTCACCCAAGTGGGGAAGTAGCAGTCCGTCTCATACACCAGCCCTGTCCAGGAGGGGCGGTTGTATTTGTACATGGACACAGTGACATCCTGGGCGTATTTTTGGCAGGCTGGCAGGGCCAGGATCTCCTTGATGCAGCTCTCGTAGGTCTCCCCGGCGGTCATGCGCCGGTCAAGGCTCACAGAGCAGCTATCCGCCACCGCGCAGCGGGAGGGGGAGGTGAAGAATATCTCGCTGACGGTGACAGTACCCCGGCCCAGAAACCGGGCGTCCTCCGCGTGGGGGTTATACTTCTCGTCCAGCATTTTCACGAGACCCTTGATTTCCGTGTCCTCCTCCGCGTCGTTCTCGTTTAAGGCCCGGATGTCCTGGAGGATGTCGGCCATTTTGAAGATGGCGTTGTCCCCCCGCTCCGGGGCGGAGCCGTGGCAGGAGACCCCCTTCACATCCACCCGAATCTCCATCCGGCCCCGGTGGCCCCGGTAAATGCCTCCGTCCGTCGGCTCGGTGGACACCACAAACTCCGGGATGACCTGGCCCTCGTTATAGATGTACTGCCAGCACAGGCCGTCGCAGTCCTCCTCCTGGACGGTGCCTGTTACCATAACGCGGAACCCGGCGGGGATGATGTTTAAATCCTTCATCAGCTTGGCCCCGTAGACCGCGCTGACAATGCCGCCCAATTGGTCGGAGGCCCCCCGGCCACCGATTTCCTGGTCGTTTTCATAGCCCTCGTAGGGGTCGAACTGCCAGTTGTCCCGCAGCCCCACGCCTACGGTGTCGATGTGACCGTCAAAGGCAATGGTGCGTTCCCCCGTCCCCATGAAGCCGATGACATTCCCCTGGGGGTCAAGATAGCACTGGTCGAAGCCCAGCTTCTCCATCTCCGCCAGAATCCGCCTGGCGTGGGCCTCCTCGCCGGAGCTTTCCCCCGGCAGGGCGATCAGCTCCCGCAGGAAGGCGGTCATATCCTGGCGATAGCACTCCGCCACGCGCTTGATAATCTCGTGATTCATTTCCGATCATTCCTCCGCTATAGATTCAATAGATTCCATTCATTATGCTTTCTTAATAAGCCATGGATAACGGTACAGCACCGTCCGGGTAAAGACGGCCAGATTCTCTGGGAGCCTGCCGCTGCCCTCGCCCAAATCCACGGTAAACTCCTCTCCGGCGAAGCGAACCCTGACGAAGGCCCCGCCCAGGGAGACGAAGCCCTGGCCCTGGCCCTCCGCGAAATCCGCCTCCGTCCAGCACAGCGTCCATTTCTCCCGATAGGGGGCGCTGTCCCAGGGGCAGAAGGTGGCGCAGTTGCCGCACTGGTTGCACGGCCCGTCCAGGTGGAGGATTTGGATGCGGCCCTGGACGGTGACGGGAACGTTGGCCCGGTTGGGGCATACGTCCACACAGTTCTCGCACACGGCGGCACACTCCAGGCACCGGGCCGCCTTCGGCTCCGGGGGCAGGAACACGCCCTTTTTTCCCAGGGCCTCCGAGGCGGGCAGGGCGGCGTTCAGGGCCTCATATTTCCCCAAATCCATGGAGCAGATGGCCTGGGCGGCCCGTGTGGCCCCGGCAATGGCCTGCACTACCGTAGAGGGGCCGGTGGCCCCGTCGCCAGCCAGATAGATGTTTGGTACGCTGCTCCGGCCCGTCTCCGGGTCGATGACCGCCCGGCCCCGGCTGTCTGTTTCCAGCCCCAGGGCCTTATACAGTGCGCTGTCCGTCTTTTCGCCCACGGCGGCTATTACCGCGTCGGCCTCCAGGAAAATCTCTTCCCCGGTGGATTCCACGCCCTGACGGCCAGAGGCGTCCCGCTGGCCCAGGGCCATGACCTGGCAGCGGAGCTTTCCGCCTTCCCAGGAAACAGGGGAGAGCAGGGGCCGGAGCTTCACCCCGTCGGCCAGGGCGGTTTGCAGCTCCTCCTCGTCGGCGGACATATTGGCGGCGTCCCGGCGGTAGACCAGGGTGACGGTCTCCACCCCCGGCACCAGCCTGGCGGCCCGTGCGGTGTCCATGGCGGTGTTGCCCCCGCCCACCACAATGACATGACGGCCCAGGCAGGTCTCCTGGGGATTGGCCTTGAAGGCGCTGAGAAACTCGATGGCGTTCCGGGCCTGACCCTGCTCCAGCTTCAGGGTTCCCGGCACCCACGCGCCGGTGCAGAGAACCACGCAGTCGTAGCCCGCGAGCTGGGTTCTGTCTGTGATGGCCTGGCCGAAGCGAAATTCCGCCCCGTATTTTTTCGCCAGGGCCACGTCCCGCTCCACCGCCTCCGTGGATATGCGGAAGGAGGGGATGACCCGGCCAACCACGCCCCCGGCGGTTTGGGCCTTCTCGAACACGGTGACGGCGCAGCCCGCCCGCGCCAGGAAATAGGCGGCGGCGATCCCGGCGGGGCCAGCCCCCACGATGGCTATACGTTTGCCGTTAGGCTCCGGCGGCTGGATGGAATCCAGAAGCTGACTGTAGGCTTTTTCCGTGGCCTCCAGCTTGCAGCCCCGGATGTCCACCGGCCCCTCGTAAAACTGGCGGGTACACTTGCTCATGCAGGGGTGGGCGCATATGGTGCCGGTGATGTTGGGAAGGGGGTTGCGCTGGGTAACCAGGGCCAGGGCCTGGTCATACTGCCCCTGGCCGGTGAGCCGCACATAGGCGGGGATGTCCTGGTGGATGGGGCAGCCCTCCCGGCAGGGGGCGAAGAAGCAGTCGGTCAGGGGGACCCGGTAGCTGATTTTCCGA
>JAJQFY010000177.1 GCA_021200935.1 Oscillospiraceae bacterium
GCGGCGGCGGAGGCGGCGATGCCCTTTTCATCCAGCAGGAGCAGCAGGCTCTCGCCCTCGATGCCCTCGAAGCAGAAGTTCACCGTGCCGGGAATCCGCTTTTCCCGGTCGCCGTTCAGCCGGGAATGGGGAATTTTGGAAAGTCCCTCAATAAGCCTGTCCCGCATGGCGGAGAGATGGGCCATATCTCTGTCCAGCGTCTCCAGGGACTCGTTCAGGGCGGCGGCCAGGCCCACGATGCCGGGGATGTTTTCCGTGCCGCCCCGCTTGCCCCGTTCCTGCTGGCCCCCCTCGATGAGGATGGAGACCGGGATGCCCTTTCGGACGTACATAGCTCCCACGCCCTTCGGCGCATGGAATTTGTGGCCGGAGAGAGACAGCATGTCAATGTTCATTTCCTTCACATCCACCGGGATGTGGCCCACGGCCTGCACCGCGTCGGTGTGGAACAAAACGCCCCTTTCCCGGCATACCGCCCCGATCTCTTGAATGGGCTGGATGGTGCCGATCTCGTTGTTCACAAACATTATCGTGACAAGGGCCGTATCCTCCCGGATGGCGGCGGCCACCTCCTCCGCCGTCACCACGCCGTTTTCGTGTACGTCCAGCAGGGTGATCTCATACCCCTGCTTTTTAAGCCTTTCCAGGGTGTGCAGCACGGCGTGATGCTCAAAGGCGGTGGAGATGATGTGCTTCTTCCCCTTCCGCGCCCCGATCTGCGCCCCGGTCAAAATGGCCTGATTGTCCGCCTCGCTGCCGCCGGAGGTGAAATAGATCTCCTTATGGTCGGCGTGGATGGCGGCGGCCACCTCCTCCCTGGCCTGCTGGAGAAGCTCCGCCGCCTTCTGCCCCGGCGCGTGGAGAGAGGACGCGTTGCCGTAATGCTCCCGAAAGCAGGGGAGCATGGCCTCCAAGGCCCTCTGACTCACCTGAGTGGTGGCCGCGTTGTCCGCGTATATAAACATTATAAAATCGCCTCACGTTCCTTTTTGATTCATTGATTCTGTGAGGACAGTATACCACAATTCCCTACAAAGTCAATAGGAAATGCGCCGGAAAACAAAAAATTTTCCTGTTTTTTTATAGGTTTTATCCCCGCACATAGCAGCTATCCCGTTCCATCAGCCTGGCGGGCAGCTCCAGGGAGAGATATTCCCTGTGGCCCCGTTCCAGCCTGTCCAGCAGCAGGGCCACCGCCAGGTGGGCCATGTCCTGCCGGGGGACGTTCATGGTGGTCAGCATGGGAACGGCCTGGGCAGCCTCCTGAATGTTGTCGATGGAGATGACGGAGACCGGGGCCGCCCCCCGGCTCCGGCGGGCCTTCAGCGCCTCCAGCGCCCCCAGGGCCGTCCAGTCGTTGGCGCAGAAAACCGCCGTGGTCTGTCCCTCCGTCAGAAGCCGCTCCATGGCGGCCCGACCCTCCGCCCTGGTCTGGCCCGTCTCGTATACCATAGGCAGACGGATAGGGATCTGATGAGCCAGGAGGGCATGGGTATAGCCCACGAACCGCCCCTCGGCGGAGCCGTCCCCGATATAGGCGATATCCCGGTGGCCCAGGCCGATCAAATACTCCACCGCCGCCTGCGCCGCCTTCTCCCCGCTGCAAAACACCTGATCCAGCGCCCCCTCCATGGGGTTGCGCCAAAGCCCCACCAGGTTTCGGTTCCGATCCCGGACGGCGGCAATATGGGACTGGCCGCACCGGCCCAGCAGCACCACCCCGTCCGCTTCGGACAATTCATCCAGCGCCGCCCCCTCCGGCTGGGCCAGCAGCCGCACCTGGCAGCCCCGGCCCAGCAGCTCCGTTTCCACGCAGCGGTACAGCTCCTCAAAAAAGGGATCCTCCGCCAGAGAGGACAGCCGGAACACCACCACCGCCACCCGCCAGGGGGCCGGAGTGCCTCCCTTCCCGGTCTTCAGTGCCTGGGCATGAGGGTTCGGCACATATCCCAGCTCACGGGCCGCCGCCCGGATTTTATCCGCCACCGGCTGGGAGGCGCATTTGGGATTCTTCCCGCTCAGCACCCTGGACACCGTGGAAACCGATGTCCCCGTCATGGCCGCGATCTCCTTCAAGGACATACATACCCCTCCTGTCAACAAACGATTGCGCCCCAGTCCCACCAGTATACCAGCTTTCCCCGATTTTTCAACCGCCTGTTCACACAATCGTTTGCGTAATGAAAGCTGAATATTTCCCTTTGTTATGATGAAAAAATAAAAATTGTTGTGGACTTTAAGGATTGTTTATATTATAATGAGAATCAGCCCGTCTGACAGCGGACAGTGTGACCGGGCAAAAAATGACTATCCGGCGCGGCTGCGGACGGCGCGGAAAGGAAGGAACTATGAAACATACTTGGAAACGGATTCTCTCCACTCTCCTGGCCCTGACCCTGGTTCTGGCCCTGAGCGTGGGCGCGTTCGCCAGCGGCGAGGCCAGCGGGGGCATGGGTATGCCCGGCGGCGGCTCCAGCTCCTATACAGAGGGCGGCGCGGCTACGGATCTGGAGAGCGAAACCTACTCCGGCGTAGAGTTTGCCGAGTCCACCGGGGACAACGAGGCCGGCGTCCGCGCCGGTGAGGGCGTGGTGGCCGTTATCGAGGACAGCACCATCGTCAAGTCCGCCGGCAACCTGTCCGGCGACGACGCCTCCTTCTATGGCACCAACTCCGGCGTCCATACCTATGAGGACGCGGATTTGACCATCACCGGCTCCAGCGTTTACACCAACGCCACTGGCGCCAACGGCGTTTTCGCCTATGGGGATTCTGTCATCACCATCTCCGACACCATCGTTGACACCGACGGCTCCGCCTCCGGCGGCATTATGGTGGCCGGCGGCGGCACCATGTACGCCTCTGACCTGTACGTCACCACCGAGGGCGGCTCCTCCGCCGCCATCCGCTCCGACCGGGGCGGCGGGCTTATGCTCATCGACGGCGGCACCTATATCTCCAACGGCTCCCTTGGCACCGGCTCCCCCGCCGTGTACTGCGTGGCGGACATCACCGTCTCCAACGCTACCCTGATCGCTAAGAACGCCCAGGCCTTCTGCTTCGAGGGCCGCAACCCCGGCAAGGTCTATAACTGCTACCTGGAGGGCAACTACACCGCCTCTGACGACGACGAGGCCAGCAACGTCATGATCTACCAGTCCATGTCCGGGGACTCTGAGGAGGGTACCTCCTACTTCACCATGGTGGGCGGCGTCCTGAAGGCCGTGAACTCCGAGAACCTTGAAAATTACAAGATGTTCTACACCACCAACACCTACTGCTACATCAGCCTCTACGATGTAGAGATGATCTATCCCGAGACCTATTACGCCTTCCTCCTCTGCGCCTGCAACACCAACCAGCGGGGCTGGGGTACCGCCGGGGCCAACGGCTCTGAGTGCGTGCTGTACTGCATCGACCAGGAGATTGAGGGCGACATCATCTTCGACACCTGGAGCTATCTGGACTGCTACTTCACCGAAGGCTCCGTGGCTACCACCGCCTTCGTCCAGCGTGAGGATAACGGCGACCGGGGCTGCTCCGTGTATCTGGACGCCAGCTCCACCATCATCCTGACCGCTGACTCCACCGTGCAGAACCTGTACACCGGCGGCAGCGTCATCGTGGATGAGACCGGCGCTACCGTCACCATCGCCGCCGCGGACGGCACCGTGTACGTCCAGGGCGACTCTGACCTGACCCTGACCGTCACCGGCACCTACTCCGAGGAGGATCTCTCCGCCCAGGAGAACGTGGCCAACATCGGCACCGAGACTGCTTACAGCTTCGACCCGGAGGCCATCGCCGCCGAGTATGTGGACGCCTCCTACATCCCCACCGATGAGGAGGGCAATGAGTATGCCGAGGCCCACGATTTCAGCGACGGCGCGGCTGCTGCTGACGAGGCCAGCGGGGAGGCTTCCGCTGAGACCAGCGAGGAGGCCCCCGACGACGCCCCTGAAATCCCCGCCGACCTGGAGCCGGGTGAGGAACCCCCCGGGGGCTTCGGCGGCATCGACTAAGTGATATCCTTCCCCAAACAGCAAAGCTCCCGCGCCGCGGCGCGGGAGCTTTTTTTTGCCTCCCCCCGCCCGGAAATGGGGCGGAGGGAGGCTTTGTAATATAGTATACTTTCTTGTTGGCAGTCCAACCCTTCGATACATTAGAATAATAACACATTTCAGGCAATCTTTCTACGGCAGAATATATAAAATTAATGCTTATTTTTCATATAATCCTCCAAAAACAAGAAATCCAAGAAAGTATACCTTTTTGCAGTCCCCCTTCCCTTTCACGAACCCACCTCCCCGGAGGGGGAGAAATTGTTATTTTGAGGAGGATAACCCATGAGAAAAACCAGCGCAACCAGATTCCTCAGTCTGCTGCTGGCCCTGGCCATGGTTCTGTCCCTGTCCGCCCTCCCCGTTTTTGCCACAGACGACGGGGAAGACCCAGGCGAGACCGTCCAGACCCAGGACGACACAGGAACCGGGACGGACGAGGAATCCAACACCGG
>JAJQFY010000123.1 GCA_021200935.1 Oscillospiraceae bacterium
TTATTATATAATTATTATATATTTCCAAGTAAGATTGTTAAAGTCTTTCAAAAGACCCTGCCCTCAAGACACAGACCCCTTGCGCCCCAAGGGTTTGCGTCTTTCTTGAGGGTCTAGCTTACGGGGGTAGGGGTACCCTCAGGTGAAAGGGCCAGTGAGCGGAAATTTTCCTGTTGGCAGCACAGGCGTTTGGGGTTATAATCAGACAGGAGGTGCTTTTCCATGGTCTATACGATTGAAGAAATTTCCAGACGAATCACGCCGGTGGCGGAAAAATACCGGCTTCCCTCCGTGTATCTGTTCGGCTCCTATGCACGCGGCACAGCCACAGAGACAAGCGACATTGACCTGATCGTGGACACATCCGGCACCGCCCTCAAGGGCCTCTTTGCCCTGGGCGCGCTGTATCACGACTTGCGGGCCGCCCTGGGGAAGGAGATTGACCTGGTAACAGTGCAGTCCCTGCGGCAAGCGCCTCAAATGCCCAGCGAAGCCCAATTCAGCGACCACATCTGGAAGGAAAAGGTAAATTTGTATGCAGCCGCCTAAATAAACCACGCGGGCTGTACCGGCTTAATTGCCGATACAGCCCTTTTCCGTTTTTAGTCCAAATCTTTCTCTTTCTCTTTATAAAACCTCTTGCAAAAACGCTATGCTGTCCGCCACCATTTCCGGGGTAACGGTGTGGGGGATGCCCTCGTAGACGCTGAGGACGGCGTTTTCGTTTCCGGCCTCCCGGATGGCGTCGATGACGGCCTGGGAGCCGGTGCTGCTGAAATAATAGTCCTCTGTGCCGATGGCCATGAAAATGGGGATGTCAGTGAAGCAATCCAGATTCTCCGACACGTCCAGCCCCTGGATGGTGGCGTATTTCACCTGGGTGTACCCCTCCTCCTGGCGCTGGTAGACCACCGTTACATTGCTTCGCAGCTCGGTCAGCCAGGCAATGCAGGATTCGTTCAGCCGTCCCTCGTTCCAGGCGTCGGTGTCGCATATGCCGGACAGGGGCAGCAGGGCCGCCGGGGTATAGGAGCCAAGCTCCGCGTAGACCCAGGTCTCGATGCCTCCCATAGAGAAGCCGCCCAGGACAAAGTCCTCCGTGGACACATTGGGTACGATGCCGTAAAATTCCACCACCTGGTCAATATCGGTGACAGTCACCAGCACGCTGGCCCAGTCGTCATAGAGAATGCCCGACTCCGAGCGCTCCCCCTGGCCGTAGGCGTCCATAGACACCGCGTGATACCCGGCGGCGGCGTAATCCTCCAAATAGGGGCGGACACTCTCCTTATCCAGGCCGATGCCGTGGAGGAACAGGAGCAGGGGCTTCTCCTCCCCGTCGTCTATATAGACCTCCATCAGCGGGATGTCGTCCAGGGTCAGGGTTCGGGTCACAAGGGTGCCGTTTTCCGTCTCTGTCATGGTCTCCGACTCCACGGAAATCTCCATGCTCCGTGTGCGCTCGTTGATGGTGCTTACGTCGTAGAGGGACACCAGGGTCGTGGCCCCAAAGGTCAGGCTGTCCGCCACCAGGACGCCTGCGCTGTCCTCCGTGGTCAGGGCAATGGCCTGCACCGCCGCCTGCGCCGAGGACGCTGCCTCCTCCCGGTTCAGGCCGCTGATTTCATAGGCCCCGAACACAATGGCGGCAGATAACAGCAAAATCACAGCCCGTTCTAACCATTTCTTCGCTTTTCTCGCAGGAAACATGGTCGCCACCTCCGTTGTGGCTTCATGTTACTCCCGCCAAATGAAACAAAAATGAACGAAGATTAAGTTTAGATGAAGTTTCCTGTTTTCTTTTAAACAAAAGTCCGGCAGGAACTGTCTCCCGCCGGACCTCTCTTGATTCCGCTGTTACGCCTTCAAATCCTGGCCGTGGAAGTATTTTGCCAGGGGCTTGTAAATCAGCATGGCGACCACCAGGGTCAGGACGATTTCGCCCAGCATATACCAGCCGTTATACAGGAAGGAGTAGAGCCAGGGGCCGGTCATAGTCATGCCCATGAACTCCTCCGGCATCCACACGCCCCAAATCCACGCGCCGCTGATAAGGTGGCACACGAACCGCAGGCAGAAGGTGACGACAATGCCCACGGCCACGGCGGCCCGGGGGTTTTTGACCCACTTCTCAAAAAGACCCGCAAGGCCGATAACGGTGTAGGCAATGATGTAGTCCAAAAGGATAATGCCCACGGCCATAATGAAGCTGGAGGCGTAGGCCACGTTGCTGACCCCCAGGATGAGCTGGACGACGCTGTAGACAAAGGCGGTGACGGCCCCCCACTTCCAGCCGTAGCGGAAGCTGATGATGACCAGCGGCAGCATACTGCACGCAGTCAGGCCGCCGCCAAAGGGCATGGGGATCTGCACCAGGCTCAGCACAGTGGCCAGGGCAATGAAGATGGCGCTCTCGACGAGCTTGCGGGTGGTGATTCTTTTCATTTGAATTTCTCCTTTCTTGGAAGGAAAACCGAACGCCGGTCAGGAATGATACCCGACCGGCGGTCACACACGGCCTGCGCCGCGGCTTTCCTACGCCGGCATTACCCGGATCAGGTTCCAGGGTTCGGCGCGCTGCGGTGCGCCATCTCAGCCGGGCCATATCCCAGCACCCCTATTGGTTGTGGGTTCATTATACCAGCTTCCCCGGCCCCTGTCAATGCCGACCCGCCAGGGAAATCACCTGCTCCGCCGCCTGCTGAATCTCTGAAAGGGTGTTGAAGGGGGAAAAGCTGAAGCGCACCGTTCCGGCCCGGAGGGTTCCCGCCGTCTGATGGGCCAGCGGGGCGCAGTGCAGCCCGGCCCGGACGGCAATCCCCCGTTCCGCCAGTTGGGCGGCGACCTCCTCGCAGTCCGCCCCCTGGATTTGCAGGGACACCACTCCCGCCTGACAGGCAGGCTCCGTGGCCCGGAACAGACGAACCCGGCGGCACCCGGCCAGGGCCTCGCAAAAGGCCGCCGCCAATCCCCGCTCGTGGGCCAGCACCGCCGCCGTGGTTTTGCGGCCCAGCCACTCCACCCCGGCCAGCAGACCCGCGATACCCGGGACGTTGTGGGTACCCGGCTCCAGGCGGTCAGGGAGAAAGTCCGGCATTTCGGCGCTCTCGCTGACGGAGCCGGTGCCGCCGTACAGCAGGGGTCGGGGCCGTTCCTCCCGGCACAGGAGAACCCCGGTACCCTGCGGCCCCAGCAGTCCCTTGTGGCCCGGCATGGCGGCATAGGCGCAGCCCAGACCGTCGAAGTCCAGCCCCACGCTTCCGGCAGCCTGGGCGGCGTCGATAATCAGGGGTACCCCCGCCCGGCGGCACAGCAGGGCGATTTCCTCTACCGGCAGGATATAGCCAAAGACG
This sequence comes from Oscillospiraceae bacterium, assembly GCA_021200935.1. Classification (GTDB taxonomy): domain Bacteria; phylum Bacillota; class Clostridia; order Oscillospirales; family Oscillospiraceae; genus CAJOIG01. The sequence goes on from JAJQFY010000123.1 coordinate 3,354, forward strand.
TTGGACACCTGGCAGCACACCGCCGCCCTGGCCCCCGGCAGGAGCCGCCGAAAGGCATCCACCGCCGCCTCCGGCTGGAACAGGGGCGACGATGCCACCTGGATATCCGCCCCCAGGCCGTACAGGGGCCGCCAGACCGCGTTATGCTCGTAGCCGGAAATCACCACCCTGTCCCCCGGTCCCACCAGGCTGTGGATGGCAATGTTCAGCCCGTGGGTGGCGCTGCCGGTAAATATCACCCGCTCAGGGTCAGCGACGCAGAACATATCCGCCAGGGCCATCCGGCAGTCCAGCACCGCGGCGGCGGCTGTCATGGCGCTTTCATACCCGCCCCGACCGGGGCTTGACATGGTTCGCACCGCCTCCGACATGGCATAGCGCACGGCGGCGGGCTTTTGCAGGCTGGTAGCGCCGCAGTCAAGATAAATCATGGCCCACCTCCAAAACGCCGTTTTCGTCTCTTTGAATGACCCGCTCCGGGGCAAGCCCCGCCGCTGTCAGCAGATTGACCGCCCGCTCCCGGTTCCGGGCCGAAACAATCACGCAATAGGCGCAGCCCCTGGTGCTGACGGATTTTGGCAGCCGGGACAGGGTACCCGTTACCCCCGCCCGCTCCAACACCCGCGCCCCCCGCTGCGCGTAGGTCAGGCTTCTGAAAGTGAGCAGATATTGCATAAAAATGCCTCCCGCGAATGGTTACACCCCATTGTATGCAGGCGGTGCCGGTTTTGTTTCCCTGATGTTGTCAAGCCGCTGACTTTGTTGTATGCTATATCAACGGAAGGGGGTTCCCAGAATATGAGCGGAGTTTTTGAGGCACTTATCCCTTTGGTGGGGATAGGTGCCTCAATGCTGCTTAGCCTTAATTATTATGTGCCTTGGGAGGCTTTCATGTTTTCCTTTTCCGGCTTGCCAGGAGAACCAGAGCCGCGCAGGAGGTCAGGAGGAGTGCAGCCCACAGAAGGGGGCTGCACTCATCCCCGGTGGAGGGGGCGGTGCTGGCGGGGTTGGCCGCTGCGGTGGCAGTGGGTTCCGGGGTGGTCGTGGCCGCTGCGGCGGCGGGGGGTTCTGGGGTGGCCGGGGCCGCTGCGGTGGGGGTGGGGGTGGGCGGTGTGTGCGCCGCCGTCCAGGCTATGGCTATGGGGGAACAGCCGG
>JAJQFY010000216.1 GCA_021200935.1 Oscillospiraceae bacterium
CACCCCCTGGTTTTCCCCCCCGCACGGGGAGCATGGACAGGGCAATGTCCCGGCCCAGCAGGGAATACACGGCAGACTCCGGCTTTCCGTCCCCCGGCGTGAAAAATTCCTCCCGCCCGTCCCGTATACAGCGGACGGATATGTCAGGCCGCCCCAGGGCCACCCGCAGGGCGGTCTGGACGCACCAGGCCCCCTCCGCACGGTCGGACTTCATAAATTTCAGCCGGGCGGGGGTGTTATAAAACAGCTCCTTCACCGTGAACACGCTGCCCTTGGGGCATCCGGCGGGGCCTATGCTCTCGATCTCCCCCCCCGGAGAGGGCCACCCTGGTTCCGGCCTCATCCCCCTCCCGGCGGGTCAGAAGCTCCACATGGCTGACGGCGGCGATGGCGGCCAATGCCTCCCCCCGGAAGCCCATGGTGCTGATGGCCTCCAGACCATGCTCGTCCCGCAGCTTGGAGGTGGCGTGGCGGAGAAAGCAGCTCTCCGCGTCCTCCGGGGCCATGCCGCAGCCGTCATCCGTAACCCGGATCAAGGTGGCGCCGCCCCCCTGAAGCTCCACGGTGATATTCCGCGCCCCCGCGTCCGCCGCGTTTTCCATCAGCTCCTTCACCACGCTGCCGGGCCGCTCCACCACCTCGCCCGCGGCGATCATATTGGCCACATGGGGGGCCAGGACATTGATAACTGCCATATCCGCCTCCTCCTCTGAACAAAAACGAAAACTTTTTCTGTCCCTGATTATAGCACAAAAAAGGGATATATGAAAGCGCTGGTCAAAAAAGCCCGACGGCTTTTTGTAAACAAAATAAAAAGTTATCTTCCTTTGGGCTTGTGGGCGTTCAGAACGGAACAGGCAGGGCATTTTTGACGACCGGGCGGGAGGCCGACCGTTTGCCGGTCATCCTCCCGCCCGATTTTACCGGCCAAGGCCGGATCCCTTTAATTTTACCTCGTAATATTTATGGAAAAATCCTTTTTCCTCAGCGAAATTCCGCCAGCTCCTCCAGGCCCTTACGTTTGGGGGCCTCCGGGGTCTCGGCGGGGTGGCCCAGGGCGATCAACGCGGAGACGGAGCGCCCCTCCGGCAGGGACAGGGCCTGGGCCGTCAGGGCCGGGTCGTATATGCCCATGATGACCGTCCCCAGTCCCCGCTCATAGGCGGCCAGGCAGAAGGTCTGGGCGGCTACCCCGGCGTCAAAGCTCTGCCAGTGGGTTCCCTTGTCGGTGGAAAAGCCCCCGTCCCGCTCATAGCCGGAGCGGCCCTCTATGGTGACAAGGGCGACCAGGGCCGGGGCCTGGGTAATAATGCGCCGGTTGGAGGCGTGGCCCATGACGCAGGTGTCGGCGATTTTGGCCTTCAGCCCCGGGTCCAGCACGGCGATATAGCGGGCGGTCTGGGTGTTTTTCCAGCTTGGGGCATAGGCGGCGGTCTCCACCAGGGCGGCGATGTCCTCCCGCGTCACCGGCTGGTCGGTAAACCGGCGGATGCTTCTTCTCCCTTTGATGCAATCCATGGCGTCCATGATTCGGCTCCTTTTTAACCAAAAATAGTATTACGCCCCATGGGTACGGCGGCGTTTTTTCCCGGCCCTCGCGGCGGCGGAGGCCGTGACGGCGGGGAGATTTTTCTGCGCCCTGGCCGCAAGCTCCTGCTGGCGGCGAAGGAACCGGCGGAGCTGCTTTTTGTGCTGGCACAGCTTTTCCCGGCAGTTCGCGCATTTGAGGCTCTGGTTGGTGGCCTCATAAAACCGCTCCGGGTGCCGGTAAAGGGTCAGCTCCCACCGAATCAGCAGGGTCAGGGCCATGGCGCAAAGCGTCCAGGTGTAAACGCTTTGAATGAACACCAGGGGCGTGAACATCATGGCGTAGTCCCAGTTGTAAATCCGGCAGCTTCCGCAGCACTTGTTTTTCATAAACCAGATCTGGAAGGGGCAGAAGAACAAAATGCAGATCATGTCGCACACGGAATAGGCGAGGCTTATAATGATCAGCAGCATCTCGTCCAGCAGAGCGGCGAAATACAGCCCCCCCGATCACGGCGTTTAAGCCCACCCAGGCGGCGGCCACGGCCAGGGCGGAGCGGTTTCACTTTTCCGGGAGCTGCCCGCCCTCCTCCGGGATATAATTCCGGGCAAACTGCTTCTGGCAGCCCATGCTCTCTATAGAGGAGGGGAAGAAGCGGAGGATCATCTCCACCGCGAACACCAGCCATATCAGGGTCATCACGGCCCTGCCCCGGGTCATCTCCGCCAGCAGGCCGGAGCCTGTCCGCACCCGCTGGAAAATATACAGCACCGCCGCCATCAGCAGCAGACAGCTTCGATAGACCAGCTTGGCGTAGTGGAGCATACAGGTATTGGATAAATGCTTTGCTTTGGACATAGAGTTTCCCTTCTGGCAACAGGATTTTTTACTATTGTACCACATTTTCCTGTCCAATAACGGAAAGCTTTTGTGAATTTTTCAGGAATTGTCCAAACCGGCCAAAAATAATATTATTTTTTGTCCGAAACAGACATTGATAAACAGATAAGCACATTGCATAATAGAATTGTCATCTTGATAACAAATATGTTTTTAGGTGAATACTTTAACGAAGGAGCTTTATGAATGAAACGAGTTTTAATCCTGCTTTTGACGCTTGCCTTTTGTCTGGGCGTCAGCGTGACCGCGATTGCCGACAGCGACAGCTTTTTGGATCTGACGGACGGAACGGTCTATGAAGTGACGGAAGCCATGCATCTTAGCCGCCTGACCATCGACGAGACCAGCTCGCTCACAGCGCCGGAGGGCTGCGTTGTCGTGGTAACGGTGGACGGCTACCTTCAGACCATTGAGGAGGGAACCGCCTACGCCTTCTACGGCGACGTGGACGTGTACCCCCTGGCGGACGCCATCGTAGGCGAGAGCACCAGAGGCGCCTCCGCCACCTATGTGGAGGACGGAGCCTCCGTGTCGTACACCGGGGAAATTTTCCTGTCCTACGGCTATATCAGCGGTGAGTACATTGACGCCGACGGGGACGGGGTTCTCACCGAGGATGAGTGGCAGTCCGACACCACCAACGAGTACGGCAGCAAATTCGGCATGGCCGCCGGTGTTCTGGCAAACGGGGAGGACACCACGGTTGAATTAACGGACGTGACGGTTCTGGGGGCTTCCGACTCCTTCTCCAACGGCGTGTTCGCGGCCAATGGGGCGACCGTCACCATCTCTGATTCCACCGTTATTACCAATAACTCTCAGGGACACGGTCTGGACGCCACCTTTGGGGGGACGTTTTATGTGGACAACTGTGTCATCCGCACCAACGGCGGCCAGTCCTCCGCCCTGTCCACCGACTTCGGCGGCGGCTTCTTTAAGGTGACGAACACCTACTGCGAGTCCAACACCTCCGGCTCCGGGGGCATCTACGCGGCTGGCTGCTCCATCTTTATTGTGGAAAATTCCACGCTTCACGCCAACGCCTCCGAGGCGGTTATGTGTGCCCACAACAACAGCATCGTGGTGCTGAAGGATTCCTATCTGTACGGCCCGGAGGTCTTTGACGGACACGGGGCCATCCCCTCTCCCGATGAGGCGGTCGGCGACGTTACCTTTAGCTTCAACTGCGTTTTTGAGGCGGTGGACAACGCCATTATCCACGAGCAGGGCGGCGTTACCACCCATTACATCGTTGGCTGCGATACCTCTGCCTGCACGGCGGATTATGCCATTCAGGTGGAGTATAACGCGGGAATGGGCAGCGGAACCGGCAAGGTATACGTAAATCTGTGGGACACTGAGCTGACCGGCGACATTTACTGCGCCGACGGCGGCACGGTTGTGCTGAATCTTTATGACGGGGCGGTATTCACCGGCGAGGTCATAACGGACGGCGAGTGCGAGGTCGTTATCAACGTCTATGAGGGCGGCGAGTATGTTGGCGAGTACGAGGCCAACTACGTTGACGAATCTGTGGAGGCGCCCGAATACACAGAGGACACCTATGGCAGCATAGACTGGATCAAGAATGAATCGGGCCTCTGGGAGGCCGGGGAGAGCTGGTCTACCTACGAGGAGTCCTATGATGACTATGTTCAGCCCGTCATCCTGGCGGCTTCCGGACAGGTAAACGGCGAGGAAAACTAACCGATCCTGCGCGGAAATATTTCTGATATTTTCAGGAGAATCGAGGTTTTATCCCGGGTTGCCAACTGGTACGCCAACTGCCTGCCAACAAAAAGCCCGATTACGCCAACTTTTCCCTGCGGATGCCAACTGGCTGCCAACTTTGTTTCGATTTTTGCCAACAACGCCCCGCGGACTGATGTCTGCGGGGCGTTTTCTTAGGTGTCCGCGATCTTTTTCATCTGATACAGCAGATTCAGGGCCTCCAGGGGGGTCAGGGTGTCGGTGTCCAGCTCCCGGAGGCGGCGGGTCAGCTCGGCTCCGGCCATGTCGGTCAGGCTCACCTGCTCCTGCCCTGAGGGATCGGCGGCGGGAGCGGGGG
>JAJQFY010000148.1 GCA_021200935.1 Oscillospiraceae bacterium
TTCAGGCGGAGCTTGAAAAGCAGAAGCAGCTTCTCAAGGACAAGAAAAAGGAGGCTAAGGCCGCCGACAAGCAGATCGCCGCCCTGGAGGAGGCGAAGGCAGAGGCCGCCGCTATCGAGGCCGCCGTGGCCCAGAAGGCGGAAATTGAAAAGGTTGTTACGACCCTTATCAGCAATGGCAAGACCGCAGACGAGATTCTTGAAATGCTGGGCAGCAATTCGTGACAAGCACCCTTGTCTCAAAAAAACGGCGTCGGCCCCTGTGGGCGGACGCCGTTTTTTTGTACGAATTTTTTCCTGAAAAATAAGAACCAGTATTCACAGGCAACCAACACCGTCTGAGCGAGCCTTTTTCCGCTGCTCTGCGTTAAATTTTCTTGACATACACAAAGTATGCCTGCGAAAATTTGCCTTGACCCGCGGAAAAATTCTTCGCCCATCCGGCATCGTCTGCCTGTGAATACAGGTTCTAAACAGATAACGGGGAAATGGCCGGGCGTTTCCGAATCGCCGGGCTGGGTTATGGGGCGAAAATCTCTCTCGTTTCCTCCAGGGAGGGCATGAAATGGGCCTCCGCCACCGCCGCGGCGAAGCGGCGCAAATGCGCCGCCAGACGGCGGGCCGGTTCACTGAGCTTTTTCTCTGGGAGCGAGGCGAGATAGACGTGCCGCTGAAGGCTCGCGTCCCGGATTTTCAGGGAGACGGTTTCAGGGGAGACGGCCATGGGGGCCGGGCCGTGCATATGGATAATGCTCTCCGGGATGAATGTTACCCCCATGTTTTTGGAGACCATAACCGTCAGGGCCTCCTCGTCGTGCAGCTCGTACAGGCGCTCCATTTGAAAGCCGTTTTCCTCGCACATCCGCTCTATGGACAGGCGGTGGGCGTATTCCGGCTTGATGACGATGAAGGTCTCCCCCCGCAGCTCATCCAGGGAGACCGACGCCCGCGCCGCCAGGGGATGGACCCGGCTGACCAGCAGCTCCATAGGCTCCGAGAGGATTTTTTCCACGGAAAACCCCGCCTCCCGGTCGTCCACGGAGGTGATGCAAAAATCCACCTGCCCGCTCCGCAGCAGGTGCTGGGTCATGGCTCTGGTGGCGCGTACCTGCCGCACAGCCCTGTCCGGCCAGAGGCCGCTGTATCGGGTCAGGGCCTCCACGGCAAAATCCACCGCCTCCACCGCCACCGACGCCGTGTCCTCCTGGGCCTTGGCCCGCTCCCGGCACTGATGGGCCAGCTCCTCTAGCTCCCCCATGAGCCGGGCGGCGCCGCTGTAAAACTGCATCCCGCTGTCCGCGGGGTACAGCCGCCGTCCAAGCCGCTGGAACAGGGGAAAGCCCGGCTCCCCCTCCAGCCGCTTCATAGCCATGCTCAGGGTGGACTGAGATACATGCAGCGTCTCCGCCGCCCGGAGCATGGTCCCCTCCTCCACGATTGCCGCGTAATATTTTAGCTGGATAAGCTCCATAACCGCCCGCCTTATCAATGAAATTGATAGTATATATGAATATTATATATTAGACGCCGGCCCTTGGCAAGTATATAATGAAAGAAAGACAAAAAACCGCAAAGGAGAACGCAGCATGAAATATCCTCACATATTCGCGCCCCTGACGATTAAGGGCGTGACGTTTAAAAACCGGGTCATGGACGCGCCCAAGACCACGGACAGGACGGTGTTCCCCGGCGGAACGCCTACGCCGGAGTGCATCAACGGCTATGAGGTGCGGGCGCGGGGCGGGGTGTCCTGCGTCACCGTCACAGAGTCCTTCGTGGACGATGACCGCTCCGCCCGGCACGACCACACCATTGATTTCTATACCCCCAACAAGTCGGTCTATCACCAGGAGGCCCTGTTCGTCCTGGCGGAGAGCATCACCCGCCACGGGGCGGTGGCCTCGGTGGAGCTGAACCATACCGGCGCGGTGAACCATCCGGCCACCATCAAGGACGGGAAAAACCCCTTCGGCCCCTCCGCCTTTGTCCGGGAGGACGGCATCCAGGTGGAGGAGATGACGGAGCAGGACATGGAGGAGGTGGCCTCCCACTTCGCGGCGGCGGCCCTGGGGGCCAAGTTGGCCGGGTTCCAGATGGTTATGCTCCACGGGGGCCACGGCTGGCTTTTGGGGCAGTATATCTCCCCCCTAACCAACAAGCGGACGGACAAATACGGCGGCTCCATGGAAAACCGGGCCAGGTTCCCCCTGATGGTCATCGACCACATCCGCAAAGCCTGCGGAGAGGATTTTCTTATTGAATACCGTATGTCCGGGGCGGAGCGGGTTCCCGGCGGTCTGGAGCTTTCCGAGGCGGTGGAGTTTGCCAAAATCATCCAGGACAAGGTGGACATCATCCACGTTACCTCCGGGATGTATCACAACCATGTGGAGTCCAAGGCCTTTTCCAGCATCTACCACCCCCACGGGTGCAATCTGGATCTGGCGGCGGCCATTAAGGCGGCGGTGCATATCCCCGTTACCGCCGTGGGGGGCTTCAACAGCCCGGAGCAGATCGAGGAGGCCATCGCCTCCGGGAAGTGCGATTTTGTGGCCCTGGGCCGCCAAATGCTGGCAGACCCGGACTTCGTGAACAAGGTTGCCCGGGGGAAGGAGGACGAGATCATGCCCTGCCTGCGCTGCTCCTGCTTCAATCCCCTGGCCTCCGACCCGGACAAGCGGGTGCAGGTGGCCCCCTTCGAGTGTACGGTGAACCCCACCTCTATGCGGCAGCTCCGGCTGGAGTGGTCGCCCAAGGTGAGGGGGCCGGGCCAGAAGGTGCTGGTGGCAGGCGGCGGCCCCGGCGGGATGTATGCCGCCCTGACGGCGGCGGAGCGGGGCCATCGGGTCACGCTGATGGACAAGGGTGAGAAGCTGGGGGGCGCGCTGTGGTACACGGACTATGACTGCCACAAGGACGATATGCGGAAGTTCCGCGACCACCTGGCCAACCGGGTCTACCGGGCCGGGGTGGACGTGCAGCTTGGGGTCACGGTGACGAGAGAGACCATTGAGGACTTCGCCCCGGACGCGGTGATCCTGGCAATCGGGGGCCGTCCTGTGGCGCCCCGGATTCCCGGTCTGCGGGAAAATGCCAAATACGCCCTGAACGTCTATACGGAGACGCCGGGGAAGAAATGCGTCATGATCGGCGGCGGCCAGGTGGGCATAGAGGTAGCCATGCACCTGGGGGACACAGGCCATCAGGTAGAGGTGCTGGAAATGCTGGACGATTACGCCAGAGACGCCCTCTGGAGCCATAAGGAGGCGTTCCGCATTTTCAAGCCGGAGAGCATGACCATCCACTGCTCCACCCAGGTGACGGAGGTGACGCCGGAAGGGGTGAAGGCCCTGGCCCCGGATGGGACAGAGGTGTTCTATGAGGCGGACAGCGTCTACTACGCCCTGGGCTTCCGCAGCCCCGCCGACGAGCTGGAACCCCTGATGACCGTCTGCCCCCGGACGGCGGTGATCGGCGACTGCAAAAAGCCCGCCCGGATTTTGCAGGCCACCCGGGACGGAATGTTCGCCGCTATGGATATTGTGTGAGCGAATCATAAAATGATAAGGACACGCCGCTTCAGGGCAGCGTGTCCTTCAGTCTGTCAAAGAAAGGATATACCTCTTAGCGAAAGAAGTGGTAAATCCCAGCGTTTTCTTCATTGACGGAACGCACATCAAGGCCTCAGCCAACAATGGGTCGAGTTCAAATTTGCTGTCATGAACCTAAAAAGCTGGCAGTCTGGAACTGGAAACGCTCCTTTCGGTTTCTTGTTGCCTCCGGCGCTGGTGGAGGGGGTTCCCGCCCCTGTCAATAATAGCCCGTCCAGCCCTCGTCGTCGGGGCTGGTGGTGGGGGCAACGGTGGCTGTAGGCGCTGCGGTGGCCGTGGGCGCTGCTGTCGCGGTAGGGGCCGCTGTCGCGGTGGGAGCTGCCGTGGCTGTGGGCGTGGCGGTGGGATCGGTCTCCTCCGGGTCTGTCCATTCCGTGTCGTTGTCGCCGGTGCTGGCCGTCGCCGTAGGGGCCGCTGTGGCCGTGGGACTGGCGGTGGCGGTGGATGCGGCGGCGCTGTCAGACTTGGGCGTGGCCGTGGGGGATGCTGTAGCTGTGGCCGTGGATGTGCCACTGGGCTGGGCTGTGGGGCTGACCGTTGCGGCGGGCTTGGCCGTGGACGATGCCCCGGCGGTGCTGGCGGGCTTGGCGGTGGCCGTGGGGGCCGCCGTGCTTGTGGCGGTGCCGCTGCCGCTGGTACTGCCGCCGCTGGTGCTGGTACTGCCGTTAGGCGTGGCGGTAGCCGTGGCCTCCTCGAAGGATACCTCGTTATTGCCGGTCTCGGTTTTGATGTGGGTGACGGTTCCCACCGTGCCGCTGGCGGAGACTCCGGCCCGGGCGGGGGTGGGAGTGGGGTCGGCCTCTAAGGTCTCGTCCTGGGCCTCCTGGGCC
>JAJQFY010000088.1:0-4053 GCA_021200935.1 Oscillospiraceae bacterium
AGACCATCTTTATAGAAATCCTTTTTTGTTTTTTCACTGTCTACTTGACAGGGGGTACTTCAACGGGCTTTGAGGTGTCCTCTCTGATTTTTGGTTTTACTCCTCCGGCTGCTGTGTCAGCGCCTCCAGAAGCTGGTAAAATTCCGGCCAGCGGCGCTTGAGGCTGACGGGACGGCCTCCCTCCGCCAGGAAGCAGTGAACGCTCTCGGCGGTGCAGACGGTCTCCCCGGCCACGGTCATGGTGTAGCCCAGGGTCAGCTTGGCGGCCTTCAGCTCTTTGATATGCACGGCAATCTCCACCACGTCGGGGAAGGTGGTGCTGCGCCGGTACTGGCAGCTCACGCTCAGCACGGGGGAGGCCAGGCCCTCCCGCTCCATGCGGTCGTAGCCCCAGCCAAGCTGGTCCATAAAGTCGATCCGGGCCTCCTCCATATAGTGCAGGTAGTTGGCGTGGTGCGTCACCTGCATTTTGTCCGTCTCGTAATACTGCACCCTGCGGCGGTAAGGGGTGATGGAAATTTTCATGTCAGAAGCTGTCCCTCATTTTCTTTTCCGTTCGGTTCCCCCACTTCACCTTCGGCTCCTTATGCTCCAGCAGGCGGAAAACGCTGCCCCGGTTGCGCCAGACGATGACCAGGGCCATAAACAGGGCCAGGGTGCCGGCCAGGCCCTTCAGGTTCTCCGCAGATACGAATATCCAGGCGGCGGGCGCCCCCGACAGGCAGGCGCACAGCCCGGCCAGAGACACATACTGGGAGAAGGCGATCACGATGATGTACACGGCAGAGGCCACCAGGCCCACCCGCCAGTCCGCCAGCCACAGGGTAATGACGCAGCAGAGGATGCCCTTGCTGCCCCGGAATTTATTCTGGACGGGGTAAATGCTCCCCAGCGTCAGGCAGAACCCGGCGAACAGCTTGCCGATGACCGGGAACCCCTCTCCGGGGATGGACAGCAGCAGCGCCCCCAGCAGCACGGCGATAACGCCCTTGAGAATGTCCACCCCCATGACAGCCAGGCCCCATCTGTCACCGAACACATGGGTAAAATTCGCGTAGCTGGCCCTACCGTTTCCCATGCGGCGCAGATCCTTATTGAACACGAACCGCGCCAGCAGCACGGGACTGTTCAGCGCCCCCAGGCCATAGGCGATCAGGGCGATGAGTACGAGAAGAAGGACTATCATTCTTTGTCTCCTTTCTGTCGGATCGTCAGCTTCACCGGCGTCCCCTCCAGGCCGAAGGCGGCCCGGATGCGGTTTTCTATATATCTCTGATAGGAGAAGTGGAACAGCTCCCGGCTGTTGCAGAAAATGACAAAATGGGGAGGCTTGACCCCGGTCTGGGTCATATAATACACCTTCAGGCGGCGGCCCTTGTCCGTGGGGGGCTGCTGCCGGGCCTGGGCGTCCGCCAGGATGTTATTGAGGGTGCCTGTGCTGATCCGCATGGACGCCTGCTGGTTCGCGGCGTTTATCATCTCGAAGACGCGCCCGGTCCGCTGCCCCGTCAGGCAGGAAATGAACAGCACCGGGGCGTAGTCCATGAAGGACAGATCCCGCTTCACTGCCTGGCGCATACGCTCCATGGTGTTGGTCTCCTTCTCTACCAGATCCCACTTGTTCACCACGATGATGCTGGCCTTGCCCGCCTCGTGGGCAAGCCCGGCGATTTTGGTGTCCTGCTCCGTGACGCCCTCCCTGGCGTCCAGCATGATCAGGCACACGTCGCTGCGTTCGATGGCGAGCTGGGCCCGCATGACGGAAAACCGCTCCACCCGGTCGTTCACCTTGGATTTCCGGCGGATGCCGGCGGTGTCGATAAAAAGATAGCTGCCGTACTGGTTTTCCAGGGGGGTGTCCACCGCGTCCCTGGTGGTGCCGGGCATATCCGCCACGATGACACGGTTCTCCCCCAAAAGCCGGTTGATGAGAGAGCTTTTCCCCACGTTGGGCTTTCCGATGACCGCCACGCGAATCACGTCCGGGTCGTCCTCTTCCTCCTCCGGCGGGGGGAAATAGCTGACGCAGGCGTCCAGCAGGTCGCCGGTGCCGTGGCCGTGGAGGGCGGAGACGGGGATGGGGTCGCCCAGGCCCAGGTTATAGAACTCATAAAAGGCCGGGTCGTTGGGGCCGGTGGCGTCCATCTTGTTCACCGCCAGCACCACCGGCTTTCCGCTGCGCTGGAGCATATTGGCCACGTCCTGGTCGGCGGCGGTGATGCCGGTGCCGATCTCCGTCACCAGCACGATCACGTCCGCCGCGTCGATGGCCAGCATAGCCTGCTCCCGCATGAACAGAAGTATCTCGTTGGAGGTGTTCGGCTCGATGCCGCCGGTGTCCACAATATCGAAGCTGCGGCCCGCCCACTCGCAGGGGGCGTACAGCCGGTCGCGGGTCACGCCGGGGGTGTCCTCCACAATGGACAGCCGCCGCCCCGCCAGGCGGTTAAACAGGTGGCTTTTGCCCACGTTGGGGCGGCCTACAATGGCCACCAGAGGTCTGCTCATATGCCCGCCTCCTTTCTATTTTACACCTTTTAACATTGGATTTCAACATATAGCACACTAGGGACGGCGTTGGCCGTCCCAAAAAATTTTTTGCTTCTGGCTTCTACCAGCAAAAAAGGGAGGCAAAGGCCCCCCTGGTTTGCGGTAATTACTCCTCCACGGCGATGACCTGACGTCCGTCATACTGGCCGCAGGCAGGGCATACCCGGTGAGGCTGGTGATACTCGCCGCAGTTGGGGCAGGCCACCAGCTTGGGAAGGCTCAGCTTCCACACGCTGGAGCGGCGCTTGCTCTTTCTGGCATGGGATACTTTTCTTTTAGGGACTGCCATTGCTCATACCTCCTGTATTATCATCCAGAAGCTGTCCCAGGACAGCCATTCTTGGATCTATTGGTTTTTTGCAGCCGCATGGGCCGTCGTTCAGATTCCTGCCGCAGGTGGGACACAGGCCCCTGCAGTCCTCCCGGCACAGAAACTTCTGGTCTGTGTCCAGGATGAAGCAGGTCTCCAGCACGTCGCCCACGTCCACGCTGTCCCCCTCCAGGGGAAACAGGTCGGGGTCGTCCTCATCCTCCGCGTCCGCCTGAAGCGTGACCTGGAACCGACGGGACAGGGGCCGCCGGAACTCCGCGGTGCACCGATCACAGCGCAGAGTCATGTCTGCCTGCACCAGGGCCTCCAGCTCCAGGATACCGGCGGTGTTTTTCACCTGGCCCTCCGCCGTCACGGGGCCGTGAAAGGCCACAAGCCCGGCAAAGGAGAGCCGCTGGGTATCCAGCTCACACCGAAAGGGGACGCGCCCCCCCGGCATTTCAATGATTTCATGCAGATTCAAAAGCATGGGACAAACCTCACATAGTCGCCAAAATATTATAAATTACCGGCGGCCCATTGTCAACCTTAATTTTTCGTGATAAGATGTTTTTATGAGAGAATTTATTGTTACAAGAAACGACAGCGGCCAGCGGCTGGATCGCTTTGCCGGAAAAATGGCCCCCGCCCTGCCCGCCTCCCTGCTCCAGCGGTACTTCCGCACAAAGGACATCAAAATCAACGGCCACTGGGCCAGGCCGGACGCCAGGGTGCGGGAGGGGGACGCGGTGCGTCTGTACATCCCGGAGGAGTTTTTCACCCCCCGGCGGGAGGAGCGGCGGGATCTGGCCGCCCTCAGGCCCCGGCTCTCCATCCTCTATGAAGACGAGCATATTCTCCTGGTGGACAAGCAGCCGGGCGTACTGTGCCACGCCGCAGGGGACTGGCAGCCGGACACCCTGATCGCCCGGATACAGGCCCACGTCTACCAGGCCGGGCAGTGGGATCCCGTGGCGGAAAACAGCTTTGCCCCCGCCCTGTGCAACCGCATTGACCGGGGTACCGGCGGCATCGTCATTGCCGCCAAGACCGCCCCCGCCCTCCGGGCCATGGACGAGAAAATCCGGGCCAGAGAGGTGGAAAAGGAGTACCACTGAGTCTTCCTGGGACAGGCTGCGCCAGCCTGACTCGTATACACATCAGCCGCTACCCAGGATCGCCTCGGGGGCGGG
>JAJQFY010000088.1:4063-4423 GCA_021200935.1 Oscillospiraceae bacterium
GCCTCAGCCCGCCGCCGGGCGGCTGGAGGGGTGGCTTTTTAAGGACGCGGTGAAAAACCAGGTGTACGTCAAGCCCCGCCAGGAGCCGGGGGCAAGCCTTGCCGTCACGGACTATCAGACCATCGCGTCCCAGGACGGGCTTTCTCTGGTGTCCTGCCGCCTGCACACAGGCCGCACCCACCAGATCCGGGTGCAGATGGCCCACATGGGCTGCCCCCTGCTGGGGGACGGAAAATATGGCCGGGAGCGGGTCAACCGCCAGTACGGGGAGCATCGCCAGCTTCTGTGGAGCTGGCGCCTGACCTTCGCCTTCCAGTCCCCCGCCGCCCCCCTGGATTACCTGACCGGCCAGCGCTTCAC
>JAJQFY010000115.1 GCA_021200935.1 Oscillospiraceae bacterium
TTTCACTGTCTACTTGACAGGGGGCACTTCACAAACGTCCCGGCGCGGCCTTATGCTTTTGTCCCATGACAGGCGGTGAGGGTCTCCCCCGCTGGCGAAGCTCCTGATTACTTTTTCTTAAACCCGAACAGCTTCTTCCCGGTCTCCTCGGCAACCTGGACGTTGGAGGCGGTGTAGCCGGTGTCGTTTACGGCCTTCAGCAGGGCCTCGTCGGAGACATCCTCCTGGCAGTGGATGGTGGCCTGGCTGTCGGCCCGGCTGACCTTCACCTTTTCCACGCAGGGAACCTTCCGCAGGGCGTCGGCCACATGGGCCTCGCACATGCCGCACATCATGCCCTCTACGGTCATTGTTTTTGTCATATTTTATCGCTCCTTCTCAGGCGCACGGCCTGTTAGTTTATACTACATGGAAATTATACCCCATCTCCCCCGCCATTGCAAGAACAAGAAAAAAATATGTTGACAAACGATATATGTCGTGGTACGATATACCCGTAAGCGATATGTCGTCCATCGACATATCAGCAACCGATATAATATATTCCAAAGGAGGCTGTCTATGGCGAAACGAGGGGAGCCACTGACCGAGAGCTATTTTTACATTCTGCTGTGCCTGTATAACGGCCCGAACCACGGGTACGGCATCATGCAGCAGGCGCTGACCCTGTCGGATGGCCACGTCCGCATTGGCTCCGGCACCATGTACGGCGCGGTCAGCGCCATGCTGACGCGGGGCTGGATCGCGGAGCATCTGCCCGACAGCCAGAGCTTTGAGCGCAAACGGCAGTACGAGCTGACCGACACGGGCCGCCAGGTGCTGGAGGAGGAAATCTCCCGCCTGAACCACCTAACCCGCATTGCCGCCGCCGTCACCGGCGCGGAGAAAGGAGCCGCCCATGAGCCGTAGCCCCACCAAGACCGTGGTTCGCATCTACGCCCCATGGAGCTTTCAAAAGGAGCTGGACGACCTGGACGCAGCCTCCCGCGCGGGCTGGCAGCTTGTGAAGGGAGGCCGACTGGTTCGCAGATTCCGGCGGGAGGAGGGCGTCTATCGCTTCGCCCTGGATTATGACTTCGACCTGCAGGATCACAACCGCTATTACGCCACCTTCCGGGAGCAGGGCTGGGAGCTTGTGAACAACACCTGGAACGGCTGGCACTACTTCCGCAAGCGCTATGACCCGGCCCTGCCGGAATCGGATTATGAGATATTCACGGACGCGGCCTCCCGGCGGGAGATGGCGGAGTGCCTGGCAAAGCGGTACCGGGGCAGTATGCTCAGCCAGCTTCTGTGCGCGGCGTTATGTCTTGCGGGCATAATGCTTTTCAGGAACAACATGACCCCAACGGCCATTTTGATGGGGGCGTTTCTGACAGAGGCCCTGATTTCCCTCCTGTGCAGCCGCCGGATGGGGCGGGCAGGAGAAACCGAGAGAGGAGAACACCATGAAAAACAAGACCACCAAGACCTCATACCGGGCCTATTTCGCCTGGAATTATCAGAAGGAGCTGAAGGCCCTGGAGGAGCAATCCCGCCAGGGGTGGCAGCTTGTGAAGGGCGGGTGCTTTCACAGTAAATACACCCGGGACGACAGCGCGGCATACCGCTACGCCCTGGATTACAACAACGACCTGAAGCCGGAGGACATGGCCCGGTACCGGGAGACCTTCCAGGAGCAGGGGTGGGAGTATATAAGCTCCACCTTCAACGGCTGGCACTATTTCCGCAAAGCATACGACCCAGCCCTGCCGGAATCGGCCTATGAGATTTACACTGACGACGAACCCCTCCGCCAAATGCAGGACAGATGGCGGCGGCTGGCCCTGACCCTGTGCATTGCGGAGTTTATCGTAGCGGCGGCCAATTTCCTGATATACCTGACGGACGGCAGAAACCTCCTCCCCGCGTGCGTAAGCCTCGCGGTGGCGCTGCTGATTCTGTACGGCTGGGGCCGGATGAGGCGGGGGCGGGACACTTAACTGGAAGCTTCTTCCAATTATTAGAAAGGTCTATGCCGCGGATAATTTTTTCTTGACGGGGGACGGAATCGGCGGCATAATACTTATACAATTTTATAGAATAGATGGAACACAGGACAATGGCGTTGTGTGCGCGTTGGGCCTGTGTTCTTTTGTTCAGAGAGGATGGATGCACTGTGGAAGACCTTGTGAAAAACGCCAGACAGATAAACCAGCAGCTTGCCCGATACGGCGTGAAGTTTGGAATATATAAGGACGGCCAGTTCCAGGAACGGCTGTTCCCCTTTGACGCCATTCCCCGTGTCATCCAGGCGGAGGAGTGGGCCAGTCTTGAAAAGGGCCTGAGCCAGCGGGTACGGGCGCTGAACCTGTTTTTGAAGGACATTTACGGCCCGAAGCGGATTATCGCGGACGGGGTGGTGCCGGAGGATTTCGTCTACCGCTCCCCCGGCTATATCCCCCAGTGCGAGGGCATCACCCCCGCCGGGGGCGTTTACAGCCACATCTCCGGCATTGACCTGGTGAAGGGGAAGGATGGGGTCTGGTATGTCCTGGAGGACAACCTGCGTATTCCCTCCGGGGCCTCCTATCCCCTGATCGCCCGGAACCTGTGCCGCCACTGCAGCCCGGAGACCTTCCGCAGCCATCCCGTGGTGGACAACCGCAATTACGGGGAGCTTCTGCGCCGCACCATGGACAGCGTGAACACCGGGGGCATCAACGTGGTGTTCACCCCGGGCCGGTACAACGCCGCCTATTTTGAGCATTCCTACCTGGCGGAGAAATCCGGGGCGGTGCTGGCGGAGGCCGGAGACCTGTACGTCCGGGACAGCGCCCTGTATTACCGCTCCACCAAGGGCGACCAGCGGGTAGGGGCCATATACCGGCTGGTGTCCGACGATTACATGGATCCCCTGACCTTTGAGCCTACCTCCCTCATCGGTATCCCCAACCTGTTCGGGGTCTACCGGGCAGGGAACGTGGCCGTGCTGAACGCCTTCGGAGACGGGGTGGCGGACGACAAGGGCATCTATTACTTCGTGCCGAAAATGGTGCGCTACTACCTGGATGAGGAGCCGATTCTCTCCAACGCCCCCACCTACCTGCCCTTCTATGAGGAGGATATGCGCTACGTCATGGAGCATCTGGAAACCCTGGTGGTGAAGGACGTGGCGGAGGCCGGGGGCTACGGCGTGCTGTTCGGCAGCAAGCTGGATAAGGCCCGGCTGGAGGCCCTTCGCATGGCCGTGCGCCGGGAGCCCCGCCGGTTTATCGCCCAGGAGGTGGTGGACTTCCAGGACTTGCCCATTATGGACGAGGGGCAGCAGGTGGAGCGTAAGGCCGACCTGCGGGCCTTCGTCCTCTCCGGGGCGGAAGAGACGGTGGTATGGCCCAGCGGCCTGACCCGGTTCTCCCGGAACCCGGACAGCTTTATTGTTAATTCTTCTCAAGGGGGAGGCTTTAAGGACACATGGATACTATCACACTGAGCAAGCAAAACCGTTTATATTGGCTGGACCGCTATTCCGAGCGGGCCTACACCACCCTGCAATATATGCTGGCGGAATTTGACCAGGTATTGGACGGGGCCACAGTAGATTACCCCGGCTTCTGCCAGAAAATGGGAATCCCCTGTCCCTATACGGACAAGGAGGACTTCTGGCAGCACTACATTTTCGACCCCCAGGACGAGAACTCCATCCGGGCCAGCATTGACAATATGCTGGGAAACGGCATGGTGCTGCGGGAGACCATCACCACCCCCAGCCTGTCCTATCTGCAAATGGCCCAGGACGCCATCGTTATGGCGGCGTCCAGCGCCTCCCCCCATGTGGAGCTGCAATGGGTGCTGGACGACATTATGGCCTTCCGGGGCTGCTTTGACGACGCGGTGGACGAGGATGATGTACGCAATACGCTGAAGGCCGGGGGCTTTGTGGAGCGGCTGAGCCTAATGCTCCGGCTGAGCTGGCGGACGGAGCGGCTGAAGCGGGAGCTTTTAAAGCTCTTAAATCGGCTGTACAAGACGAACCTCCCCACCAGCCGGGATTCCCTGGAGGTCATCCAGAGCGCGGCCATGGACGGCGCGGAGATCGACCGGCCCCTTCTTCTGCGAAGTGTAGAGAGTTTATTTCTTCTATGAGCCAGCGGCTTGATTTTTTCTACGACATTCTGCTGGAATTTGACCAGCCCGTCCGAGGCCACGATTTTGTCCTGCGGTGCCTGCCCCCCAGCTTTCCGGGGCAGGACATCCTGGACGTATCCCTGGCCTTGGTTCCCCATGCCCATTTTGCCTTGCAGCGGGACGGGTTTGGGAACCTTTTGCAGCTTGGCCGGATAGAGGAGCCTCACGGCAGCTTCCGCTACACCGTCCGGGGTACGGCGCTGGTGGACATTGCCCGCCGCCAGCCGGAGGCCCCCCTTCCCATCTTTCGC
>JAJQFY010000179.1 GCA_021200935.1 Oscillospiraceae bacterium
TTGGAGAATAGGGGGAGGGCTGTATTAAGACAATTTCGTTTTGATACAGCCCCTTCACAGGGGCTTGGGGGCAGTCTGCCACCAAAAGTTGCCGAGGTATATACCGAGGCATTGCTTGCTACAATATGTCTACCCCGGAACGGTACTGGTGAAACAGTGCTGTTTGTCGGCCGGATTTCCTTATTTTCTGATTACATGGTATCACATGGTATCTGAGATAATAGCATTGGAGGAACATTTATATCCGGCCAATATTAATATCAGGATAAATAAATACCATTATTTTCAATGGTATACGCAACATTGAAATTGTTTATTATACTTGCATGGTTTAATTATTATAATTGCTTATCAGATTTGTTGAACATTTCCCATTCATCCAGAAATTGTTGCGTAGACGGATTCTTAAATTTTTTGTGATATAAAATGCAGACTTTATATCTTGTAACATTCTCTTTGATGGGCAAATGGATGACTCCTGGTGGGAACCAGGCGAGAGAATGTTCAGGCACAATGGCGATTGCACGGCCCAATAGGATTTGAAATCCAATTTCACTCATGTTTTCTACATATGTTGCGGTTGCTTCTTCAGGTGGGCGGATCTCAAAAATTGCCTTTACATTATTAGTGGGATACACATTCGGATACGATTCTATGTCACTTAGCTTTCCTGAAAATGTTTGAGCCAGCTCGTGATCCGAAGCAACGGCTAACACCATTTGCCCGTCTTCGATAGGAATGGACTCAAGAAGATCTGGGAGAACAAAGTTTTGAAGCATATAGGTGAAGCCAATATCAAACTTTCCATTACAGATGCCCTGCATTAAAGTTGCAGGAGAAACCAGAGATAGCGGCATAGATATATCCGGGTTGTTTTTTTGAAAATAGTCACAAAACGAAAAGAAGGAACTTTGAAAAGTCATCCAACTGCTCCCAAGGGAGATTGTATGGTGTTCGGTAGATATATATTGATGAAGATCCTCTTGCATACGTTCAACGGAGGTGAGCAAATGTTTACAGTGTTCCAACATGATCTGTCCAGCAGGTGTTAGAGTGATGTTACGGCTGTTACGAACTAAAAAACGAGGTTGTATTCTTCTTCTAATGCACGGATGCTTCGACTGATAGACGTACGGCTGACAAATAATTTTTCTGATGCTTTGGTGAGATTTAGGGTTTCTGCGGCAGCACAGAAATGGTATATCTGCTCTAAAGTCATAAAAGATTGTGCTCCTTCATTTTGATAGTTAATAAATTATATCATGGCGATGTGTTTTGTGCAAGTGTCCAAAAATTTGGACGCTAATCGTGCGGTTTCCGTTCTTTTGACGTCCGATTTCTCGACTTCCATCCTGAAGGGGAATTATGCTATAATTTTATTGTGAAACAATTTGCAAGAGGTGAGATGCAATGTACAGCATAAAAACCATAGACTGCCATAGCAACGATATGATTCTGTACCAATGCACGTGGTTGATTACGGAGACAGTTCGTTTCAATGAACTGCAGATTTGCGAGCGAGCAATTTTAAAAGCGCCGGAAGGGAAAATACTAACTCTAATTGTAAACGGAGTAGGAAAAGGCATCAAGCCAGGTATCTATAAGGGCGAGGTTATACTGGCCGTGACTGATCCGTATGTCATGCAGCCCCATGGGTTGATGAGAGCGAATCAGCTTGCTAGGGAATTCCACTGCGCGGCAGTGGTGGAGGATGGACAGGTATGCAAGGAGAAATGCCTGTCAGAGATTATACAACGGGGATCGTTGGATGGAAATTCCCTAAGACACGCTAGGATCGCAAGTAGCGAGGAGTGTTTTAACGGCGTGGTTGTAGCTGGAAGCAGTAATTTTACCGTAAAGGATGTCAAGATCGATTTTGAGGGCTTTGGTGATAATGACTATTTGGGCGTAGGTACAGCTGTAACTGCGATTGATAAAAGCTGTGTACTTATTGATGGATGTGCTTTTCATATGAGCGGTGTGACCCGATGTGTAATTCATGCTGGCGGTGACAGTCAGGTTACGGTTCGCAACAGTAAACTGATGAACGTGAGCCCAGATACTGACTGGCTCGGTTCCTTCACTTGGCAGTTGGCAATCTCTGGGTCTAACCGACTTGTTCAGTTGACGGACAACGCAAATGTTACCTATGAAAACTGTGATATGTTCTCCAATGGATGGGGGATTTGCTCCATTGATGGAACGGAGGAAAGCTGCCGATTGATCGTCAAAAATTCCCGTCTGACGCTGTCTGGCCCCCGTGCCCATGGGTATGGTGTTTTTTGTATCGGAGAGAATGAGGCGGTCATTGATGGTTGCCAGATGGATATCGAGGGGTATCCACTGATGCTGATGGGCATGGAAGGCCTTGGAAAAGCCACCATTAAGGACAGCAATCTGAGAAGTGGACACTTTGGCGTTTTTGTAGTCAGTGATGATAATAGTGTCTTGAATATTAAAGATTCTTGTCTGAATACGGTAGATTCATCGCTGTGCATTAAGGGGTCGTCAACCGTTATCAACATTGATAATACCGAGCTATGCGCTGGCAACGGAACCATCGTTCAGTTGATGGATACTGAGGAATCTGGTATGGACGCAGGCGGATATGTGGTGCCTGTTGGAATTGAGGATAAGCCGATTCCGGGCCGAGATTTGGCCACTGTATCCACTAGCGAGGATGTAACGCTGAATATCAGTAACTGTGTTTTGTCTGGAAATATCTATAATTCTACCACAAACATCCGGGCTTATAAGAACAGCGTTAAGACCGGAATGGGAAAATTCCATGACACTGTTGTTGGTATTTTAAAATTCCCTCCTGCGCTACCAGACAGTGCTTCTCTGGAAACTCCTGATGGTATGCTTCCTATGGGTGCTGACAGTATACCTCCTGTACCACCTGAAGGAATGGACCTTTCTATGCTGGATCCCGTTCGAAAGAGGCATCATGGTGATGACTTGAAGGGACCGAAAAATATAGGTATTATTTTGAAAAATTCAAAAATTACTGGCGTAATCAGCGCAGCAAAGCAGACATATCGGGAGGGAATTACTTTTATTGATGAAAGCAACCGACAGGAATTAAGCAATATCACACAGTCTGCTGCGCCAACGGTGAATAACGGTGTTTCCGTTACACTGCTTCTTCTAAGCGAATGGATTGTGACAGGCACAAGCTATATTACTGCGCTTGCTATACAGGCGGGAGCAACTGTAAAAGCTGAAGAGGGGAAGACGCTAATCATGACTGTGGACGGCGTTGAAACTGCTATTGTTCCGGGCAGTTATAAAGGGAAAATTGTGATTTCAGTCACATAATTTTCAATATCAAATCACTAAGGAGGACTCATTCATGAAAAAACTGTTGGCGATATTTCTCGCCCTGACTATGGTGATTGGCTTGTGCACTGCCTGTAGTTCATCGGAGAGCGATACTACAGACGAAGATGCCAATTCCGTCTCGGAGAGTGTGGAGGACAGCAATGATAATGATGAAAATCTGACTGATGAAAGTTCAGATAACGCTACATCAACCATCACAAAAATGACAGTAGGGAGTACGGCGTCCCAGTTTGTTGGTCATTTTGACGCTTCAGGACTATATTCCAACGACTACTCTAGGGCTGCAGCAGACCTCTGTTATGATGCGCTATTTTTGATCGATTCCGATGGTGAATGGTATAGTAATGTTCTTGAAAGCTGTGAATGGGACGGGCTTACATTAGTTCTAACGCTGAAGGACAACATCTATTTTTCCAACGGAGATCAGATGATGGCCAGCGATGTGCTGTATTCTCTGGAGCGGTATTGCTCTAGTCCCCGTATGACCTCAAACCTTGCATATCTGGATCTTGAGAGTACAACGATTTCGGAAGATGGCTTGACTCTAAACCTTGTTTTCACGGAAGAATACGGTGCTTACTTGACTATGCTGAACTTTTACATTCTCAATGAGAGCTTTGTGGAGGATGAGATGGGTGGCGATGATAATATCGACTGGTTCAGCGCTGACTCTATCTGTGGTTCAGGCCCTTATGCTGTGACAGATGTGGAACTTGGCCTATCCGTTACCTTCGAAAAGAGAGATGACTGGTGGCAGCAGGACGAAATCGGTGATTCTGCCGCTACAGTACAGACGATTGTTTGCCAAGCCTATTCCGATAATAATACCATGCTGATTGATTTAGAGAATGTGAAGTGCCCCCTGTCAAGTAGACAGTGAAAAAAACAAAAAGGATTTCTATAAAGATGGTTTTTGCCCCAGGGCAGAGGCCATCTTTTCGTGCAGTTACGCAGCAGCATGGAACTCCATAGGAGTCATACACTTGAGCCGCTTTTGGTAGCGCCTGGTGTTGTAGAAATGGATGTAGTTCTCAATGGCGGAGGTCAGTTCCTGTT
>JAJQFY010000082.1 GCA_021200935.1 Oscillospiraceae bacterium
CGCCCCTGTGGAGACCCCCACGGAAACGGAAAATCAGATTGTGGTGGACGATTTGGCCCAGGTGCCGGAGGGCCTGCAAAGCCTGTACAGCACCGTGGACGACCTGAAAGCGGCCCTGTTCGCCCGTGTTTCCATCAGCGACCCGACCTACACGGAGGACAATGTGGCCTACTATGACGTAAAGCTCCAAATCTGGAACGGGGAGACCGGCCAGTGGGAGGACGCCACGGAGGAGGACTTCCCGGCGGAGGGGATTACTGTCACCCTCCCCTATCCCACCGGGACGGACAGCACCTATGATTTCGTGGTGGCGCATATGTTCACCGTCTCCTCTCAGCGCCTTGGCATTACCGCCGGGGACACAGAGCTTCCCGCCGTCACCAAAACTGACGACGGCCTGGTGGTTACGCTTACCGGCCTGTCCCCGGTAGCCGTCGCCTGGAAGGAGGCGGAGGCGGAGGCTACGCCTGCCCCCACCGCCACCGCCACACCGGCTGCAACCACGACCCCCAACACCGGGGACGGGAACACCCCCCTCCTGTGGCTGGCAATCCTGGCCCTGTGCGGCGTGGGCCTGGGGATCGTCACCGGGAAGCGGAAGCGGGTTCGCTGATAATCCCACAGCATAACAAAAGGACGGCTGTACCATACGGTGCAGCCGTCCTTCTGTTTGCCGGTTCTTAATCCAGCCCCCGCTCCTTTTTCAGGCGGCGGATGTCGCTGCCCACGAACAGGAGGGTCTGGTATTCCCCCTCCAGGCGGGAGAGGATTTGGGGGGTGTACCGCCGCTCCATCTGGGCGGCGGTCAGGTTGGTGCTGATGACCGTCTTTTTCCCCGCCAGGAGCCGGGTGTTGATTAGGGTGTACAGGGCGCTTTTGGAAAATTCTGTCACCAGCTCGGTACCCAGGTCGTCCAGGATCATCAGGTCGCAGCCGGTCATCCGGCGAATCAGGGCGGCGGACTCCTCCGCCTCCCCCTCGCTCCGGGAGAAGCGCTCCCGCTCGTAGGCGGACAGGGCGGCTACCGCCGTCTCGTACACCACGGAAAAGCCCCGCTGGGACACCTCCCTGGCGATGCAGGCGGACAGGAAGGTCTTCCCCAGGCCCGTGTCCCCCTGGAACAGGAGGTTCATGCTGTTTTTGCCGAAGTGCAGGGCATAGTCACAGCATATGCCGAACACGGTCTCCATCTGCTGCCGGGGGGATATGCCGGTGGCGGGGTCGGGGACGCCGCTGTAAAAGTTCAGGTTGAAGGAGCCGAAGGTCTCGCCCCCCAGCTTTAAAAGGGTGGAAAGATCCTTGGCCCGCTCCTGCTCGTACAGGGCGGTCAGGCAGGAACACATCTGCCCCTGGACATAGCCGGTGTCCCGGCATTTGGGGCAGGCCCAGGCTCCGTCCAGCCAGTCCATGGGCCAGCCGTTTTCCACCAGAAGCTCCGCCCGCCGGGCCTGAAGGTCAAGGCTCTCCCGCCGGGCCTGGGTCAGATCCGCCCCCTCCCCCAAAGCGGCGGAGACGGCGCTGCCCATCAGCCCGGCAATGGCGTCGTCCAGCCGCCGCAGCTCCGGCACCCTTCCGTAGGCGATCTGGTGCCGCCGCCGATCCTCCTGGACGCTTTGGCGGCGTATATTCTCTTTCTCCCGGCGCGCCAGGGCCAGCAGTCTTCCGTCCATAGGGGCCTCCTTTTAGCTATTCTTTATCTTTTCGCGTAATCGCCGCATACGCTCCAGCTCCTGGGCGTCCGGCTTGGAGGCGGGAGCGGCGGCGTCTGTTTTCGTGCGGGCGGCGGGCTTGTGGTCGCCCTTTTCTATCTCCTCCACCGTGTGCAGGCCCTTCTGGTGCCAGGAGTGGACGATGGAGTTCATGTACTTCCATTTCAGCTCCCCGGTGTTGGTGACGGTGCGGTCAGCGGCCAGGGCCAATGCCTCCGGGCCGAAGCCCAGGGTGATCCAGTCGTCGATATATTTCCGCTCCGTGGCGGACAGGCGGCGGCCCTGAATGCCCATGGCCCGCTGGATCTGCCCGGTCAGGGAGCGGCGGCGCTCCCGTTCCGCCAGCCACGCCTCCGCCTGGTCATAGGTGACAAGCTCCAGGTTTATCCACCGATAGGCTTCCTTCTCGATATAGGCGAAGCCCAGGGGGCGGCCAGGGCCGTATTTCTCCTCGTTCTCCTCCTTGCAGTGGTGGATCAGCAGCATGATCACCTCCGCCGGGAGGGCCAGGTTGTCGTAAATGCCGAAAAGCCGCTTCAGGTCGGCGCTGCTCAAAACCCGCCCCAGGGCGGCCTGGGCCTCCTCCACCAGGGCCTTGAACTCCGGGCTTTCCTCGCTGCGGCGCACCACGTCCCTGGCCCGGTATTCCGGCAGCTCCCCGGCGGTGGCCGGTTCCGGCGTGGCGGCGGACAGAAGCCCCATCCGCTCCAGCCGGGTGGCGGCGGCCTGCACCGCCCGCTGGCTCAGCCGCAGATCCCGGCAGGCCCTGGCCTCGTCATAGGTGCCGCCGCACTTGAGAATGTGCAGATATAAAAGCGCCCCGTCCCCGTCGCTGGCGGCCAGCAGGGCCTCCACGTCCCCCAGGGGGAGTACGAACACGGCGGGGCGGCAGATTTTTCGTTTTCCTTCGTCCATGGTCTTTTCCTGCCTGTCCTTTGTATTCGCCCTATTGTACCACAAAACGGGCCGCTTGTCATGGGGAATATGCCGCCCCGGTCAGGCCCGGTTTTGCGTAAGCTGGACAGCCGTGGTATAATGTCTTCCATAGGAAAATTTCGGAAAGGAACCCTGTTTATGAACGGACAAATTGACCTGCATATCCACACCACCGCCTCCGACGGGACGGACACCCCCCGGCAGGTGGTCGAATTGGCCCATTCCCTTGGCCTGCGGGCCATTGCCATCACCGACCACGACGGCGTCAGCGGCATAGAGGAGGCCCAGGCCGCCGGGGCGGCCCTGGGGGTGGAGGTGATCGCGGGCATCGAGATATCGGCGGACTACCGGGGGAACCGGGCCCATGTGCTGGGCTATTTCATCGACCCCGCCTCCCCGGCCCTGGCCCCGGCGGTGAATTGGGCGGTGAACGAGCGGGCGGCCCGGAACGAAAAAATCGTGGGGGCCATGGCGGCGGACGGCTTCGACATAAGCCTGGAGGCCCTGGGCCGGGCCTACCCCGGCGCGGTGCTGGGGCGGCCCCATATGGCGGAGTGGCTGATGAAAAAGGGCTATGTCTCCTCCGTCAAGGAGGCCTTTGACCGCTATCTGGGGGACGGTATGCCCTATTACCGGCCCAGGGAGCGTATGCCCATGGCCCAGGCTATGGAGGTCATTTCTCAGGCCGGGGGCGTGCCGGTGCTGGCCCACCCCTTCCAGTACGGCTATGATGAGGCGGAGCGCCTGGCCTTTATCCAGGCGGCCATAGAGGCGGGCTGCCAGGGCCTGGAGGCCTATTACTCCGAGCATAGTCCCGCCCAGCAGCAGTGGCTTCTGGACAGGGCGGCGGAATACGGCCTGAAGGTCTCCGGCGGCAGCGACTACCACGGCAGCCGCAAGCCCCACATTCAAATGGGCTCCGGCATCCAGGGGAGCCTGGCCGTCCCCTATGAGGCGCTGGAACGCCTGCGGGCCTGATAACGGCTGCAACGGCTGTATTGGCACTTGTTTTACGCGGATATTTTGTATATAATAGGTTAAATTACAGGACGGAAACAGACAGGACGGCCAGGAGAGGCCGGGAATTACGAGGTTACTATGCTGCACCTTCTGGCGCCCGCGGGAAGCTCGGAGGCGGTTATCGCCGCCGTGCAGAACGGGGCCGATATGGTATATATGGAATATGGGGCCACGGCGGGGGAAGGCGGCATGAGCCGGGAGGAGCTGTCCCAGAGCATCCGCTACTGCCGGGTGCGGGGCTGCGGCGCCGCCGTGACCATGGACCAGCTTCTGACGGAGCAGGAGCTGCCGGAGGCGGTGAAGCGGGCGGTCTACGCGGCGGAGCAGGGGGCGGAGGCCATCCTGGTGCGGGATCTGGGGCTTATCTACGCCCTGCGCCATGTGCTGCCGGAGGTGGAGCTGTGGGGCAGCGTCCGCATGGGCGTCCACAGCCTGGACGGGGCCATGACCGCCGCCGCCCTGGGCCTGCGCCGGATCACCCTGGCCCCGGAGCTGGATCTGGAGCAGATACATACTATTAGTTCAAAACTTTCCATCGAGACCGCCGTCTGCGTCCACGGGCCGGTGTGCTTTTCCTACAGCGGCCAGTGCTATATGAGCGCCATGAACGGCCAGGGCCGGAGCGACAGCCGCCTGCGCTGCGGGGAGCCGTGCCGGGAGCGGCTGTCCCTGGGGGGGCGGATGGACGAGTACCCCCTCTCCACGGCGGACAGGTGCCTTG
>JAJQFY010000184.1 GCA_021200935.1 Oscillospiraceae bacterium
TCGGCAGGTCGTCCAGGGCCTGGAAGGCGTAATGCAGGTCGCACCGGGCGGCCATGCGGTCTCCAACCTGGGCGCGGAAATCCGCCTCTATCTCCTTCTTGATGACGCACACGGCCTTTTGAAACCCGGCCCGCACCGCGTCGTAGACGGAATAGTCCAAAATTACCTGCCCCGCCTGGTCAACGGGGGTCATCTGCTTCAGCCCCCCAAAACGGCTGCCCATCCCGGCAGCCATAATAACAAGAATCGGCTTCATATTTTATATATCCTCCGTGCGGATACCCCGTTCAATATCGCGGATGTCATAAGGGACAGTCTGATAAACGCAGTAGTTCAGCCAGTTGCCGTACAGCAGGTGGGCGCAGGAGCGCCACGTCACCACCGGGGTCTGATGGATGTCGTCGTTGGGGAAATAATTTTTCGGCAGGGCAATGTCCTTCCCGGCGGCCACGTCCCGCAGGTATTCCCGTTTCAGGGTGTCCCGGTCATATTCCGCGTGGCCCATGAGAAACACCTGGCGGCAGCGGTCTGTTTTGACCGCGTATACCCCGGCCTCTGGGGAGGCGGCCAGGATTTTCAGCTCCGGGACGGCCTCAATATCCGCCCGGTCGGTGGTGGTGTTCCGGGAGTGGGGAACCAGAAAGCTGTCGTCAAAGCCCCGGAAAAGAATATAGTTCGGCTCCTCCACCCTGTGCCGGAATACGCCGAAGAGCTTTTTGTCCAGCGTCCGTTTGGGTATGCCGTAATGGTAGTACAGCGCCGCCTGCGCCCCCCAGCAGATGTGCAGGGTGGAGTGGACGTGGGTCTTTGACCACTCCATGATTTCGCACAGCTCCGGCCAGTAGTCTACTTCCTCGAAGGGCATCAGCTCCACCGGCGCGCCGGTGATGACAAGCCCGTCGAAATAGCGGTCGGAAACCTGGTCAAAGGTCTTGTAAAAGGCCAGCATATGCTCCTCTGACGTGTTTTTGGAGACGTGGCCCGAGGGAGCCAGAAGCTCCATTTCAATTTGCAGGGGGGTGTTTCCCAGTACACGGGCAAGCTGGGTCTCTGTGGTGATTTTGTCCGGCATCAGGTTCAGAAGCAGGATTTGCAGGGACCGTATATCCTGGCTGACGGCCCTGGTTTCCGTCATAACGAAGATGTTTTCCTGGGTCAGGACGTCGGTGGCCGGGAGGCGGTTTGGTATTTTGATGGGCATTTTACACGGCCTCCAAAGCGCTGGCGATATCGTCTATCAAGTCCCGCTTGTCCTCCAGACCGCAGGACAGGCGCACCAGCCCCGCCGGGATTCCGGCAGCCTGGAGCTGCTCGTCTGTCATCTGGCGGTGGGTGGAGCTGGCGGGGTTCAGGCAGCAGGTGCGGGCGTCGGCCACATGGGTCTCAATGGCGGCCAGCCGCAGGGAACGCATGAAGGCGCTGGCGGCGTCCCGGCCCCCCTTCAGCTCAAAGGACACCACGCCGCAGGAGCCGCTCGGCAGATATTTCTGGGCCAGGGGATAATAGGGGTCGCTGGGCAGGCCGCAGTATATGACCCGGGCTACCTTGGGATGGGCGGCCAGATATTCCGCCACAGCCTGGCCGTTTTCGCAGTGCCGGGCCATGCGGACGTGGAGGCTTTCCAGCCCCATATTCAGGTAAAAGGCGTTCTGCGGGGACTGGATAGCCCCAAAGTCCCGCATGAGCTGGGCGGTGCATTTGGTGATGAATGCGCCTGCCTGGCCGAATTTCTCCGCGTAGGTAATGCCGTGATAGCTGTCGTCCGGGGTGCAGAGGCCGGGGAATTTTTCCGCGTGGGCCATCCAGTCGAAATTGCCGGAATCCACAATGGCCCCGCCCACCGCCACGCCGTGGCCGTCCATATACTTAGTGGTGGAGTGGGTGACAATATCCGCCCCCCACTGGATGGGTCGGCAGTTCACCGGGGTGGGGAAGGTGTTGTCCACGATCAGGGGAACCCCGTGGTCGTGGGCGGCCTTGGCGAAGCGCTCAATGTCCAGCACGGTCAGGGCGGGGTTTGCGATAGTCTCCCCAAAGACGCATTTGGTGTTGGGCCGGAAGGCGGCGTTCAGCTCCTCCTCCGTGCAGTCCGGGGCCACAAAGGTGGTCTCAATGCCCATCTTGGCCATGGTGACGGCCATCAGGTTGAAGGTGCCGCCGTAAATGCTGGAGGAGGACACAATGTGGTCTCCGCAGCCCGCGATATTGAACATGGCGAAGAAGTTGGCCGCCTGGCCGGAGGAGGTCAGCATACCGGCGGTGCCGCCCTCCAGGACCGCGATTTTCGCCGCCACATGGTCGTTGGTGGGGTTCTGGAGCCGGGTGTAGAAATAGCCGCTGGCCTCCAGGTCAAACAGCTTTCCCATGTCCTCCGAGGTGGCGTATTTAAAGGTGGTGGACTGGATAATGGGGATCTGCCGCGGCTCCCCGTTGCCGGGAGTGTAGCCGCCCTGGACGCAAATGGTATCGGGACGATAGTCGCTCATGGGAAAACTCCTTTCAGGCTTCAAAGGCAAAACGGCCCTGTTGAGAGCGCCGCTGCCTGATTCTTATGTATAAATAAACGTTAACTTTCAGTATAACACGGTTAGAAGGATTTTACAATGCACCCGTTTGTAAGAATCCGCGCAAAAGGGGCATAGTATAGAGGGGCGGACAGAAAAGAATTTTAGCACTCGAAATTAAGGAGCGCTAAAATTCATAATTTGTTCATACATACACATAAATTTGTTCACAAGTTATGTGTATTATATACTCAAATAAAAAATATGGAGGTTGAACAAAATGTATGATATGATTCCTTTCACCACTACCACTACGAAGAAGCAGTACAAGACCGGCAGCAGATGGGATCCGTTCCAGGAGTTTTTCGGAACCGTCGTCTACTCCGCCGCCACGGACATTAAGGAGAGCGACGAGGCGTTCACCCTGGAGACCGAGCTGCCCGGCTACGACAAGAGCGAGATTTCCGTCAACATGAAGGAGGGCGTTCTGACCATCCACGCCGAGCATAAGGAGGAGGCCGAAAGCGGCAAGGAGTATATCCGCCGGGAGCGTACCTGGCAGACCGTGAAACGCAGCTTTGAAGTCACCGGTGTAGACGCCGCCGGTATCACCGCCGAATACGTCAACGGCATCCTGAGACTGACCCTTCCCAAGCTGCCTGAGGTCATTCCCCAGCAGCATCAGATTGAGATACAGTAATAACAATTCAACAAAATTCTCTCCCCTAAAAAAATGGCGACCGTGTTTTACGGTCGCCGTTTTTGTTGTGAATATAGGTTCTTACACCCGCTGGTACATAGGCGTGTACCCGCTGCGGTCCATAACGGCCCGGTAGGCGGGGCGCATAATGCGGCCCCCGGTCAGAACCTCCTCGATTCGATGGGCGCACCAGCCCGCAATGCGGGCGATAGCGAACAGCGGCGTATACAGGTCGGCGGGGATGCCCAGCATACTGTATACGAAGCCGGAATAGAAATCCACGTTGGCGCACATGGGAAAGCCCTCCTTTTTCTTCTCCTGCAAAAGCTCCACGCCAATGCGCTCCACCCGCTCCCGCAGCTCCATGTCGCCCAGAAGACCCTTGTCCCGGGCCATGCCCCGGGCATATTTTTTGATAATAACGGCCCGGGGGTCAGATTTTGTGTAGACCGCGTGGCCCAGGCCGTAGAGCTTGCCGGAGTGGTCGCCCCCTTCGCCGCTGAGAATCGTCAGCAGGCAGTCCCGAATCTGGGTGTCGCTGCTGTCCTCGTCCACACACTGGCGGATATACTGGAACATCTCCATAACCTTGGCGTTTGCGCCGCCGTGGAGGGGGCCTTTCAGGGAGCTGATAGCCCCGGCGATAGCGGAGTAGGTGTCTGTCCCGGAGGAGGACAGGGCGCGGCAGACGAAGGCGGAGTTGTTGCCGCCGCCATGCTCCGCGTGGAGGATCAGCATCAGGTCAAGGAGCTTTGCCTCCGCGTCCGTATAGCTTTTGTCCGTCCTGGCAAGGCGCAGGAAATTTTCCGCCAGGGACAGCTCATCCTTGGGGTGGTGGATATAAAGGCTTTTGCCGTCATATACATGGCGCTTCACCGCGTAGGTGTGGGCCACAATGACCGGCAGCCGGGCGATCAGGCTGACGCACTGGCACATGAGCTTTTCCACCGACCCGTCCTCCGGGCTGGGGTCGTAGGCGTACAGGGCCAGAACGCCCCGGGCCAGGCCGTTCATTACGTCCGGGCTGGGATTTTTCAAAATCATGTCCTCGAAAAAACCAGGGGGCAGAGGCCGCACGTCCGACAGCATGGCGGAAAACAGGTCAAGCTGCTTCTGGTTCGGGAGCTTGCCCAGCAGGAGAAGATAGGCCACCTCCTCAT
>JAJQFY010000045.1 GCA_021200935.1 Oscillospiraceae bacterium
GGGCGGGGTCAGCGCCCGCCAGGTGACGGGGGCGGCGGATTCATTCATTTTCCTCCCCCTCCTCCTGGTATTCCAGAATGTCCCCCGGCTGGCAGGCCAAAGCCTTGCAGATGGCGTCCAGGGTGGTGAAGCGCACCGCCTTGGCCTTGCCGGTTTTTAATACGGACAGGTTCGCCATGGTCAGACCCACCGCCTCCGAGAGCTGGGTCAGGCTCATGTGCCGCTTTGCCAGCATGACGTCCAAATTCACGATAATCATGGCGTCCCCCTCATATGGTCAGGTCGTTCTCGTCCTGAATGGCGGCGGCCTTCCGGGTCAGATGGCTCAGGGCGGCGGCAGCCACGGCCATGGCGGCCCCCATGCCGATGACCGCCAGCAGCAGCAGAAACAGCCCCGGGGGCATGGCCCCCAGGCACAGGAGAAACACCAGCCCGGCCAGGCAGAACCCTGTGTCCCCCAGGGCCAGACGGCTGATGATTTTCAGCCGCCGGGCGTTTTCCAGGCAGAAGCTGTTGTCCCGGCCAATCTCCCCGAAAATTTTCCAGGCCTGCCACAGGGCCAGCGCCACCGGGATCACCGCGGCCCAGAAGCATATCAGCCCCGGCCATTTCATCCAGGCCAGGGCCGGCTCCATCCAGGCCGCCTCCGCCGCCGTCACCGGCGCCACGAAAAGGGCCAGTACCCCGCAGCCGCACCAGCCCAGTATGGTCAGCGCCCGCAGGCAGCGGGCCAGCCTTCGCTGTTTTGTCATGTCAGTCACCTCATGGTTCGTATTTTTTGTCCCGGAACGCCTACAGGATAGCACGGATGTTATCGAAAGTCAAGAAATATTTATCGAAAAACGATAATATTTTTCACCCCCGGCATAGATTCGACCTCTTTCGCATAGGATAGGCTGAATCGACTGTGGGAGGGGATAGACTATGCTGTGCCGGTTTTCGGAATTTCGGAACAAAGAGGTGATCAACGTCCGCACAGGCACCCGGCTGGGGTTTGTGTGCGACGCGGAGCTGGATTCCCCGGAGGGGCGGATCACGGCCCTGATCGTGCCGGGGAAGGCCCGGTATTTCGGCCTGCTGGGGCGGGAGGAGGATTACATCCTGCCCTGGGAGTCCATCAGCCGGATCGGGGACGACATTATCCTGGTGGAATCCGACCACGCCATCCGCCGGGCCAAGCGCCCCAAAAAGCCCTGGTTCCAGTGACGCAAGGCGCACAAAAAAAGGGTTGCAAAAATAAAAGCGGTCTGATATAATGTCCTGGATTGCCAATTACGCACGAGCGCCGACACGCGGCCCGGTTCCGCCTGGATGGCCGTAAGGATGACGCGCTCGGAGGGTAAAACTGAATAAATAAGGAGGATACAACGTAATGGCAGTAGTTTCCATGAAGCAGCTCCTGGAGGCCGGCGTGCATTTCGGGCATCAGACCCGCCGCTGGAACCCCAAGATGGCCGAGTACATCTATATGGAGCGCAACGGCATTTATATCATCGACCTGCAAAAGACGGTCAAAAAGCTGGAGGAGGCCTATGACTTCGTCCGCTCCCTGGCGGAAAGCGGCCAGACCATCCTGTTCGTCGGCACCAAAAAGCAGGCCCACGACTCCGTGAAGGAGGAGGCCTCCCGGGTGGGCATGTACTATGTGAATGCCCGCTGGCTGGGCGGTATGCTCACAAACTTCAAGACCATGCGTACCCGTGTGGACCGCATGAATCAGCTTCAGCGCATGTCCGAGGACGGCACCTTCGATATGCTCCCCAAGAAGGAAGTTATGAAGCTGATGAGTGAGCAGGCAAAGCTGGAAAAATACCTGGGCGGCGTGAAGGACATGAAGCGTCTCCCCGGCGCCCTGTTCGTCATCGACCCCCGGAAGGAGCATAACGCCATCGCGGAGGCCCGGAAGCTGCACATCCCCATCGTGGCCATCGTAGACACCAACTGCGACCCGGACGAGGTGGACTATGTGATCCCCGGCAACGACGACGCCATCCGCGCCATCCGGCTGATCTCCTCCACCATCGCCAACGCCGTCCAGGAGGGACGCCAGGGCGAGGACGCCCCGGCGGAGGCCGTGCCGGAGGAAATGCCCGCAAAGGAGGAAGAGTAATTATGGCTGCTGTTACCGCTGCAATGGTCAATGAGCTGCGCCAGGCTACCGGCGCGGGACTGATGGACTGCAAAAAGGCCCTGGTCGCCTGCGAGGGCGATATGGACAAGGCCGTGGATTATCTTCGGGAGAAAGGACTTGCCAGCGCCGGCAAAAAGGCCAGCCGCATCGCCGCCGAGGGCATGGCCTATGCCGCCGTGGTGGACGGCGTGGGCGTGGCCGTGGAGGTCAACTGCGAGAGCGACTTCGTGGCCGGAAACGACCTGTTCAAGAGCTTCGTCACCGACCTGGCCACCGTCATCGCCAAGGAGAACCCCGCCGACGTGGACGCGCTGATGGCCGCCCCCTGGGTGGACGGGAAGACCACCGCGGCCGACGCGAAAAATGAGCTGTTCCTCTCCGTGCGGGAGAATATGCAGATCCGCCGCTTCCAGCGTGTGGCCGAGGGCGTGAACGTACCCTACGTCCACATGAACGGCAAGATCGGCGTGCTTGTCACCCTGGACACCACCAGCACCGACCCCGCCGTTATCGAGCTGGGCAAGGATATCGCTATGCAGATCGCCGCCATGCGGCCCCAGTTCCTGGATAAGTCCATGGTAGACGAGGCCTTCGTGGCCCACGAGAAGGAGGTTCGCCTGGCCCAGGCCAAGCAGGATCCCAAGAACGCCAAAAAGCCCGACGCCATTATCGAGAAGATCGTCATGGGCGGCGTGGAGAAGATGTATAAAGAGATCTGCCTGCTCCAGCAGGCCTTCGTCAAGGGCGAGGGCGAGGATGTCACCGCCCATGTGGCCGCCGTTGCCAAGGAGGTGGGCGCCCCCATCACCGTGAAGGGCTACGTCCGCTTCGAAAAGGGCGAGGGCATCGAGAAGCGGGAGGACGACCTGGCCGCCGAGGTAGCCAAGCTCACCCAGGGCTAATAGAAAATCCCATTTCATATCCTTTCAGCAACTCAGCGGGGTATTATCAGAACGAATCGTTTTGATAATACCCCGCTTTTTTTCGGCGGAAAACGCAGTTCACGGCAAATAACCATTTGTACGATAGGCGACTTATATCCATTTTATGGATAAGCCGCTCTTCTTTGTTTTTTTGCAACTATAATTTACATTGCGCCGTGGTGAAAGCTGTGGTATAATACTATTAGTGAAAGGAATATTCTAACATGAAATTTTCTCCCTATGTTCTTGACACATCAAACAACAAAGTTTCTGTGACGATTAGGCCGATCACGCACGAAGATGAGGCATTAACAGAGCAAGACCCTCGTTGGCAAACATCATGGCTCAATTCTGAGCTGAAATCACCCGAACACGAGAACTTTGCTGCTTGTATTGAAGACGAAGTGATAGCGTTAGCTTCATATGAGGTATGGGAAGATTCTCTCGTGGTTCACATCGCTTATATGGAAAGCAGCCCCAACAGCAACCCCACAATAGTTGGTCAAAACAAAAAATATACTGGAATTGGCCGTATGCTTGTAGGGTTTGGTATCAAATTATCCGTTGATATGGGATTTGGTGGAGTTGTTGTGTTGGAAGCAAAAACGTCAGAACTAGAAAAGCATTATGTCGAAGATTTTAAAGCGGTAAGACTCCCTCGTACCCTCTCTGCTGCACCAAGATTTATTATAGCAGATGAGGCAGCCCAACTGATTTTCTCTAGCTACTTAGCGAAATAAGGAGGACTTCATGAATATGAGTACAGAAAATATAGACACCAGGGCAGCAGATACAGAGTGGCACTATCGGCAGGATTCTGAATCCCGCATATTTTACAGAATATTTTTCCGTATGTGCCGGAAATATAACGTCAGTTACGCCAGCGCAACACCAGAACAGAAATATTTTGTGGAAGAGGTTGCAAGGCTGGAATATGAAAGAGATAGAGCAAAACGCCTCGGCTTGCCCCTTTCTTCTATCCGTCCGGCGTTTGAAGCGGGGCCGGACGATGATTGTTACCATCCATCTAACCACACCTAACCAATTTTAATTTCAGCCTGTCTCCCTCCAGGGAGATGGGCTGATTTTTTTAGACCTCCCATCCACCGATCGCTTTTTGTCGGCAAAAAATGCAGTTCACGGCAAAAATCCGTCCATTCGTCAGGATTTGTTGCCGGGGATGGGCGGAATGTATATAATCGTTTCATCAGGGCGAAGCCTTCGCCCCAAGCTAAATTTGAATATCCGCGCCAAATGAAAGATTAACTATTAAAAGTCAACCCCCAAAAGCGTGAA
>JAJQFY010000061.1 GCA_021200935.1 Oscillospiraceae bacterium
GGAGGAGGGTGGTGTCCAGCATACTGCTGTAGTATCTGGCCCGGAGGGGCAAATTCCCCTCCTTGTATTTTTGTATTTCGATGTCGTATACCTTGTGGTCTGCGTCCTCTGCGGCAATGTCCAGCCGGATGGAGTGACCCTCCAGGCCCTTGATTTCTCTTTGCCGGGTGATTTTAATCACCTTCATGTCATCCCGACCTAAGACGATGTTTAATAACAGCTCCGTACCCTCAAAACAATCCTCGAATACCAGCGCCAGGAACTCATCATCGAATATACAAAGAGCTTGCAGCCTCTCCCAGTCCTGCTGGCTCAGGCGGTTTGTGTTGTCGTCCAGCTTCCTCACCTCCCCTGTCTATAGCATACCACAAAGTCAGGGAGTTGACAAGAAAAACTCCCGCCTCAGTCCAGAACCTTCTTTCCGAGCCACTTGCCGCTGCGGTAGCGGGCTATGAAGCAGATTTCCCGGAACAGCCAGTCCGCGCACCAGCCTACCCATACGCCCCACAGGCCGATGGGGGTGGCGCGGCACAAAAACCAGCTCAGGGCCACCCGGAACACCCACATACTGATGCCGCTGACCCACATGGTATAGGACACATCCCCGGCGGCCCGGAGACTGTTCGGCAGGGTGAAGGCGCAGGGCCAGGTGAAAATCTTCATCACCGAGCTGAACCAGATGAGCTGACAGGCCAGGGTGGCCCCGGCGGCGGACAGGGCGGTGAAGCGGACGATGCCCGGCACGGTGACGGACAGCAGCACGCTGGTACCCAGCACGATCAGGGTGGAGAGCTTGGTGAAATAGACGGAATACCGCTTGGCCTCCTCCGGCTGGCCCCGGCCCAGACACTGCCCCACCACGGTGAGAAGGCCGGTGCCGATGGCCATAGCGGGCATGGAGCCAAAATTTTCCAGGGTGGAGACGATGGCCTGGGCGGCAATGGCGGTGGTTCCCAGGCTTGCCACCGTGCTTTGCACCGCCAGCTTGCCGAACTGAAACATACTGTTCTCCACGGCGGTGGGAAGGCCGATGCGGATGATGCGCTTCATCATGGCCCCGTCCAGGCGAAAATCCCGGAGCCGCCCCAGGGTGATGACCTGGCCGGGTCGGCTTTGGAAATACAGCATAACCGCCGCGCAGAGAATCCGGCTCAGGAGGGTGGACAGGGCAGCCCCCCAGCACCCCCAGGCCGCAGACAAAGATGAGAACCGCGTTCCCCACGATGTTGAACCCGTCCCCGATGGCCGCCACAATCATGGGGCGCTTGGAGTTCCCCGTGGACCGATGGAGGGCCGCGCTGACAGAGTACAGCCCCAGAAAGGGATAGCTCAGGGCCGTCACCAGAAAATACACGTCCGCCGCGTCCAGCACCTCCGCCTCCACGGAGCCGAAGATGAGCCGGAGAATCGGCCCCCGGAGCGACGCCAGGGTGACGGTGAGAAAAAGCGCCAGGCTCAGCGCCGCGATCAGCACCTGCCGGGAGGCCCGGTTCGCCTTTTCCAGCTCCTCATGGCCGATATATTGGGCGCAGACGATGGTGCCGCCAGCCCCCAGGGCGGAGAAGAAATAGACCACCAGGACGTTGATGGAATCCACCAGAGACACGCCGGATATGGTCGCCTCCCCCGCGTTGGAGACCATCAGGGTGTCCGCCACCCCCATCAGTCCTGTCAGCACCTGCTCAATCACCAGGGGAATGAGCAGGGCCTTGAGCTGCGCTTTTGTAAACAAGAATATACACTCCCTTCCAAACCCGCTATATTATAGGATTCCGGCGGCAAAAATGCAAGGCGTTCTTTCGGAATCTTTGTATAGCCAGAGCGGGGGAAAGTGTGGTATACTGATGGCATGGATACATTTACAAAAAATTACATAGACACCCGCCGGGAGGTTATCGCCCGCAGCTTCCCCCACCTGAACGACCGCCAGAGAGAGGCGGTGCTGGCTACGGAGGGGCCGCTGCTGATTCTGGCCGGAGCCGGAAGCGGGAAAACCACGGTGCTGATCAACCGTATTGCTAACCTTATGAAATATGGCCGGGCCTCCGACTGCCAGGAGCTGCCCCCGGACGCGGACGAGGAGAAGCTCCAAATCATGGGCCGGTACCTGGCCGGGGAGGACGGCCTGCGGCGTCAGGCGGAGGAGGCCGCCGCCTATAGCCCTGTAGCGCCCTGGCAGATATTGGCAATCACCTTCACCAACAAGGCCGCCGGGGAGCTGAAGGACAGGCTCTCCGCCATGTTGGGGACAGCGGCGGAGGACGTGTGGGCCAGAACCTTCCACTCCGCCTGTGTGCGGATTTTGCGCCGGGACGGGGACAAGCTGGGCTATCCCAGCGGCTTCACCATCTACGACACCGCCGACCGCACGGCGGTAATGAAGCGGGTAATCAAGGAGCAGAACCGGGACGAGAAGATGTACCCGCCCAAGTGGGTGCTGGGGGTCATCGACAAGGCCAAGGATCGCCTGCAGGGCCCGGAGGCGCTGATGGCGGCGGCGGAGCAGGCCGGGGACTACCGGCTTCAGGGGGCGGCCAAGCTGTATAAGGCGTACAGCCAGCGGCTTCTGGAGGCGGGAGCCATGGATTTTGAGGATTTGATTTTCAACACCGTCCGGCTCCTCCGGGAGTTCCCCGACGTGCGGGACTACTACCAGCACAAGTTCCGCTATGTGCTGATAGACGAGTACCAGGACACCAACAACCTGCAATATATGCTGGCAACCCTCCTGGCCGGGGGCCACAAAAACATCTGCGTGGTGGGGGACGACGACCAGTCCATCTACGCCTTCCGGGGGGCCACCATCGAGAACATTTTGTCCTTTGAAGACCAGTATGACAACGCCCGTGTGATTCGCCTGGAGCAGAATTACCGCTCTACAGGGCATATCCTGGAGGCGGCCAACGGGGTGGTGAGCCACAACACCGGGCGAAAGGGCAAGCGCCTCTGGACACGGGCGGGAGAGGGGGAGCGCATCACCCTCTATGTGGCCCGAAAC
Source organism: Oscillospiraceae bacterium (assembly GCA_021200935.1). Taxonomy (GTDB): domain Bacteria; phylum Bacillota; class Clostridia; order Oscillospirales; family Oscillospiraceae; genus CAJOIG01. The sequence goes on from JAJQFY010000061.1 coordinate 2,999, forward strand.
GAGGAGGACGAGGCCCAGTACATCGTCCGGCAGGTATTGCAGGCCGTTGACCGGGGGGATAATCTCCGCGACCACGCGGTGCTGTACCGGCTGAACGCCCAGTCCCGCGCTCTGGAGCAGGCGTTTCTCCGCAGCGGCATCCGGCCCCGGATTGTGAAGGGCAACCCCTTCTTCGAGCGGGCGGAAATCAAGGACTTAATGGCCTATTTCTTCGTGCTGCTGAACCCGGCGGACGACCTGCGGCTGACCCGCATTATCAACACGCCCCCCCGGGGCATCGGCCAGACCACCCTGGAGCGGGCCAGGGCGATCGCCGGGCAGAACGGGGTTCCCCTGTTCACGGTCATATCCATTGCGGATCGCTTCCCGGAGCTGGCCCGTCCGGCGGAGAAGCTGAAAGCCTTCGCCGGGATGATGAACGAGCTGTCCCAGATGACCCAGACCGCCGGGCTGGAGGAGCTGTACGACGCCCTGCTGGAAAAGACCGGCTACGCCCGGCTCCTGGAGGAGGCCCACACGGAGGACAGCCTGAACCGGCTGGAAAACGTCCGGGAGCTGAAAAGCTTTATCGCCACCCATGTCCGGCAGACTGGGGACAACTCCCTGGCGGGCTTTCTGGACGAGGTGAGCCTGTACACCGACCTGCAAAACGTGGATTTGGACGAGAATACCGTCGCCATGATGACCATTCACTCCGCCAAGGGGCTGGAGTTCCCCACCGTGTTTATTGCCGGGATGGAGGAGGGGGTGTTTCCCTCCCTCCAGGCCATCGGGGAGCAGGAGCAGATGGAGGAGGAACGGCGGCTGGCCTATGTGGCTATCACCCGGGCCAGGAAGCGGCTGTTTATTACCAGCGCCCGGCAGCGCATGGTCTTCGGCCAGACGGCCTCCCACCGGGTCAGCCGGTTTGTGGACGAGATACCGCCGGAGCATATTGACCGGCCCTACCAGTCCCTGAAGGGCGGATTCCTGGACTTCGAGGACATCCCCCAGACCGAGGCCCGGACTGCCTCCCGGCAGCCTGCCCAGAGGAAGACCATCGCCCCGCCCAAGTCCCAGACCACAGCCATTCCCGCCTATCAGGTGGGCGACCGGGTGACGCACAACGCCTTCAAGTCCGGCGTCATCAAGAAAATGACCCCCATGGGCGGGGATTACCTGGTAGAAATAGAGTTCGACGCCACCGGCCTGAAACGCCTGATGCTCAAAGCCGCCTCCCGGTATATGAAGAAGGAGTGAGGGGTTCAGCTTTTTCTTGTCAACTCCCTGACTTTGTGGTATGCTATAGACAGGGGAGGTGAGGGCAACGGACGACAACACA
>JAJQFY010000234.1 GCA_021200935.1 Oscillospiraceae bacterium
GTTTTATTTTTCCTCACTATCTGTCCCCTTTCCGGCGCTCTGGCCGTCCTCCGGCCACCCCTCGCCTTGCAGCAGCAGGGCCGCAGCCTCCCCCGGCGTCACCCGCCGCTGAAGGCACACCGCCTCTATCACCGACCTGGCCCCCTGATCCAGCAGCCCGTGCTGGCACAGAAGATCAATAAAAGCGTCCGCCTGCTCTTTATTCAGCCCCAGCCGCCGCAGCCATGACCGCTCCAGCAGGGGCGTGGTATGCTCATAGCTCAGCACCAGGGAGGGGCTTGCCAAAATCCCCCCCAGCCGCCGCAGGCTCTCGTCCAAATCACTTTTTTTTCGTCGTTTATCCATAAGGGTTATTATAGCATGAATATCAGAATTTTCAAATCCCCCGTGCAAAAACACCATGAATTGCAGCAGGCGGTTTTTCAGCTTGTAAACCGGGTGAATCCGTGGTATGATAAGGGTGAAGGGCGGTGGTTACACTGGGAGCGAAGGACACGGCAACAGCCAAATATATGCGGAACAACAAGGTGTTCGCGGACGCCTTCAACTATCTCATTTACGGCGGTAAGCAGACCATCGACCCGGACAGCCTGGTGGAGCTGGACACCAGGGAGATCGAGCTTCCCTATGGAGGCGAAAGCGGTGCGGAGCAGCCCATTCAGCGGACGCGGGACGTGATAAAGTCTGTGACGGCCATGACGGACAGGAAAACGGCCTATCTGGTGCTGGCGGTGGAAAATCAGTCTAACGCCCACTATGCAATGGCTGTGAAGAACATGATGTACGACGCCTTGCAGTACACCAGGCAGGTGGAGGCGGCCATTGCGTCCCACAAGGAGTCCGGCGATTATCGCGGGGCCAGCGGTGATGAGTTTTTGTCGGGCTTTATGAAGGGCGACCATCTGATGCCGGTTGTGACGCTGGTGATGTACTTTGGCCCTGAGAAATGGGATGGGCCTATGTCCATCCACGAGATGTTCGAGCCGCAGGACCCGGCGGTATTATCCTATGTGCCGGACTACCGAATCAACCTGATTGCGCCGGAGGCGATAGCGGACGAGGATTTTGGCAGGTTTGTGTCGTCGCTGCAGGAGGTTTTGAGCTTTATCAAGTACTCCCGAAACGCCGACAAGCTCAGCGAGCTGCTGGAAGAAAACGAGGATTTCAGGCATCTCGGCAGAGACGAGATAGACGTGCTGAACGCCTGCACTAGAGCGGACATAGCTATGTCTGAAAACCAGGAGGTAATTGATATGTGTGAAGCGATACAGGTGCTGAATCAGCGGGCAGCAGAAAAGGCTGCAACACAGGCTGCAACGCAGACAAGAATTGCGATGCGGATAGCGGATATCAAAAATCTCATGGACGCCATGGGATGGACAGCGGAGCAAGCCATGGATATACTGAAAGTCCCAGAGGAGGACAGGGAGCTTGTGTTATCCCAATTATAAGCAAGTATAAACACAGCCACAAGGGGCGAGGCGGGTCTTGTCCTTTGTGGCTTTTTTCTGGCCTCCGGGCGGGACGGGGCAAAAAATTTTTCAATCTTCGCAGATTCTGGTTGAAACTGTCCCCAAGGTGTGATATAGTGTTGACAAGCTGAAACGGAGTGTCGCGCACACGGGCTGTGGTAAGGGTGCCACTGGCTGTGTGGGCGGCCTTTTCATTAGAAATGGCAAAAAATATGCACAAAGGAGAACGCCTATGCTTATCGTCGGAAACGGACAGGTCATCACCCGCGGCGGGGCCATGCCCTATCTGCCGGAGGGCGCGGTGGTGACGGAGGGCAGCCTTATTAAAGAGCTTGGCTCCACGGCGGCCATGCGGGAGAAATATCCCCAGGCACGCTTTGTGGACGCCCAGGGGGGCGTTATCATGCCGGGGCTGATAAACGCCCACACCCACATCTATTCCGGCCTGGCCAGGGGGCTGTCTATCAGCGGCCACAACCCCCACACCTTCTACCAGGTGCTGGACGGGATGTGGTGGAACATTGACCGGCATCTGGATCTGGAGGGGACCCGGGCCAGCGCCTACGCCACCATCATCGACTGCATTAAAAACGGCGTCACCACCATCTTTGACCACCACGCCAGCTACCGAGAGATAACCGGCAGTCTGTTCGCCATCCGGGACGTGGCCCAGGAGCTGGGCATCCGGGCCTGCCTGTGCTACGAGGTATCTGAGCGGGACGGGGCGAAGAAATGCGACGAGGCCATCGAGGAGAACGCTGCCTTCGCCCAGTGGGCCGCCAAAGAGGACAGCGACATGATCAAGGCCATGTTCGGCGGCCACGCCCTGTTCACCCTCTCCGACCAGACCTTTGAAAAAATGGCCAGGGCAAACGACGGCCTGACCGGGTACCACATCCACGTCTGCGAGGGTTCCACCGACCGAACGGATAGCTGGGACAAATATAATATGCGCCCCATCGACCGGCTGGCAAAGCACGGGATTCTGGGGGAAAAGACCATCCTGGGCCACTGCATCGAGCTGACAGACGACGAGTTGGACGTGATTGCCGAGACCAATACCATGTGCGTCACCAACCCGGAATCCAACATGGGAAACGCCGTGGGCGTGGCCCCGGTGCTGAAAATGTTCCAGAAGGGGATTCTGGTGGGGCTGGGAACAGACGCCTACACCCACGATATGCTGGAAAGCCTGAAGGTGGAGCTGATCATTCAGCGGCACAATGCGGGGCTTCCCAACGTGGGCTGGCAGGAAAGCACAGGAATGCTCTTTGAGAACAACCCCAAAATGTGTACCCGGTATCTCTCTAAGCCGGTGGGCGTTCTGGCCCCCGGCGCGCTGGCGGATATCGCGGTGTTCGACTACCACCCCTTCACCCCCTTCGGGGCGGAAAATGTGGACGGCCACATCCTCTACGGCTTCCAGGGGAAGATGTGTCTGCACACGGTCATCAACGGTCAGCTCCTTATGGAAAACCGCGTTCTGACCCAGACGGACGAAGAGGCTGTCTACCAGCGGGTCGAAGCCGCCGCCCGGCGTCTCTGGGGCGAGCTGAACCCGTAATACGCCCCCGTCCTGCCGTTATGGCCGGTGTGACGGGAGAAAATGGAGGTAATATCTATGTCTGAAAAAATGATACCCCTGTCCTATGAGGAGCTGCTGGCCCAGATAGAGGGGGAATACAAGGCCCACGGCACCATCTTCGGCGTCAGCCACCTGTGGCGCGCCCCGGAAAAGCGTCTGCCCATCTTCGGCGGGGGCATCGAGTCCCCTCTCGGCCCGGCGGCAGGGCCTCACACCCAGCTTGCCCAGAACATCATTGCCGCCTACGCCGCCGGGGCCAGGTTCTTTGAGCTGAAAACCGTGCAGATTATGGACGGGGACGAGCTGGCCGCCTGCGTCAGCCGCCCCTGTATTCTGGCCCAGGATGAGGGCTACAACTGCGAGTGGAGTACGGAACTGACCGTCCCCCAGGCCATGGAGGAGTACATCAAAGCCTGGCGGATATTAAAGGTCATCAGTGAAAAATACGGCCTGGGTTCCCCGGATGGCTTCGTGTTCAACATGAGCGTGGGCTATACCATGGAGGGCATCGGCTCGGAGAAGATCACCGCCTATCTGGACGGTATGCGGGACGCCGGGGTTTCCAGCTCCGTCACCATCTCCACCCTCCACGGCTGCCCGCCGGAGGAGATCGAGCTGATCGCCAACTATCTCATCGGTGAGCGGGGGCTGAACACCTATGTGAAATGCAACCCCACCCTCCTGGGCTACAACTTCTGCCGCCAGACCCTGGACGGTCTGGGCTACGGCTATGTGGCCTTCGACGACCGGCACTTCCGGGAGGACTTGCAGTGGGCGGACGCCGTGGCCATGTTCCGCCGCCTCCAGGCGCTGGCAGACCAGAAGGGGGTGGAGTTCGGGGTGAAGCTGACGAACACCTTCCCCGTGGACGTAACCGCAAACGAGCTGCCCTCGGAGGAGATGTATATGTCCGGGCGGGCGCTCTACCCCCTGACGACGGCGCTTGCCGCCCGCCTGTCCAAGGAGTTTAACGGCAGGCTCCGCATCTCCTACTCCGGCGGGGCGGACTGGCACAGCGTAGAGGGGCTGTATCAGGCCGGGGTCTGTCCCATCACCATGGCTACCAATCTGCTGCGGCCCGGCGGATATAACCGACTGACCCAGCTCTCCCAGGCCATCAGCCAGCAGCCTTATGAAGCCTTCTGCGGCACAAGTACCGACGCCGTGGCGGCGCTGGCAGAGGCAGCCCTGTCCGACCCCTGGTACAGAAAGCCCCTCAAGCCCCTCCCCAATCGGAAAATC
>JAJQFY010000103.1 GCA_021200935.1 Oscillospiraceae bacterium
ATATCCCCCAGGTCGCCGAAGTCCCCGGTGAAGCCGCCGCCCCCGGCCCCGTAGTTGGGGTCAACCCCGGCGAAGCCGAACTGGTCGTATTTCGCCTTCTTGTCCGGGTCGGACAGGATGTCGTAGGCCTCGTTGGCCTCCTTGAACCGGGCCTCCGCCTCCTTGTCGTCCGGGTGGAGGTCAGGGTGACACTCCTTGGCAATGTGGCGGTATGCCTTTTTTATCTCATCCTCTGACGCGCTTTTGGAAACGCCCAGAACCTCGTAATAATCCCTTTTATCTGCCATACTTCTATCACTTCCTTATAAACCTGCATACAATGCGGGTATGGCGGGGCAAACGCCCCGCCTTGCCGCGTATATTTGCTTATTGCTGGTTCGGGTCTACCTCGGTGTAATCCGCGTCGTAGTAGGTCTGGCCGTCGCCGCTGTCCCCTGCGGAGGCGCCGGGGTCGGTGTAGCCCGCGTCAGGGCCGGGAGCCGCGCCGCCGCCCGGCTGCTGCTGATACAGCTTCTCAGAGACCTTGTAGAACGCCTGGGTGAGCTGGTCGGTGGCGGTCTTGATCAGGCCGGAATCAGAGCCGGACAGGGCGGCCTTCAAATCCGCCAGCTTCGCCTCTACCTCGCTCTTGTCGGCGGGATCCAGCTTGTCGCCCATCTCCTGGAGGGTCTTCTCGGTCTGGTAGACCATCTGGTCTCCGGCGTTGCGGACGTCCACCTCCTCCTTGCGCTTGGCGTCCTCGGCGGCATACTGCTCCGCCTCCTTGACGGCCTTGTCGATCTCCTCCTTGGACAGGTTGGAGGAGGCGGTGATGGTGATGTGCTGCTCCTTGCCGGTGCCAAGGTCCTTGGCGGACACGTTCACGATGCCGTTGGCGTCAATGTCGAAGGTGACTTCAATCTGGGGAACCCCACGGCGGGCCGGGGCGATGCCGTCCAGGTGGAACCGGCCCAGGCTCTTGTTGTAGGCCGCCAGCTCCCGCTCGCCCTGGAGGACGTTCACCTCCACGCTGGTCTGGTTGTCCGCGGCGGTGGAGAAGATCTGGCTCTTCCGGGTGGGGATGGTGGTGTTGCGCTCAATGAGCTTGGTGCAGACGCCGCCCAGTGTCTCGATGCCCAGGGACAGGGGGGTGACATCCAGCAGGAGGATGCCCTCCACGTCGCCGCCCAGGACGCCGCCCTGGATGGCCGCGCCCACGGCCACGCACTCGTCCGGGTTAATGCCCTTGAAGGGCTCCTTGCCGGTCAGGGAACGAACCCTCTCCTGCACGGCGGGGATACGGGTGGAGCCGCCCACCAGCAGCACCTTGGAGAGCTGCCCGGCGGAGAGGCCCGCGTCGGACAGGGCCTGCTGCACAGGGCCAACGGTCTTTTCCACCAGATGGGCGGTCAGCTCGTTGAACTTGGCCCGGCTCAGGGTGATGTCCAAATGCTTGGGGCCGGTGGCGTCGGCGGTGATATAGGGCAGGTTAATCTGGGCCGTGGTCACGCCGGACAGGTCGCACTTGGCCTTCTCTGCCGCCTCGCGGAGCCGCTGCATAGCCACCTTATCGGTGGAAAGATCCACCCCGGAGGTCTTCTTGAACTCGTCGATCAGCCACTTGGTAATGCACTCGTCGAAGTCGTCGCCGCCCAGGCGGTTGTTGCCGGCGGTGGCCAGCACCTCGATGACCCCGTCGCCGATCTCCAGCACGGACACGTCGAAGGTGCCGCCGCCCAGGTCGTAGACCATGATCTTCTGGTCGCTCTCCTTGTCCAGGCCGTAGGCCAGGGCCGCCGCGGTAGGCTCGTTGATAATGCGCTTCACGTCCAGGCCCGCGATTTTGCCCGCGTCCTTGGTGGCCTGGCGCTGGGAGTCGGTGAAGTAGGCGGGGACGGTGATGACCGCCTCGGTGACGGTGCTGCCCAAATAGGCCTCCGCGTCCTTCTTCAGCTTGGCAAGCACCATGGCGGAGATCTCCTGGGGAGAATAGCTCTTGGCGTCCACGGTGACGCGGTAGTTGGAACCCATCTCACGCTTGATGGAGGAGATGGTGCGGTCAGGGTTGGTGACGGCCTGGCGCTTTGCCACCTGGCCTACCATGCGCTCCCCATCCTTGGAAAAGGCCACCACAGAGGGGGTGGTGCGGGCGCCCTCGGCGTTGGGGATAACCGTGACCTCGCCGCCCTCCATAACGGCAACACAGCTGTTGGTGGTGCCTAAATCAATACCAATAATCTTACCCATAATATTTTTTCCTCCTATATGAACGTTATTTTTTACAGTGTGATGAATTTATATAGACCCGCTGCGTCAGCAGGGTGTTTCCTAATTTGCGACCTGCACCTTGGCGAAGCGGATGACCCGGTCGCCAAGCATGAAGCCCTTTTCCAGCTCCATGACGATCTCCCCCTCGCCGTACTTCTCATCCTCGATGTGAAGCAGGGCCTCATGGTAGGCGGGGTCGAATTTCTTGCCCACGGCCTCGATCTCTGTTACCCCCAGGCCGGTGAGCAGGGTCTTAAACTGGGTCAGGATGGCCTCTACCCCCTTCCGGGTCTCCCCGTCCGTCTCGTTCTGGACGGCCCGGGAAAGGTTATCGTACACCGGCAGGAACTTTGTCACCGTGTCCGCCCGGACGTCGGCGTAAATGTTTTCCCGCTCCTTCTGGCTCCGGCGGCGGTAGTTGTCGTATTCCGCCAGCATACGCATATACTTGTCATTGGACTCCGCCAGCTTCTTTTCCAGCTCGTCGATTTTGGCCTTGGCCTTGGGCTTGATTTTCTCGCCCTTTTCCGGCTTTTCCGATTTTTCTGATGCCTCCGATGCCTCCGGGGTCTCCTGGGTCTCGCCCTCCGGGGCGGGCGGCTCCGTCTGGGGGGTCTCCCCCTGCACGTCCGGCTGCTGCGCCGGGGTCTCCTGGGTCTCGCCCTCCGGGGCGGGCGGCTCCGTCTGGGGGGTCTCCCCCTGCACGTCCGGCTGCTGCGCCGGGGTCTCCTGGGTCATATCGTCTTTATTGTTCATGGGATTCCCTTCCTTCCGATTCGTTTCGCGCAGGCTCCTTCAGAACCAGCTTATTGTTTAAGCCCTCCGGGGCGTCCGTCCCGGCAAACAGGCGGCTCAGCCCGGCGGCAATATAGCTCAGCTTGGCGGCTACGCTGGAATAGTCCATTCTGGTGGGGCCGACCACCCCGATGTACCCCCGCATACCGTCCCCGGCGTCGTAGGAGGCCATGACCACGCTGGAATCCTTCAGCTCCTCCGCCAGGTTCTCCGGCCCGATTGTCACCCGCAGGCCGTTCTGCTCCTCCGCCATCTTTGGCAGGTCGGACAGGAGCCTGTCTCCGTCGGAGATGAAGTTCATCAGGGCGTGGGCCTTGTCCGGGTCGCGGAACTCCGGCTGGCTCAATAGCTGGGAGGCCCCCGCCACCCGCACCGGGGCGGCCTTCTCCTGGGCCAGAATCTCCAGGGTAAAGGAGGCCACCACCGCCACCAGGCCGTAGGTGTCCCCCGCCGCCCGCCCCGTGGAGCGGATCAGGCTGTCGGTGATCTCCTCCTCCGTCAGGCCGGTGAAGTTTGCGTTAAACAGGGTGGAGAGCGTGGTGATCTGCTCCTGGTGAACGGAAAAGGGCAGATGCACCAGCTTGTTTTTTACAATGTTGTCTGTGAGCAGGGCCACCACAATGAAGGTGTTGGCGTCCACATAGATAAAGTCGAACCGCTTCACGGCGGCGGGGGACTTCATAGCCAGGGCGTAGGCCGGGTACTGGGTCATGGAGCTGGTGAGCTGGCCCACCTCGCTCATGAGCTGCTCAAGCTGCCCTTCCTTTTTCGCAAGCTTGCCGTTGATGGCCTCCACCTCGGCCTCGGACAGCTTCTGCCGCTCCATCAGCTCGTTGACGTACAGCCGATACCCCGCCGGGGAGGGAACCCGCCCCGCGCTGGTGTGGGGCTGCTCCAGATAGCCCATGGTGGTCAGCTTCGCCATCTCGTTTCGGATGGTGGCGGAGGAACAGCCGATCACCTCCGCCAGGGCCTTGGAACCCACCGGCTCTGCCGTGGCGATATAGTTTTCCACCACGGTGGTCAATATTTTCTTTTTCCGCTGGCTCAGCTCCATGTCGTCCCTCGCTTCAGCGCCTGCTGGCACTCTTTGTCCTCGAGTGCTAATTTACCACACCTTTTATTATATGTCAAGGGGTTTCACAAATTATTCAAAAAAAATCCCTGCGGCGGGTGTTGAGACTGGCGCGGGGTGGCCCCCACCGGCGCTCGCCGGAGGGGGCCGTCCCCCGCCGGACTATCCCCCCAC
>JAJQFY010000052.1 GCA_021200935.1 Oscillospiraceae bacterium
GGACTGCTTCACGTCCCCCACCATGAAAAGCCGCTGCCCCTCCCCGGAGACACGTCGGAAAATCAGCTACTGCACGGCGTTCACGTCCTGGCACTCGTCCACCATCACCTCTGAAAACCGCTGGGAAACGCTCTCCGCCAGGGGAGACGGCCCGCCGTCCTCGCCGCACAGCAGCCGGACACAGAAATGCTCCACATCGGAAAAATCGCAGGCGTCCGCCCGGCGCTTCCGCTCCCCATAGGCCCGGCCCAGCTTCTGCTCAAGGCCCATCAGGGCCTCCAGGGCGGGCCGGGAGGCGGTAATGCCCCGGAGGAGGCTCCCACTGTCCCCGGAAAGGGTGTCCCGCAGCTTGTTGGCGGCGGCCTTGCAGCCGTCCCATATATCCTTCACATAGGCTTTGGCGGCCTCGTCCTCAAATTTCCGCACCGAGCCAAGGCGGGGGTGGGGCTGGGCGAGGATGGCCCCGGTTTTGTCCCAGCTCTCCCCGGCGGCGCGGGCCGTGTCCCGCAGCATAAGGGCCATGTCGGAAAAGGCGGGGCCGTAGCCCTTCATAAGAGATTCGTTTCCCGGCTGGGCCATGAAGGTCAGGGCGTTTTCCAGCGACGCCGCCCGGTAGGCCGCCTCCTTGGCCCCGTCCGCCAGAAGCCAGGCCCCCCAGGGGGTCTGGCCCGCGTCCGTCAGGCCGGAAACGTCTAAATCCGCGAGCTTTTCCGCCGCCCATTGCTCGGGAAAGGCCCGGCTTTGAAGCCGACTGTCCAATGTCAGTATCAGCTCCGCCAGGCGGCTGTCGTCCCGCCCGGCCCCCACGCTGTCCACCAGCAGGCGGAGGCCCTCATCCTCCTCAATGGTGTCATAGGCCCGCTCCAGCACATCCTCCAGGGCCTTGGCCCGCATGGTCTGGGCCTTTTCCTCGTCCAGGATGGAGAAGCTGGGGGAGATGCCCAGCAGATGGGCGTTTTCCCGCACCAGGTCGGTGCAAAAGCTGTCGATGGTGCCGATTTTTGCCCGATACAGCAGGGCACTCTGCCGCCGGAGGCGGCGGTCGCCGGGATTCTCCGCCAGAAGGCCGTTCAGCTCCGTGAGGATGCGGCCCCGCAGCTCCGCCGCCGCCGCACGGGTGAAGGTGATGACCAGAAAGCGGGTGATGTCCTCCCCCTCCTGGACGCGGGCCACCAGCCGCTCAGTCAGCACTCTTGTTTTGCCGCTGCCCGCCGCCGCGCTGACCAGCAGGGGAACCCCTCTGGTATTGACCGCCCGGGCTTGTGCCGGGGTAAGCTGAAAGCCGCTCATTTTCCCCCTCCTATTCTGTCCCACGCCTGGGACGCCGTCAAATGGGAGCGCACCCGCCAGCCGTCCCCAGCCGGGTCGAACAGGCAGGCCTCCTGAAACTTGCACCACTGGCAGGCGTTGTCCCGGGCCGACTTAAACCAGGGGTCTGCCGCTACGCTCCCGGCCCGCAGCTCGGCGGCCAGGTCGGAAAGGGTCTTGTCGATATACCGGCTCAGCGCCCCGAACTGCTCCAGGCTCGCGAGGCTCTCCATGCTGGCCTTGGTGTATTCCCCGGCCTTCGTCAGCCGCACGGGGATATACCGTTTTTCCTCCCCCGGCTCCATGGCCTCCAGCACCGCCGGGTCGGAAAGGACAAGACCGCTTCGTTTGGCGCTGGTGCGGCGCAGCTCCGCCAGCTCCTGGTCGGTAACATCCCGCTCCGCGTTCACCGTCCCGAACCGGGCAGGGACGTACAGCACCCCGGCGGGGCGGATCTCCTCCGCCCCAAAATGGGCCAGCCCCCGCTTTTCCAGGGTGAACAGATAGAGAAGCATCTGCAAATTCACCCCCTGGCACACGTCGGACAGGGAAAACTTCTTCACCCCGGTCTTGTAGTCCGTGATTCGGAGGTACAGAACCCCCTCACGCACCCAGCCGTCCACTCTGTCCGCCCGGCCTGAAAGGGGCGTTTCCTCCTCCGCGGGGGCTAACACCCCCTCCGCCTGCAAATCCAGCTCCAGGTCGATGGGCTGGAATTTGGAGTCCTTCAGCTCCCGCCACATATCCGCCGTCACCTGCCGCACCGTATGGCGCAGGCGGCGGAACAGATAGATGAACCGGGGGCTTTTGTCCGCGAAATCGTTCAGCTCCTGGGTGATGTACTGATCCACATATTTATCCGCCAGCGCCCCCACCTGGGCCTCGGTGATGGCGGGAAAGCCCCCCATATTCATGGCCTCTCTCGCCACATTTTCCAGGATATAGTGCATAAAGGTGCCGTAATCCCTGGGGTCGAACACCGCCTGCTGCCGGGGCTTTGCCCGCAGACCGTATTGGAGGAAATACCCAAACCGGCAGTCCCCGAATTTCTCCGCCCGCGTGGCGGAAAGGCCGGGCTTCGGCCCATACAGCGCCCGCACCGCCTCCGGCGACAGGCTGCGGCGGCTGTTTTCCATGGCTCCCGCCAGCCTTTCCAGCCGCTGCCCCTGGCCCTTTTGGACAAAATAATCCCGCGCCGCCTGGGCCGCTGGCGCGTCATCCCCCATCCGGCCCTGAAGGGCCAGGAAAAAGGCCCCGTCCTGGGAATAGGTTCGGGCCGCCGCCAAATCCCCCGCCGCAGGGACGGCGCCCAGCAGCGCCCTGGCCCGCTCCGCCACCAGGGAGGGCCGGGTCTCCGCCCCCGCCCCGTCCGACCGGGGCCAGCTTATATACAGGGTCTCCGATGGCAGGGACAGGCAGCTATAGATAAGTCCCAGCTCGCGGGCCATGTCCTCCTCCGGCCCGCCCAGACCAAGGCCCAGGGCGGCCAGCTCCTCCCGCTCGTCCGGGGTGAACAGGCTCCCACCCTGCTCCGGGGCGGGCAGCCGTCCGTCCGCCGCCCCCAGCACCAGAAGGTGCTTAATATGTCGGCGGCGCATCCCGTCCATGTCCCCGGCGGCCACCCGATCAAGAGACACGGGGATAACGCTCACGTCGTAGGTGGACAGCATAAGGGAGAACATCCCCTGAAACTGCTCCCCGTCCATGGACATATCCCCCAGCACGGCGGCAAACTGCTCCAGGGCCGTGCATATCACGTCCCACAGCCGGTCATATTCCGCCGCTGTCTCCCGGCGGCCCTCTGCCTCCAGCTCCGCCGCCCGGCCCTCGATCCGCTCCGGCATTTCAATAGCCACGAGGAAATCCGCCAGGGCCATGGCCTGCTCCCGCGCCGTACCGGCGGCCTTTACCCCCCGCTCCAGGGCTTTCAGCGGCCCGATGACCTGCTCCCGCAGCCGGTTCAGCTCCGTAAGCTCCTGGTTGGCGGCCTCATCAAAGGGGCGGTTATATCCCTCCGGGTGCATGGCCCAGGGCCGCGCCCACTGGCCGCCCCGGATGCCCCATAATATGACGTAGTTTTCCAGCCTGTCGCAGTCCGCGAGACCGATGGGGGACAGGCCGGTTTTCAGATACCCGAACACCGCCTCGTACTCATACCCCCTGTTCACTGCCTCCAGGGCGGACAGGGCGGCCATGGACACGCTTTTTCGCAGGGTGTCCCCCCGGCCAGAGAGAAACAGGGGGATGCCGTACCGCTGGCAGGCGCTTTCCAGCGCGGCCCGGTAGTCCTCAAAGCCCCGGACGGCCACGGCCATATCCCGATACCGGCACCCGGCCCGGGCCAGCGCCCCCATCCGGGCCGCCGCCAGCTCGCACTCCTCATAGGCGTCCGAGGCCGTTACAAGCGTCACCTCGTTTCCCGCCTCCGGCGGCTCCGCCGCAGAAAAGTCGAACAGGTGGTCGCAGTAATACCCCAAAGCAGCGGGCCGGTCATCCCCCGGCTCCATCCATTCCAGGCGGCACGCCGTCCCGTATTCCGCCCCCATGGCCTGGAACCAGCGGGCGGTCTCCATCGGCAGAAGGGTGGCCCCGTCCTCCTCCCCGCCGCAGGTCAGGCAGACGGTGATGTCCGTCCCCGCCCGGAGCAGGGCGCGGATGACCTCCTTTTCCAGGGCGGTGAAGTCGGAAAACCCGTCCAGGTAAAACCGCCCCTGGGCCGTGGGGCTGTCCCCAATCAGGGAGGCCAGGGCCTTCAGCCGCTCCGCCGGGTCGATGGCGCTGCGGCTCTGGGCGGCGGTGTACGCCTCCAGCAGCAGGGACAAGTCCAGCAGCTTTTCAGACAACGCCCCCTGGGTGCGGCCCACCATGTCCGCCAGGGTCTGGCCGTCCGCTCCGGCGTTTTTCAGCTCCTCCACCGTGTACAAAAGCCCCTCCAGGGT
>JAJQFY010000143.1 GCA_021200935.1 Oscillospiraceae bacterium
TGTATAAAGAGACAGCCTTCATGCTGGCCCCGCCCGACCCGCTGAAGGAGAGCGAAATCATCGAGTATAACCGCCGGTGGAACCGCTACGACCCTCTTTACACCGACCCGGACTATGCCCGCGCCCACGGCCACCCAAGCTGCCCGGCCATGCCCGGTTTTAAGGCCATGTTCCCCTTCGGTCTGCCCCAGTTCCCGAAAAACATCGCCTCCAAGTTCTTCTATACCATGGACAGAAACGACATCGTTTATGAGCGGAACGTCTACGCCGGAGATATATTGGGCCGGGGCCAGGAGAGCCTGTTCATGAACGAGCTGACCGTTCCCGGCGAGATCGCCCGCGTCTGGGAGATGGGCGGTCAGGGCGAGACTGTGGACGCCCAGGGAAACCGCCTGTTCGTCTGCCGTGGGAACACTCTGGAGGCTTATTCCAAGTACACCGACGGCACTCCGCCCATGGACTTTTCGGAGAACATGGCGGAGTGGACGAAATACTTCCCGGAGGCCCATGTGACCACGGATGAGGACTATGAGCGCATCCGGGCCATGTGGGGTCAGGAAAAGGTCATGGGAGACGACACCCCTTACTGGGAGGACGTGAAGGAGGGGGACTTCCTGCCCATCACCTGCTCCGACGGGCCTATCACCTATATGCACATGATGTACTGGTATCCCCTGGGCGATATGAGCATCTACACAAGAGAGGAGCTGTTCGACCCCCAGGTGCGGGCCACCACCTTCCGGGATCGCTTCGGCGGCTTTTTGGATGAGACGGCTCTCCACTTCTCTGGCCGGAATATCCCCGGTATGCGGGGCGTCAGCTATAACGAGACCGCCGCCCGCCTCGTGGTTCGTACCCTGACAAATTTTGTGGGTACCAAGGGCCGGGTCTCCCGGTTCGGCTGGGGGCTGTACCCCTTCTTCAAGGAGCTGCGGGTTCGGCCCATTGACAAGGAGATGTTCGACAAGGTTCCCGGCTATGAGGGCCGCGCCTGTGAGCGCCACGGCTCCGAGGGGGACACTGTCATCGGCAGGGCCTGCATCACCGGCAAGGGGGTCAACGAAAAGGGAGAACACACCTGCGACGTGGCCCTCTGGGCCGAGACCCTGGACGGGGAGATCATCCAGACCTGCCCCAGCCAGATCGTCCTCCCCTCCAAGGCTGAGTGAGCGGGATCCATACACTGCATTAAATAACTATAAATAACTATTTAGAAAATCGGAGGAGACAGACCATGAAGAAATTATTCACCCTATGCCTGGCCCTGCTTCTGGCCCTGGCCCTGCCCGTGGTAGCGTTCGCCTCCTCCGGGGAGGCCAGCGGAGAGGCGGCCTCCGCTGTCAGCCTGACAGTAGGCGATTGGAGCTTCACCCGCACGGGCAGCGACGGGACTTATACCGTCACCATCACCCAGTTTTCCGGCGACCCGGATGAAAACGGCGTGGTCATCGTCCCCGCCGTGCTGGGGGGCGGTACGGTGACGGCGGTAGGCATGACCGCCTTCCGCAACACGGAAATCACGGCCATTCTTCTGCCGGAGACCGTGGAAACGGTGAGCCAGTGGGCCTTTTATGACTGCACCAGCCTTGCCTATGTTACCTGCGCCAACGGCGGGGTCGAGATCGACGAGGCGGCGTTCCAGAACAGCCCTGGGTTGGTTTTGTCCATCGGTACGGAGCTGACCCTGGAGGCGGGAACGGATGACCTGACCGGCTTCTCCCTTTTGGTCAGCGGAACCTATATTCTGCCCGACGGATATGCCGAGCCTGCGCTGGAGGCCGGGGTGAACGGCATCCTCCGGGACGACGCGGCAGGCGCGCTGACCGTGGCCGAAAACCGCTGGGTGCTGACCGGCTATGACACCTCCGGGGTAGACCTTGCCTCTGACCTCCAGGCGGAACTGGTGGTGGACGAGGCCCTGGTGGAGACCTATGGCCTGACAGCGGCGGAGATCAACATGACCTTCCGGGCGGTGAGCGCGGAGGAGGCAGAGGAGCTGAATGAGGAGATCCTGGCCGGTTCCTTCGCGGATTATGCCAGCCGCCTGACCTATCAGGAGGGCTTCTATCTGGGCGGCGGCCTGGTGGACGTGGACGAGAACCTGGTGTGTTACGATGCGGCTACCGGCGAGATCATCGCCCAGGGGACGGATATTCTGGACAATCCCATCCTGGACGCCCTGGGGGTGAAGGATTCTCAAAGCCCCTATACCTATGTGGCCTGGCGGGACACAGACGAGGACGGCGACATTGACGTGCTGTTTTACGGCAACCGGGCTTTGGCTGCCGACAGCGCTACCGTCACCCTGACGGGGGAGCTGGTGAAGGAAGGTGTCAGCGGCACCAATTACAGCGAGGATCTGGCCGGAAAGGTAGGCCGTCCCCTGCTGGACGAGGCTTACATCAGCTTTGAAAACGCCTGCGTAGAGGCAGGCGCGGGGGAGACTGTCACTCTGGACGCGGCGGAGCTGGAAACAGCGGACGGCACCGTTCTGGGTAAGATTAACGAGGAGCGCAGCCTTGTCTGGGCCAGCGAGGGCGGCGTTGTGGAGATTGCCTGTCTCATCGGCGTCAGCACCTCTGAGGGCAACTGGACAAAGCTCCGCAATGAAAATAACTCCTACACCGGCCAGCCCATGGAGGCCATCATGCAATGGGGCATAGGCGCGGCGCTGTATGCCAGCGAGGGCGGCATTATCTCCATCGGCGACCCGGAGGGCGAGCGCAGCAGCGTATACGCCTGCGGCGACGGAGCCAACGGCGTGCTTGCCACCGGCGTGCTGGATGAGAGCCAGCCCTCCCAGATATATGTCTATAACACCGATTTCATCCTGGAGGGCTGGAACAACCATGTAGTCGATACCATCTACGGCGGCTATGTGTATTTGGAGGATGTCTACGGGGAGACGGGTAAGGCCGGATCCTACATTATGAACAACGGTTCCACCCTTGCCAACGACTTCGGGGACGGCACCGTGGAGATCAGCGCCTTCACAGGCATTGCCTGGGGCGACAGCTCCGCCGGAGCCTATCTCATTGGCGGCGGCTCCCTGCGGGGAGAGGATTCCAGCCTGACCTCCCACCTGAACGCAGCAATCAAGGCCCTGGGCGGAAGCCGCATCCTGACGAACACCGACCTGACCGGCATGAACGCCTACAGCGGCAGCGGCACGGCGGAATTTGACGGCGGCACCTGGACCCTGATCCGGGATTATGAGGGCGACGGCTATGTGTACGGCGCGGCAGCGGCGGAGATCGCCCAGCTCTGGTATGACATCACCGGCGGCACGACGCTTCTCAGCTATGTGATGAGCGGCGTGGGGAACACCTACACAGAGCTGTACGCCGAGTATCAGGAGGAGATCGACGCCTGGGGCGGCAAGGAGGCTTTCTATCAGGCGGTGAACGCCATCGCGGACGAGTACGGCTACGGCGAGGACTACTACGCCTCTGATGATGCTCTCCTTCGCAGCTCCATGTTCGACAACACCTATTACGCCATCATGCGAAACGGCTTCCAGTACAGTCCTACCGATGGGGTGTACAGTTTGGAGCAGTTGGCCGACTGGTCGGATGTACCCTATCTGGGGGCCAGCAACCTCAGTAGCTTCCAGGTCAGCTTCCTGGATGTGTCAGGCGAGCTGAGCGCCAGCAATATCACCTTTGTGTATGACGACAGCATTGGCGAGGATTACCGCTATCTCTCCACCGGCAGCGGCACGGTGAATCTGACCGACTGCACCGGGGCCTCCGGCATCGTAACGGACGGGACGATCACCTTCGCCCGCACGGACTTCGAGGGCAGCTTCGCCGCCGGAAGCAGCGGCCTGTGGGACGGTGAGATCGGCTACATCGACGGCACCGGGGAATACACCTATCGGAACGGCAACTACAATAACGAGGACGCCGCCGGGGCGACAGCGGTCTTTGAGGACTGCACCTGGACTGTGACCCACGACAGCTATCTCGCAAGCCTTACCATCGGCGAAACCGCCCAGGTCGTCGGCGCGGACGGCGCCGCCGTCACCCTGTATGTAGACGGCGTGGAAACCGACCTTCAGCCCGGAACCTACGAGGGCGACGTGCAGGTGCTGCTTGGGTGAGCAGGGTTATGACGCCGGTCGCGAACGGCGTACGTAATAAAACAAAAAAACAGGAAAGATTAACTATTAAAAGTCAACCCCCAAAAGCGTGAATTGGAAGCTGCGTTT
>JAJQFY010000094.1 GCA_021200935.1 Oscillospiraceae bacterium
CTCATCCGCGATGCCAATCGCGGATGATTTAAAATACTTTTCCGTTATACAACCCCGCCGCCTGGACGATTACCTCGTTGCCCTCCCGGAGGGCGTCCGTCCCCTCTGAGGAGACCAGGCAGTATTCCTCTCCGGCAAAAATCAGGCTGACCTTTTTCCGCTCCGCCTGCAGGCCGGTCATGGTAAACACGCACATCCTGTCCGTGCTTTCGTCGTAATCGTAGTAGTTGGTGACGGCCAGGGTCTCCGTGCCGTCCGCCAGGGTGACGGCGCCGCCCCCGGAGGAGAAGTCCGGGGCATCCTCCTCCCCGGACCAGGCCCAGCAGAACACCACCAGCCACCGCCTGGGGCGGGTGTCCTCCTCGCTGCCGGACTCCACCCCGTCCGCCAGCTCCCCGTAGGCGACAGCGGAGCCGATTTCCGAGACGAAGGCGTCATATTCCACCCCGCCCAGGGTCAGGGTGACGCTCTCCCCCTCCGTCAGCTTCTGGCCGTCCTCATCGGAGAGGTACCCGGCATAGTAGCGGTAAAGGCCCTTCACCGGCACCCGCAGGCCGGTGTACTCCTGATACACCAGCTCCGCGGACACGGCCCGCACCGCCAGCATATCCGTCAGGCCCTGGTTCATGGAAAACAGGGCGATACATTCCCCGTTTTCCGGCTGGCTGATGTACTGCACCTCCGCCTCCAGGCTGCCGCTGTAATACCGGCCAAAGGAGAGGCTCACGGTGTCCCCCGTCTCCAGCGACCCGGCGTCCTCCTCCTGGAGGATGGCCGCGTAGTACCAGTAATAGGAGACCACCAGCTTGCCGAAGGCCCCGCTGCTGACCGTCCGCTCGGCGGAGATCAGCGCCCGCAGCTCGCTTGGGGTCAGGGTCTGGATATAGGCCGGGCTGACCCCCTCGTACCCGTCCACCAGGGTGGTGAAGGTACCGGCCTGCCCCACGGTGATCTCTTTGGAATCCCCGGCGCTGGTCTGCTCCAGCTCGTAGTATTCCTTTTCCGGCTCGTTCAGGTATTCCTCCGTGGCGTCCTGGCTCTCCGTGCGGAAGATAAGGCTGGCCAGGGCGCTCTCCTGGCTTTCCATATCGGCCAGGTCCCCGGTTTGTATGGTGTAGGACAGGCTGATAATGGCGTCGTACACGGTCTGATCCCCTGTCAGGGCAACATCCTCCGCGCTGTCCAGGGCAGAGGACACCTCCTCGATCTCCTGGCTCAGGACGTGGAGCTGGGTAGCCCGCTCCAGGGCGGACTCTGAGCTGTAGGCCACGGCCACGGTCTGACCGACGCCCACCTTTTCCCCGTCGGAGACGGTCACGTCTATGTATTCCTCACTGCTTTGCAGCACCGGCTCCTCCCGCACCACAAGACCGCTCATGGCGGTGGAGTCGCTCATGGTGGCCGTCACCACCAGGGCCGTCTGCGTGGAATCGCTGCCTCGCTGCACCAGGTACACGGTCAGATAGGCGGCCATAGCCAGAACTATAACAAAGGATATTACCTTTAACAGGGCATCAGATCGTTTCAACTCAGCTTGCTTCCTCCGTCAGCGTCAGCGGGTGGGCGGGAGCCACCGTGGATATGGCGTGCTTATAAATCATCTGCTGCTTGCCGTCGGAGTCCACCATCACCACGAAGGAGTCAAACCCCCGTATGGTTCCTCGAAGCTGAAAGCCGTTCATAAGGAACAGGGTGACAGGCATCCGTTCCCGGCGAGCCTGGTTTAAAAAACTGTCTTGAAGATTCTGTGATTTCTGCATCTCTGCCATCCCTTCCAAGGCGGTCTGGACAGAAATTTAAATTATATTGTATCATAGTCCGCCACCTCGTAAAATAGTTATTTTGCACAAATTCATTGTACAGGGTCTATTTTACGGCGACGCGGCCCAGATTTCCGTCGAAATTTGTCGGACCTGTTGAATATTCGGCTCTTTTTCCCAGCGTATCCAGTGAACCCCCTCCCGGCCCCGGAGCCAGGTGAGCTGCCGCTTGGCGTATTGGCGGGAGCGGAGGCTCACGGTTTCCACCGCCTCCCCCAGGGTGGCCCGGCCCGCCACATAGTCCGCCGTCTCTTTATAGCCGATGGCCTGCATGGCCGTGGCCCCCTCGTCCAGCCCCGCCGCCAGAAGGCCGCGCACCTCCTCCGCCAGGCCGTCCCGGAACATCTGGGCCGCCCGGCTGTCAATCCGGCGGTACAGATCGTCCCGGGCCGCGTAATCCAGCGCCACCACCGCCGCCGTATACCGGGGCGGGGTCTCCCGGGAAATTCGGTCATGCTCCGTAATGGTCTGGCCTGTCAGGGCGTACACCTCATAGGCCCGGACAAGGCGTTTTTTGTCCCTGGGGTACAGCCGGGCCGCCCGCTCCGGGTCAGCGGCGGCCAGCTTCTCCCGAAAGGCCTCGCCCCCCAGCCGGTCATATTCCTCCTCCAGCGCCCGGCGGAGAGCCATGTCCTCCGGGGCGGCGGCGTAATCCGTCCCCCGGAGAAGGCCGTCGATATAAAGCCCGGTGCCGCCCACCACAATGGGCAGCTTTCCCCTCGCCTTTATATCCTCCACGCAGGCGGCGGCCATTTGGCTGTACCGGGCGGCGGAAAACCGCTCCCACGGCTCCGCCACGTCCAGCATCCAGTGGGGAACCCCCCGGCGCTCCCCCAGGGTAGGCTTGGCCGTGCCGATGTCCATGCCCCGGTATACCTGCATGGAGTCGGCGGACACCACCTCCCCGTCCAGGGCCAGGGCCAGCTCCGCCCCCAGGGCGGTCTTCCCCGTGGCGGTGGGGCCGGTGATCACCAGCAGGTCAGGCATGGCCCATAAGCTCCTCGTATTTCACGATGTATTCCGAAAGATCCTTCACCCGGCGGAACCGCTCCTCCTCCTGCTCGGCCAGGGCGTTGTACTCCTCCTTCACGAAGTCCTCCTCCGCGTCCACGGCCACCCGCTTGTAGTCAAACATCTCGTGGTAGGTGATCTCCGCGTACTCCGCCACCACCTCCTTCAAAAGGGCTAGCTGCTCGTCGTTAAACTCTATTTTCATAGGTGATATTCTCCTTTTTCCGTTGATTATACAATGCGGGAAAACTGCTTGTCCAGCTCCCGTCTGGTCAGGGTCATAGCCACCGGGCGGCCATGGGGGCAGTATTTTATCTGGCCGGAGGCCACCTTGTCCGCCAGCACCTGCAGCTCCATGGGGTCTGTATCCCACCCGGCCTTGATGGCCGCCTTGCAGGCGATGGTCTGCAAAATTCCATCCCGGGCCAGATCCCGGCTGCCGGTTTTCAGCTTCTCGCATATCTCCTCCAGGGCCGGTATAGCCTGGGCCGGATCCAGGGCCTCCGGCACAGCCCGGAGGATCATGTCCTCCTCCCCGTATGGCTCCAGGCCGAAGCCCAGCTCCTGAAGCAGGGAGGCGTTTTCCTCCAAAATCTCCCGGGCCGCCAGGTCTGGGGGACGATCAGGCCCTGGGGCAGGATCTCCCGGCCCCTGGCCTTCAGGGCGTCAAACACCAGCCGCTCATGGGCGGCGTGCTTGTCGATAAGGATCACCCGCTCCCCCTGCTCCGCGATAATATAGGTTCGCAGCACCTCCCCCACCAGCCGCACCGGCTCCGGCGGGGCGGCGGTTTCCCTTGTGGCCGCCGGTTTTTCCTTTGGCTCCCAGGCCGCCGGGGGCTTGGGAACGGAGCGGGGCGGCTCCGCCGCCTCCCCCCCCGGGGGCGCTCTCCCCCTGCGCGGAACGGCGAAGGGGGACCGTCACCGTCATGCCCCTGCCGTAGGTATAGGCCGGGCTGTGCAGTTCAAGGGTCATCTGTCCCGGCGGGGCAGGGGCCTTTTCCACAGGTCTTGCCGGGGTCTCCGCCGCCTTCGGCACCGTCTCCGGCTTCGGCGGGGAAAGGGGGGCGGCGGGACGCAGCCGCTTTTCCGTCCCCTCAGACAGGTGCAGCTCCACCCTGTCCTCCCGGCCCTGGAGGGCGTTCAGGGCGCTGTAATATACCGCGTCGAACACCCGCTTTTCCGAGGAGAATTTCACCTCGTTTTTCGTGGGATGGACGTTTACGTCCACCGCGCCGGGACTCATGGCAAGATACAAAACGCAGCTTGGGAACCGGCCCACCAGTAGGGTGTTTTTATACGCCTGCTC
>JAJQFY010000035.1 GCA_021200935.1 Oscillospiraceae bacterium
GTATTCCACCACCTGGGGGGGCGCAGAACCTGCGGGAGGCCCTGGCGGAGAAGCAGTCCCGCTGCATGGGCCTGCCCATTGACCCCAATGAGCATATTGTCGTCACCTGCGGCAGCACGGAGGCCATGATGGCCGCCATGATGACCGTGGCGAATCCAGGGGATAAGGTGGTCATTTTCTCCCCCTTCTATGAAAACTACGGGGCGGACACCATTCTGTCCGGGGCGGAGCCCATTTACGTTCCCCTGACGCCCCCGGATTTCAGCTTTGACCCGGAGGTGCTGGAGGATGCTTTTCGCCAGCGGCCCAAGGCATTGGTTCTGTGCAATCCCTCCAACCCCAGCGGCAAGGTGTTTACCCGCCAGGAGCTGGAATTTATTGCCTTCCTTGCGGAAAAATACGACGCCTATGTCATCACCGACGAGGTGTATGAGCATATCGTCTATGCGCCGTACAAGCACGTTTATTTCGCCTCCCTGCCGGGGATGTGGGAGCGCACCATTTCCTGCTCAAGCCTTTCCAAAACCTTCTCCATCACCGGCTGGCGGCTGGGTTACACCATTGCCCCGCCGGAGATTACCGAGCGCATTAAGAAGGTGCATGATTTCCTCACGGTGGGCGCGGCGGCGCCGCTCCAGGAGGCGGTGATACCAGGGCTGAAATTCGGCCTGGCCTATTACGAGCAGCTCCAGCGGGACTACACCCACCGCCGGAATCTGTTTGTGGACGGCCTGAACCGCATTGGCCTGGGGCATACCGTCCCCCAGGGGGCCTATTACATCCTGCTGGACATCGGGGAGTTTGGCTATGACAGCGACCTGGAATTTTGCGAGACCCTGGCCAGAAACGTGGGGGTGGGGGCCGTACCCGGCTCCAGCTTCTTCCGGGAGCCGGTAAACAACCTGATTCGCCTCCACTTCGCCAAAAAGGACGAGACCCTGTATGAGGCCCTGAACCGATTGGAAAGCATTTATAAAAAGATGCCCAAACGATAAGGAACGATAAGAAAAGAACCTCTGATTGCCCGGTCAGAGGTTCTTTCGTGGTTTATTTTGAGTTTACGGCGGCGGGGTATTATAACATTATATATCGCTGAACGCGATAGTCAGGCTGTCTATGCCCAGAACGATGAGATAGAAGGCCATGACAAAGCCCACGGTGTTCACGGACAGGACGGGGTTAAAGAGCATGATGAAGCCCAGCGCCAGGCCGATGATGTTCAGAACCATGGTCAGGTAATAATTGTCCGTGCCGGTTCGGAGGCGGATGATGTCCAGGTGGGACAGCTTGGAAACGCAGTGGGCAATGAACCACAGGGGGAACATAATGGAAATCAGCGTCGTTCCCGCGCCGGGGCGCAGCACCAGCAAAACACCGGCCAGAAGCTGCAATATGCCTGTCACCAGCGACACGGCGGGGCCGAAGCCGGTGTGCCGCTCCATTTTAATGTAAAAGGCAATGTCCGACACGCCGGTGACGACGGCGATCATGCCGTACAGCACCACCGCGCCGGTGATGGTCTTGCTCGGGCGGAACAGGGTGAACAGGCCCAGCGCGATCAGCGCTATGCCTACAATCAGCTCAAGCAAGCCCAGGCCGGATCTTCTTCTCATTTCATATTCCTCCTGGTAAATGCCAAACAGCCGCCGACAGGGGCTGCGGCCTTTTTATATATCATAGCAATTCCCACGGGAAAGAGAAACTGTCAAAGCCGAACGGGTGTATGGACAAACAGAAACGAGTGTAAAAGATTTAAACGGCGATTTTATTTTGTCTATACAGGCCGCGGAATATGAAAGTAGCCGACCCCGTCAGTCTTTGGTATAACATAAAGAGAAAAAGCGGAAGGAGTCAATCCGATGAACGAAGTCAAAACGCCCAGACGACCGTTGTTGCTTTATTACTGCATTGCCATTTTGGTTCTGCTGCTGTTCAACGCCCTGGTAGCCCCCTATCTCACGTCGGCCCAGGTGACGGAGGTAGATTACGGCACCTTTATGTCCATGACGGAGAACCAGGAGATTGCCGAGGTGGAGATAACGGACAGCGAGATTGTTTTCTCCGACCAGGAGGGCAACCTGTATGAGACCGGCCTGATGGAAAGCGACACGGGTCTGGTGGAGCGGCTGTATGCCTCCGGGGCCAGCTTCTCCAGCGAAATCGTGGAGGAGACCAGTCCTCTTCTGACGATCCTGCTGTACTGGGTGCTGCCAATCGTGCTGTTCATTGCCTTGGGTCAGTTTATGAGCAAAAGGCTGATGGACAGAGCCGGTGGGAGCAACTCCATGATGTTCGGCATGGGCAGGAGCAACGCCAAGGTCTATGTGAAATCCTCCGAGGGCATCAAGTTCACCGACGTGGCCGGAGAGGACGAGGCCAAGGAGAACCTGGCGGAAATTGTGGACTACCTCCACGCCCCGGATAAATACAAGGAGATTGGGGCGTCCATGCCGAAGGGCATATTGCTGGTAGGCCCTCCGGGAACAGGCAAGACCATGCTGGCCAAGGCTGTGGCCGGTGAATCCAACGTGCCGTTTTTCTCCATGTCCGGCTCGGAATTTGTGGAGATGTTCGTGGGCATGGGGGCGTCCAAGGTGCGCGACCTGTTCAAGCAGGCCAAGGAGAAGGCGCCCTGCATCGTGTTTATTGACGAGATAGACGCCATCGGCAAAAAGCGGGACGGCAGTCTTGGGGGGAACGACGAGCGGGAGCAGACCCTAAACCAGCTCCTGACGGAAATGGACGGCTTCGAGGACAACAGCGGCGTCATTATTCTGGCCGCCACCAACCGGCCTGAATCCCTTGACCAGGCGCTGACCCGTCCGGGCCGGTTCGACCGGCGGGTGCCGGTGGAGTTGCCCGATTTGCAGGGGCGGGAGGATATTCTGAAGGTTCACACCAAGAAGATTAAGCTGGCGGAGAACGTGGATTTCTCCAAGATTGCCCGGATGGCCTCCGGCGCGTCCGGGGCGGAGCTTGCGAACATTGTAAACGAGGCGGCCCTCCGGGCCGTGCGGGATGAACGGCGCTTTGTCACCCAGGCGGACATGGAGGAGAGCATCGAGGTGGTCATTGCCGGGTACCAGAAGAAAAACGCCATTCTGACCGACCAGGAAAAGCATATTGTGGCCTATCACGAGATCGGCCACGCCCTGGTGGCGGCCATGCAGACCAATTCCGCCCCGGTGCAGAAAATCACCATCGTACCCCGCACCTCCGGCGCTTTGGGCTATACCATGCAGGTGGAGGAGGGCAACCACTACCTGATGAATAAGGAGGAGATCGAAAACAAGATCTGCACCCTGACCGGGGGCCGGGCCGCGGAGGAGGTGGCCTTCGGCTCTGTCACCACCGGGGCCTCCAACGACATCGAGCAGGCCACCAAGCTCTCCCGGGCCATGATTACCCGCTACGGCATGAGCGAGGACTTTGACATGGTGGCTATGGAGACCGTAACCAATCAGTACCTGGGCGGGGACACCTCCCTGGCCTGCTCCGCCGAGACCCAGGCGGAGATAGACCGGCAGGTGGTGGCCCTGGTGAAAAAGCAGCACCAGAAGGCCGTTTCTATCCTGAGCGAGAACCGCACCAAGCTGGACGAGCTGGCCGCCTATCTCTACCAGAAGGAGACCATCACCGGCGAGGAGTTTATGACCATTCTGAACGGTCAGCCCCCCGCCCTGGAGGCGTAACAGACCAGAAAAATACCGCTCCCCGGAGCTGCGCGGCTCTGGGGAGCGGTTTTCGTGCCTGTTATCCTGCCATGGCCTGCTCCCTGCGCTGGAGAGTCAGGTTGTCCGCGATCATGGCGATAAATTCGCTGTTAGTGGGTTTTCCTTTAATATTTGAAACAGTATAGCCGAAGAACTTTTGCAGCGTCTCGATGTCGCCCCTGTCCCAGGCCACCTCGATGGCGTGGCGGATGGCCCGCTCCACCCGGCTGGGGGTGGTGCCGAATTTCTTCGCCACGGCGGGGTAGAGAACCTTCGTCACGGCGTTGATGGAGTCCATGTCGTTCACGGTCAGAATAATGGCCTCCCGGAGATACTGGTAGCCCTTGATGTGGGCGGGAACCCCGATCTCGTGGATGATTTCCGTCACCACGGATTCCAGACTGGGTGTTCTGGGG
>JAJQFY010000012.1 GCA_021200935.1 Oscillospiraceae bacterium
TGTAGACTCGATTTTTGTTTTTTTCGAGTGTCTACTCTATGGGGACTATATCAGATCATCCAAGAACACGAGTTTTTTAAATCATTGGAGGTAACATCATAAATGGCCAAAAACAATTTTTAGATTTTTCGGAATGCTCTTCGGCTGAACAGTACGTATTTGATATTCTCCGCCCTGAATTAGGACGGGTAATGGAGCAGCATTGGCTTGCACCTGATAGCCTGATTTTTGCCCTAAAACCAATGTCAAAAGGTCAAGCCTCATATAATAGTTCAATCTATCTGTTTAATGAGAGTAACATAGTTTTACGTTTGAGATACCGCGTCAAAAATGATTACTTCAGCTTTCCGGCGATACACGAAAAGGTCATCCCTTCAAATATTCCGATGTTTAAATCAAAATCAGAACCTGGATATATCCGAATTGCAATAGAAGGCGAATGGGAGAGTATGTTCACAGAAACTGTGATTGCCGTTTTGACATCTGAGTTAGCTATGATTCCAGCAGAATGGGGATGTTGTTCAAGATACGAGGAATGCAGTGATGCCCGTCGATGCTTGCATCCTGACAAGGTGTTCTCTATGGGTTGTTCTTACCGTCGAAATTTACTCAAGGATCATATATTTTATGGTGTGAACGCAAACAAGAGAAATTGACCTTTTCTTCACAATTCCTTACGATGCCGTTGAAGACTGGCAGGCTTAAAAACAAAAAAGCCGTCCCCGGTGAAATCACCGAGGACGGACAGAGAGAAACACCGCAGCTTCCGACCTGGAAGCTGAACAGTGAATAAAGAATTGTAAAAGAAGGTGGTGATTTAGTGTGGACAAAAAAATAATGCTTCCAAGGACGGTCGCAACTTTCAAATCCGAAATAGCACGGTAGACTTCCTTGTATTCACTAGAGACGCACATGAGGGTGGTATCGAGGTTAGGGTGCAGGATAATGATGTGTGGCTCATGCAAAAGGCAATCGGTCAGCTTTTCGATGTAGACAGAAGCGTTGTCACAAAGCATTTGAAAAACATCTATGAGAGCGGCGAATTATCGGAAGAATCAACTTGTGCAAATTTTGCACAAGTTGCGGACAACGGGAAAACGTATCGATATAAATTTTATTCACTCTCCGCGATTATTGCCGTTGGGTACCGCATCAACTCCATCCGGGCCACCCAATTCCGCCAGTGGGCAACAAAAGTATTGGACGCCTTTACAAAACAAGGTTATGTTTTGGATAAAGACAGGCTGATCAACGGGCAAATCTTCGATGAAGATTATTTTGAACATCTAATTTCTGAAATTCAGGAGATTCGGGCCAGCGAACGCCGATTCTATCAGAAAATCACGGATATATATGCCACCGCTGTCGATTATTCCATTGATAGCCAAATCACCAAGGATTTCTTTGCCACCGTCCAGAACAAAACGCACTATGCTGTTCACGGGAATACAGCGGCAGAGGTAGTTATTGTAAGGGCCGACCATACGAAAAAGCATACAGGCCTCACCTCCTGGCGAAACGCTCCCGATGGAAAGATTGTCAAATCCGATGTCTCTATTGCAAAAAAATACCTGTCTGTCCAGAGGATTCAGGAACTAAATGAAATCGTTACAATGTATCTGGATTATGCTACAAGGCAGGCCAGGAGGCATATTCCTATGACAATGGCAGATTGGGCCTCCAAGCTTGACGCTTTCCTTCAATTCAATGACGCTGAAATCTTGCAGGACAAGGGAAAAGTGACGGCTGCTGTTGCAAAGGCTTTTGCAGAGAGTGAATTTGAAAAATACCGAGTTATTCAAGACCGTCTGTATCAAAGTGATTTTGACCGCCTCATTGCAGCAACGACCCTTCTAATGACTGACAGCCGCCGGATTGGATTGCACAACTGCACCTAGGTGCATGAAGTATATTCCAGCTTGGGCATAATGCTAACTTGCCGGTAACTTGCTGATAACTTGCTACATCTGACGGTTCCCCCGATAGTTGCTATGTAGACAGCATCCCGCTCGCATAAAAAACCGTCCCCGGCGAAACCACCGAGGACGGAGAGAGAAGAAAATCAAGAAGATTCAGGTGATATTCAGTTTCGCTTTCAAGGCATCCTGCAATACGCCGGAGAAGTTGACCCCACTGCGTTCGGCCATATCGTTCAGCCAACTGGGAATTGACAGAGTTTTCTTGACGGCCCGGTTATCGTAGAATCTGCGATATTCAATGGTGTCGCAGGAAACCAGTGTTACAAACTCATTGTCGCCACGGGACACGTCATTAATTGCGCTGGGTGTTGGAATTTCTTGTCCGTCCTGTTCCATATCATAGAGGGTCAAGCAAAGAACGTCGCTGGCAGCTTCCAAACCATCGGTCAGATCATCTCCCTGCGTGTAGCAACTCTCGAAATCTGGAAAGCTGATAGAATAACCCTTATCTTCCTGGGTGAATACGGCGGGATAAATATATTTTGCCATCTCAATATCCTCCTTTTGGGTATTTGAGGATGGGGGCTTATTTCAGCCCCGCGTCCCTCTTGATTGATTTTAACGTCCCTTCTGCGACTTCCTCTTGTTTGTGTCGTCCAACCGGGAATTTCTTTCCCGTGAGTGGACTGTACCAAATTGTGTGCCGCTTTCCTTCCCGGACGATCTCGCAGTTGATTTCTCTCAACATCTTTTCAAGTTCGCTGTATTTCATATCTTACCCCCTCTCGGCAATCATATTATACTACGTATTAACACGTATGTCAAGTATTTTTTACGTATTTTTACGTAAACTTTTATAAAAAACCGTCCCCGGCGCGACCAACACCGGGGACGGCAAACACACAAGAGTACCCACCCACACACAACGGAAGGCACCTCTATGCCCATTTATAATAGCACATTGAGGCAAGGGGTGCAAGCAGAAAGGAGCGCACCCTTTGAGAATCCCGAAAGCCAAGAAGCGTCCGTCCGGAGTATGGTTCATCCAGCTCCGGCTGGATGGCAAGAGCATTACCGTCACCGCCGAAACTGAGGCGAAAGTGCAGGCCAAGGCCCTTGCCATAAAGTCCGGCCTGGAAGACGCCCGCCGACCAGACCCGAACAAGACTCTGAACCAGATGATTGACGCTTATATCGCCGCCCGGATAAAGGATTTATCCCCCGCCACTGTCCGCGGCTATCGCAGTATCCAGCGGAACAGGTTCCGGGAATACATAAACCGCCCCGCCTCAAAGGTAGACTGGCAGGAAACGGTCAAGGTGGAAAAGCGGCAGGTGTCCGCCAAAACGGTGAAAAACGCCTGGGGCCTCGCCAAATCCGTCCTTGCCGCCAACGGCATCAAGCCGGATATAACCTTGAAGTCGGTCAAAAGAACCCCCACGCCCTGGCTCACCCCCGAACAGATCCCCGTCTTCCTGGAGGCCATCCGCGACCGGCCCTGCGAGCCGCCCGCCCTGTTGGGCCTCTGCTCCCTCCGCCGTTCGGAAGTCTTTGGCCTCACCTGGGACGACATCGACCTTGCCCATAATACCATCACTGTCCATGCTGCCACGGTCATGTCCGAGGACAGCCCCACCTACAAGCCAACCACAAAGACCGAATCCTCCGCCCGCACCGTCCCCATCATGATTCCCCGCCTGACCGAGATATTAAACGCAATCAAGAATAAGACCGGCCCTGTTTGTACCTGTTTCATTGGGACGCCCTACCGCCAGATCAATGCCGCCTGCCGCAGTGTGGGCCTGCCGGAGGTTGGGGCGCACGGCCTCCGCCGCAGCTTCGCCTCCCTGGGCTACCACCTGGGCCTGTCCGAGCTGCAAATCATGGAAATCGGCGGCTGGTCAGACTTCCAAACCGTGCATAAATTCTACCTGTACCTGTCCGAACAGGACAAGGCCGACGGCGCAAACAAAATTGCGAGCTTCTTTTCGGATTGCTAACTAAATTGCTAACCAACTCTCTCAAACTATTGAAAGTACAAACATTTTCCCGAAAACAAATCGGGTTCAAGTCCCACCACCGGCACCAGCTCAGAAAGCTCCTGAAGACGGGGGCTGTATCAAAACGAAATTGTCTTAATACAGCCCTCCCCCCTATTCTCCAACGGACAATGAAACGGGCCTCAAGGGTCCAAGAATTAGAAA
>JAJQFY010000232.1 GCA_021200935.1 Oscillospiraceae bacterium
ATTGAAATTTATTTCGCCGCTGCGGCGGCGAACTGCACGCGCTAAGAGCCGCCCTACGGGCGGTTGCGCGTTTGCACGCCGCCTGAGGGCGGCGGTCTGCGAGGCTTTGCGCCTGCGGGCGCGGATGGGCTGGCGGCGAGGCGTTTTCGGTTTACCGCTGTCCCAAAATCGACCCGCCGGACTGACCTGTTAGGGAGTACGGCGATGCAGGGCGAGGGATTTTTTCGTCAGGTCGTGATGTGACGACGCAGGCGTACATAGGTACGTCAAGGAGGCACAGCGCGGCCTGGCGGAAAAAGACCCGCCCTCCCCGAAAAAAGGGGGCCGCATCCAAGATACGGCCCATTTTTAAAGATAGGGTTGTGGGATAAAGATATGAGCTGTCAGGGTCTTTGAGACCCATTGGATAAGCTGTATTGTCATCATACCCCTGACAGAGGAATTTGTAAAGAGCGAAAAAGGTCGAAGGCACACTAGTTTTGTCGGGCGGCCAAAAATGTTTCCGGCGCTCCCGGGAGGAGACTGCCGGGGCTTTTTTAGAGCGGCCCTGGGGAATGAGGGGAAAATCTCAAAAAATTTGGGGATATTGATTGCGAAAGCGCATAGTTATGTATTAAAATAGGGGCAGCGGCCTGCGGGCCAAGTTTTGCGGGCTTCCCAAGGGGAGCCGCGCCTTCGGGAGGAGTATGCAGCTATGGAGAGAGCCTTTGAAAAGAAATATTCCGTCAGGCTGACCCAGATCGCGGCGGAACACGCCCTGCACGTAGCCTATGCCGCCCCGGACTACGGGGAGAAGCTGGTGGACTCGGTGGATTTAAACCGGCCCGGTATGCAGCTTATGGGCTACCTGAAGCATTTCGACGCCTCCCGCCTGCAGGTGGTGGGGAAGTCGGAGACCACCCTAATGGAGGATTTCGACCACGAACGCCGCTTAGCCGGGTTCGAGGCCGTAATGAGCCGCCACGTCCCCGCCGTGATCGTGGCCCACGACCAGCCGGTTTTGGCGGAGTGCTTGGAGATGGCCAAAAAATACCAGGTCAGCGTCCTGACTACGGATTTAGACACCTCGGAGTTTTATGCCCAGCTCATCGGCACCCTGCGCCGCCACCTGGCCCCCAGGGAGACCGTTCACGGCGTGCTGGTGGAGGTTCACGGGGAGGGTATGCTGATTACCGGGGACAGCGGCATCGGCAAGTCGGAGACCGCCCTGGAGCTGATCAAGCGGGGCCACCGGCTGATCGCGGACGACGCGGTGGAGATTCTGCGAACCTCCCGCTCCACCCTGGAGGGCCGGGCTCCCGCCATTATCAAGCACTTCATGGAGCTGCGGGGCATCGGGGTCATCAATGTCCCCAGCGTGTTCGGCATTGGGGCTGTCCGCTCCTCCTGCCCTATCGACATGGTCATTGCCATGGAGCTGTGGGACAGCAGCAAGAAATACGACCGCCTGGGCCTTGACCGGGAAAGCACGGAGTATCTGGGGGTCTCCGTACCCCTGGTGACGATCCCCGTCCATCCGGGCCGGAACCTGGCCGTGATTCTGGAGCTGGCCGCCATGACCAACCGCCAGCGGAAAAGCGGCTACAACGCCGCCGAGGAGCTGACCCAGCGGGTGGACAGCTTGGTAGACGCCGGAGAAAATTACTAAATCATCCGCGACCCCGTCGCGGATGAGGGGGAGGCGGCCTGTGCGCGCACTCGCTACGCTCGCACACTTACAGGCCGCCTTGCGGGCGGCAGTCTGCGAGGCTTTGCGCCTGCGGGCGGGGATTTTAATTTGATATATAAGGACTTTCTGTATGGATTATACCGCGTTGATTGCTGATATTCGGGCCGCGCTGCCGGGGCTTTCCCTGCGGGCGGGGGAGCCTATGAGCCGCCACTGCTCCTTTCGCGTTGGAGGGCCTGCGGCGGCTATGGCCTTTCCCGCCAGCCGGGAGGAGCTGGCGGCACTGTGCGCCCTTCTGCGGCAAAAGGGGGAGCGGCCCCTGGTCATAGGCCGGGGTACCAACATTCTGCCCCCGGATGAGGGGCTGAACCGCATCGTCGTGAATACCAGCCGGGGGCTGGGGGACATATCCCGAAGCGGGAACCGCCTGACCGCCCAGTGCGGGGCAAGTCTGGCCTCTCTCGCCAACGCGGCGGCGGAGGCGGGGCTTTCCGGGCTGGAATTTGCCCACGGCATCCCCGGCACCGTGGGAGGCGGCATTGTGATGAACGCCGGGGCCTACGGCGGGGAGCTGAAGGACGCTGCCGTGCGGACGGAATACCTGGACGGGGAGCTGCGCCTCTGTCAGGCGGAGGGGGCGGCGCAGGATCTATCCTACCGGCACAGCTTTCTTTCCGGGCGGGACTGGGTGGCCCTGTCCGTCACCTTTGCCCTGACGCCGGGGGAGCGGGAGGAAATTTTCGCCCGTATGCGGGAGCTGGACGGACGCCGCCGGGACAGCCAGCCCCTGGATATGCCCTCCGCCGGCAGCGCCTTCAAGCGGCCCAGGGAGGGCTACGCCGCCGCCCTGATTGACCAGGCGGGGCTGAAGGGCTTTTCCGTCGGCGGGGCCCAGGTATCCACAAAGCACGCCGGGTTTGTGGTGAACACCGGCGGGGCCACCAGCGCCGACGTGCTGGGGCTGATGGAGCATATTCAGAAAACCGTGCTGGCCCAAAGCGGGGTGCTGCTGGAGCCGGAGATCCGGATTCTCCGAAACGGGGAGGGGTGACGGCCTGTGGAGCTTCTCATTATCACCGGCCTTTCCGGGGCCGGGAAGAGCCGGGCGGCGGACGTGTGCGAGGATTTGGGCTACTACTGCGTGGACAATCTGCCCCCCGCCCTGCTGGGCCGGTTCGCGGCCCTGTGCCTGGCCACCCATGGCCGGTATGAGCGGGTGGCCCTGGTGATGGACGTTCGCAGCGTGGCGGACTACGGGGAGCTGGACGAGGCCCTGGCGGAGCTGGCGGGCCTTGACTGCCCCTGCCGAATTTTATATTTAGAGGCGGCTGCCTCCGCCCTGATCCGCCGCTATAAAGAGAGCCGCCGCCCTCACCCCATGGCCCAGCCCGGCTGCACCATCCAGCAGGCGGTGGAGCGGGAGCAGGCGTTTCTGGCCCCCCTCCGCCAGCGGGCGGATCTTATTATCGACACCACCGGCCTGTCCTTAAACCGGCTCCAGGGCCGGATCCGGGAGGCCCTCCAGCCGGAGGCCGTGTATTTCGGGGTGAATGTCTGCTCCTTTGGGTATAAATTTGGCATCCCCCCGGAGGCGGATCTGGTGTTCGACGTGCGGTGCCTGCCGAACCCCTTTTACGAGGCGGATCTCCGGGAGCTGAACGGCCTGGACGGCCCGGTGGCGGACTATGTGTTCCGGGGCGAGGACGCCCAGACCCTGCTGGAAAAGCTCACGGAGCTGCTGGTCTTTCTCCTGCCCCTGTACCAGCTTGACCGCTCGGAGCTGACGGTGGCGGTGGGCTGCACCGGCGGCCATCACCGCAGTGTGGCGGTGGCGTCGGCCCTGGCCCAGGCCCTGTCCGGGGAGGGGTACACGGTGGCGGTGTCCCACCGGGATTTGGAGCGCTAGCCTATGGGGATCAGCCGATACACGCCCCCCAGCATCGCCGTCATCGGCGGGGGAACGGGGCTTTCCACCATGCTTCGGGGCCTGAAGCGGAAGACCAGCCGGATCACCGCCATTGTCACGGTGACGGACGACGGGGGCGGCAGCGGGGTTTTGCGCCGGGAGCTGGGTATGCCCCCGCCGGGGGATATCCGAAGCTGTATCCTGACCCTGGCCAACGCGGAGCCCGCCATGGAGGACATGATGAGCTACCGCTTCCGGGAGGGGTCGCTGGCCGGGCAGAGCCTGGGAAACCTGGTGCTGGCCGCCCTGAACGATATGTACCCCGCCTTCGACCAGGCGGTGGCCGCCATGGGTCAGGTGCTGGCCATCACCGGCCAGGTGCTGGCCATCACCGGCCAGGTGCTGCCTGTCACCAACGAGAACCTGGTCTTGCAGGCGGAGTTTACCGACGGGGCCGTCATCCGGGGGGAGACCCGCATCACGGACTACAAGCGGGGAACGGAGGCGGTCATCCGCCGGGTTTC
>JAJQFY010000250.1 GCA_021200935.1 Oscillospiraceae bacterium
TCCTCGTCCTCCTCATGCTCGGCCAGCAGGGCGGCAAGCTCGGCGGAGATGGAGCTTTTCCGCTCGATGGCGTCCAGAATCTGGCGGCCTGTGAGCTGCTCCCAGGGGGTGGAGACGATGACGGCATCCGGGTTCTTGGCCCGGAGAAGCTCCTCCGCCTGGCGGGTTTTCTCCTCGCTGAGATTCCCGGTGCGGGACAGGACGATGCAGTTGGCGGACTGCACCTGGTTATCGAAAAACTCCCCGAAGTTCTTCATATACATCTTGGCCCGGGTGGCGTCCACCACAGTGGTCAGGCCGCCCAGCTCAAACTCCGTGCCGTCCCCGGCGGACTGGACAGCGGCCACCACCTCGGAGAGCTTGCCCACCCCGGAGGGTTCGATAAGGATGCGGTTCGGGTGATACTGCTGGTTCACCATATGCAGGGCCTCCCGGAAGTCCCCGGTCAGACTGCAGCAGATGCAGCCGGATTCCAGCTCGTTCACGATGATTCCCGCGTCCTTCAAAAATCCGCCGTCGATGCCGATTTCGCCAAACTCGTTCTCGATCAGCACCAGCTTCTCCCCGGCATACCCATCCGCCAGGAGCTTCTTAATAAGCGTGGTCTTCCCAGCCCCTAAAAAGCCGGAATAAATGTCAATCTTCGTCATATATATCGCCTTTCTGTAAAGAAATAGTTTACGTTGTAATGACCTTGGCTCAAATGATTATTATAGCATATTAGTAAGCCCTTGGAAAGTAAATTTTTTGTGAGCGCGGCCCACGGGCCTCCCTTGCCTTCCCTGACGGGCCGTGCTATAATAATTCGCACACAGATATAATTTATTGTGTGCAGTTTATTACAGGAGGGCTGTCAGCTGCATGGACATTCAGGAAATAGCCCAGGAGGTAATTTCCGCCCACGGCGGGATCGCCAGGGCGGCTGATTTTGTGACCGCGGGGGTGCGTGAGACCGACGTTGTCAAGCTGTGCCGGGCCGGATACCTCACCCGCATACGCCACGGCTATTACTGCCTGGCGGATGAGGAGGACATATCGGAGGAACGGCTTCTGGCCGCGCTGATTCCAAGGGGAATTGTGTGCGTGGAATCCGCCCTGTTTCATTACGGCTACAGTGATTTCACCCCCCGAAGGTGGTCGATTGCCGTCCCCCGCACCATGTCGAGAACCAAGCTGGAGACGGAGGGGCTTCCCCTGCGGGTATATTATGTGCAGGCGGAAATTCATGATCTGGGGAAAACCTCAGACAGCTTCCAGGGCGTAACGCTTTCCGTGTACGACCGTGAGCGGACGGTCTGCGACTGCTTCAAGTATCGCGCACGGCTTGACAGCGAGCTGTTTTCCAAGGCGCTCAGGGCCTACGCGGGCGACGCCGAAAAAAATCCGGGTCGTCTTTCCGCCTACGCCAGGAAGCTGCGGGTATACAACAAGATGACGCCCCTGATGGAGGTGCTGCTCAATGACTGATATGGCCGCGTCCGTACTGGCAAGACTAAAGAACAAAGCCAAGGACAGCGGGCGGAGCTACCAGCTCTGTCTACAGCTCTTTTGCCAGGAGGAATTTCTTCGCCGTCTGGAAGGATCCCGGTACGCTGAAAATCTGATTCTTAAAGGAGGTCTGTTTCTGTATTCCATCACCGAGTTTGACAGCCGCGTGACGGCAGACGTGGACTTTCTTCTTCGACAGGTGCCGAACACCCCCGAACAGGTGAAGTCGCTGCTGGAGGAAATTATAGCCGTGCCTACAGACAATTCCTACGTCTCTTTCGAGATCCACAAGGTTGAGCCAATCGCCATTACGAGGAAGTATGTCGGCATTGGCGCCTCCCTCACGGCACGAATCAAGAACACGAAAACGCCTCTCAACATTGACTTTGGCGTAGGCGACGTGATTATTCCACGGCAGGAACGGCGTTCCATTCCTACCCAGCTTGAGGATTTTTCGACGCCTGTGGTCAACGCCTACTCCCTGGAAGCTACTATTGCAGAAAAAATAGACGCCATACTCAGCCTGATGGAATTTTCCAGCAGAATGAAGGACTACTATGACATCTATTATCTCGCGAATAAATTTGATTTTGACGGGGCCATCCTTGCGGAGGCCATGGAAAAAACCTTTCAAAACCGGGGTCACACCTTCACCCCCCGCCAGCTTGAGCAGGTCGCGGCCTTCGGCCAGGATGGAGCCATGCGGAAAAAATGGGCTGCCTTCTGCCGCAAGGCCGAGCTGAAGACCGGGGATTACAGCGCCGTACTGGGGACAATCTATGCGTTTCTGTCTCATCCGCTGAACGACGCGGTAACGGGGCGCGTATGCACCGGGCGATGGTCAGCGCTTGAGAGCCGCTGGCTATAACCCCCTCACAGCGGTACGGCGACGAAGCGTTCTCCGTCGAACTGCCAGATTCTCTTGAACCCAACATCCCGGAGGAGGGCCTCGGCTTCCCGGAAGGCGTAGGCGATGGCGGGGGCGGCATGGGCGTCGGTGGATATGGTGACGCGCCCGTCCAGGGTCTTCAGGGTTCGGAGGAGGGCGGGACTGGGGTATGGCGCATGGCGGTAGCCCCGGCTCATGGCCCCGGTGTTCACCTCGAAAATCCGCCCCGCCTGCACCAGGGGCAGCATGGCCCGCCGGGCGCAGGTCTGGAACGCCTCCCCCTCCGGGTCGAACAGGCCGTCCGTCTCCCAGAACTTGCTGAGAAGGTCGAAGTGGCCCACGATGTCCGCCGTCCAGTCCTGGGCTATGGCCTGGTACTGGGCGAAATATACCTCTGTCATGGCCTTTTCGTCCCCGTGGAAAAACGTTTCCAGGATCTTCCTGGTACTCTCGCCGCTCTCGTCGATGGTGGGCGTCCAGCCCTCCAGGGCGATATGGTGCAGGGAGCCGATGACATAGTCAAAGCCCGATGTGTCCTGGGCGGAGAGGCCGTCCAGCTCTATGCCGCTGTAGACCGCAAGCCGCCCGGCGAAGGCGGCCCTGGTCTCCTCCACGGCGGCGAGATAGGCGGGGAGGGTCTCCTCCGTCAGGCTCCAGTCGTTTTCATAGGGGAGGATGGAGTGGCAGGAAAACCCAAGGCTGGCAAACCCCGCTTCCAGGGCGGCCTGGGCCATCTCCATGGGGGTGTTCTGCCCGTCGTCAAAGACGGTATGGGTGTGAAGATTCTGGCGGCCCATCACTTCATCTTTTCCTGCTTGACCTTGTGGTCGATGACGTGGCGGGAGGCAAGCTCCGCCGTCACATCGTCCAGGGAAATGCCCATCTGCACCATCAGCACCATGGCGTGATAGGCCAGGTCTGCCAGCTCGTAAACGGTGTTTTCCTTGTCGTTGTCCTTGGCGGCAATGACTACCTCCGTGGCCTCCTCCCCTATCTTTTTGAGAATCTTGTCCGTCCCCTTCTCGAAAAGATAGGAGGTGTAGGAGTTGGGGGGCGGGTTGTCCTTCCGGCCCTGCAAAAGAGCCATCAGGCCCTGATAGGAGAAAGCCGGGGCGGTCCCGCCGGTATACGCCAGGTCATTGAAGCAGCTATCCGTCCCCAGGTGGCAGGCGGGGCCGTCCTTCACCACCTCCACCACCAGGGCGTCCCGGTCGCAGTCGGCGGTGATGGACACAATATGCTGATAGTTGCCGCTGGTCTCCCCCTTCAGCCAAAGCTCCTGGCGGCTGCGGCTGAAAAAGCAGGTCATGTCCTTTTCCATAGAGATTTCCAGGCTCTCCCGGCTCATATAGGCCAGGGTCAGCACCTTTTTCGTCTGGGAATCTATGACGATGGCGGGGATAAGCCCCCGGTGGTCAAAGCTCAGCTCGTCTATATTAAGCATGGCTCTCTCTCCTTACCAAAATTCCGTTTTCCGCCAGGGTGTCCTTTAAATCCGGGATCGTCAGCTCCCCGAAGTGGAAGATCCCGGCGGCCAGCCCCGCGTCTACCCTGGGGAGGGTCTTGAACAGGGTGACAAAATCCTCCGCGCACCCGGCCCCGCCGGAGGCGATCACCGGCACGCTGACGGCCCGGCACACGGCGTCCAGCATTTCCAGGTCAAAGCCCCCCTTCACCCCGTCTGTGTCGATGGAGTTGAGGACGATCTCCCCC
>JAJQFY010000112.1 GCA_021200935.1 Oscillospiraceae bacterium
AGTGTAGACTCGATTTTTGTTTTTTCGAGTGTCTACTCTATGGGGACTATATCACCCAGCCCTGGGCGCGGCCTTTCTGCTTATGGCCATGCTGATTGGGGCTGTGTGGATATTGCTGTGCATGGTAAACGACCTGGTCTTTTATGGGGACTTTTACCATCTGGGACTTTATACATATCTGGCCATCGCGGCGGTCTACACGGCGGCCTTTATCGTTTGCTATCTGGTTCCCCACGCCGGGATGAGAAAGGAAAGCTGGAAGGAAATTACCAGAAAAGCCAGGGAATCCCTGCACAGCGGGGATTTTGCACCCCAGGCATCCGCTGCGGGCATCGCGGCCACGGCGGCAGACATGGGCCAAAACGCCAGATTGACAGCGGAGGTCTGCGGCGTGCATGTGCCAAGGGCGAAAAGCTATGTTACCGCCGTCGTGCTGCTGCCCATCCTCCTGCTGACGGCGGTTTATATCCCCCATTTCATCGCGGCCCGGCGGACGATGGAGGCGGAAATCGCCGTGGCCTCGGAATCTGTCTATGCCTTGCAGGCCGCCTTCCAGGAGGGGTGCGACCATGTGTACGCGGACGACCCCAGGGAGGAATATGACAGCGGCGGCTATCGGGTATCTGGGTATCTTTACGGCTACGACAGCCCCCTGACCTCCTACATCTATGCGTTAATCGACAACGGGGGCCTCATCAGCGAAGTCAACTATGCCATTGACCTGGACATTCAGGGGGACAAGGAGGAAAACATCCTGAAAGCGGCGGAGGAGCTGGCCGCCCTGAACCAAATGCTGAACAGCGCCGGACTGTCGGCCCGGGCGGAGGAATTGCTGGAGGAATACGCGCTCCCGGAGGGGTTTATAGCGCAGTTTATAGCCGGTTCCTACTATGAGAGCATCACATATGTCAAAAATGAAAACACATGGATATATTACATGACCGATTCAGAAGAGGAATATGACGAGTACAGCAGCTCGTATATTTACGTCAGCATAGATTCCTAACAGCCAGAAAGGGGTTACAAATCATGGCCGAGAACACAAAGAAGCAGAACGTCCTAATCGTCATTGATATGCAGAACGACTTTATCGACGGCGCGCTGGGAACAAGGGAGGCCCAGGAAATCCTCCCAAACGTGGTGAAAAAGGTGCGGGAATGGAAGGAAAGCGGTGACATTGTTCTGTTCACGCGGGACACCCACGGGGAAAACTACCTGGACGCCCTGGAGGGCAGACTGCTCCCGGTGACGCACTGCGTCAAAGGCACCCAGGGGTGGCAGATACAGGGGGAGCTGGAGCCCTACACAGAGGCCGGGGCCAGCGTCATTGACAAGACCACCTTCGGCTGGACAGGCTGGGAACAGACCTTCCGGGATCGGAGCATCGTCCCGGCCCGAATCGAGCTTGCGGGCCTGTGTACAGACATCTGCGTGGCCTCCAACGCCCTCATCCTGCGGGCGCTGTACCCAGAGACCCCCATGACAGTGGATTCCTCCTGCTGCGCCGGGGTAACGCCGGAAAAGCACAACGCCGCTCTTCTGACTATGGCGTCCTGCCAAATCGAAATCGTATAAGATACAAGGACGGGGCTGTATTAAAATATCTTAAAGCAAAACGCCGCCAAGGAAGCTGCAAAAGCGGTGGCCAAGACGGTGTTTTTGTGGCAAAATGATAGTATAAAAAACAAATCTACCGTTTCGTTTTGGGACAGCCCTTTTTTCTTATCCTTTTCCTTGCTGCGAACGCTCGCATTCTTCCCGAATCATATTGACAAGGGCTGTTGCCACTGGGATTAAATCGTCGAGGTCATTCGCCACCAGGCCAATATCCATTTTAATTTCCGGTGTTACAGGCGAACGACACAGATTATTTGGCGTCGCCGCCAGCACAAACGCAGAGATCACGCCGATGCCATTTTCCTCCGCTACAAAATGGATGACCGTCTCAGCCTGCTGGACGATGAAGCTGCCAGGAAGCTTCACCTTTTCCGCCTGACGCTCCTCCATCACAGTCTCATAACCGGCACGGCATAGGATGAATTTGTAATCGGTGCGGTGCAGGTCGATGGGCAGTTCCTGCAACGGTTCCTTGCTGATTGCCACCATCTGATCCTGTAAGACAATCTCTGCATCCAAATCCCCGAAGGGCGAGGAGGTAAATCCGAAATCGACCTGGTGTTCCTCCACCATCTTCCGAATTTCTGGGGTGCTTCCCTCTATCAGCTCCAGGGTGACGAAGGGATACCTCTCCCGGAAATCATGAAATACTTTGGACAGAATCATGGAGGACAGAATCGGCACACTAGCAATGCGAACCTTGCCGCCCAGAAAGTTATTTTCGCGGAAGGCGGTCTGGTAGATGCAGTTTTCCATATCGGCCATTTGTCTTGCCAGCCATGATTTTCGGGTGGTGCTGATGGCAAGAAATCAGGAAACGCTGGACGGCTATGTGCAGGAGTTTCAGGCGCAGGGCATAGAGTGTTACGGGATTGCCGCCGATGCAGCCGATACGGGTTCTTTGACCACAGCGTTTGAAACAGTGCAGGCACAGTTTGGCGTGGTGGATGTGCTGGTGTATAACGCAGCGATTCTCACGCCCGGAACACCCACCGCTCTGTCCAGCGAGGAACTGATGAAGCACTACCAGGTAGATGTAGCCAGCGCTTTGCACTGTGCAAATCTGGTGCTTCCCGCCCAGGTAGAGGCCAGAGACGGAGCCATCCTGTTCACAGGCGGCGGCTTTGCCCTGTATCCCCAGGCGGAATATACCTGTGTGTCCATCGACAAGGCGGCGCTGCGCGGACTGGCTTTTGCTATGAACCAGGAATTAAAGGAGAAGGGTGTGTATGTGGGGGTCGTCACTATTATGGGCAACGTCGCTGTAGGCACCCACTATGACCCCGCGCTCATCGCAAAGGAATACTGGAAGCTGTATACGGACCGCGGTGAGGTTGAGTTTATTTTCAAATAAGGAGCCATCACTTCCGCTTATCTGATGCTGGCGATTGAACAGTATGGTCTTTGGTGCCTGCTGGGTGCATATCCGCAGCCGCATGGGACAGCGCAAAACCTCCGATGAGGAGATCCGCGCTCTGCTGGGTGTGCCGAATGGATACACGGTGCTGAATCTGATTGCCATCGGAGAGAAGGGAGAAATCAAGCAGGGCTATACGGAGCGGGATTTGGATAAAAGCTGCGTTCATTATGAAAACTATTAAGATTCATTAAGTGGCTCAAGTGTATGACACCTATGGAGTTTCATGCTGCTATGTAGCCGCATGAAAAGATAGCCTCTGCCCAGGGGCTAAAACTATCTTCACATGAATCCTTTTTTGTTTTTCTCTGTCTACTTGACAGGAGACACCTGCATATACAGCAGCAACCTTATAAATCAACACCCCAATAACAGCAAGTGCCACAGCCGCCGACCGCGCAATAAATTATAGTGTATTTGTTGACCGAAAGACAAAGCAGTGGCTTTGCCTTTACAAATCCGCTGCCTGTTCATGCTGTTCGGCGCTGCATCTATGCGTAGGTGGCATTCGAGGATTTCGACCAGCCCTACAACCTTTCGTCCATATTATATCCCGAATTGGACGGAGAAGCAATGCGCTGGATGAAAAATAGCGACTGCCTTGTAGACAAAACCAAAGCCAGGGATCTCCTTTTTTGTTGGAGGACCCTGGCTCTATTATCAAATGTTATTCCTCAGTTCCATTCCTTTGCCAGCAGGAAATCACGAATGTTACGGTGCTTGATCCCGTCCCGGCTCATATCAAACTCAT
Organism: Oscillospiraceae bacterium; assembly: GCA_021200935.1. Lineage (GTDB taxonomy): Bacteria > Bacillota > Clostridia > Oscillospirales > Oscillospiraceae > CAJOIG01. The sequence continues at coordinate 3,786 of JAJQFY010000112.1, forward strand.
CCAGCGTGACAACGTATTTGGGAAAGTTGTCTCGGATGCTGGAAAATGCGCCAAACTCCCGCTTGACCGTTTCCTCGCTCGCCAATAGATAGGCGACCTGTACATACAGCTTTTCTCCACGATTTTCGCAGACGAAGTCGATCTCTTTGTCGCCGACCTTTCCAACGGTTACGTTATAGCCCCTGCGTAGCAGCTCCATATAGACAATGTTTTCAAGAACCAGATTAATGTCTCTCTGGTTGCTGCCGTATACCGCTTCCCGAATGCCATGATCGGCCACATAGTACTTCTC
>JAJQFY010000096.1 GCA_021200935.1 Oscillospiraceae bacterium
GTCCCGGGAGATTCGGCAGGTGGGGGCGGAAATCCGGGGGGCGAATCTTCGGCCTGTGGCGCTGTACTTTGGCGGGGGGACGCCTACTACCCTAACGCCGGAGCAGCTTGACCGGCTGTGCGGCCAGGTGGAGGAGGACTTCGACCTGTCCGCCCTGCGGGAATACACCGTGGAGGCCGGGCGGCCCGATACCATCACGGCGGAGCGGCTGGCCGTTTTGAAGGCCCATGGGGTGACGCGGGTGTCCGTCAATCCCCAAACCATGTCGGACGCTGTGCTGGAGACCATAGGCCGCCGCCACACCGCCCGGGATGTGGTGGACGCCCTCTCTCTGGTGCGCCGGGCGGGGGATTTTCAGGTGAATATGGATCTGATCGCCGGGCTGCCGGGGGACAGCGTGGAGGGGTTCCGGCAGAGCCTTGACCGGGTGCTGGCGTTGGTGCCGGAGAATGTCACCGTTCATACCCTGGCCATCAAGAACGGCTCCCGCCTGGCGGAGCATCCCCAGGCATTGCCGGACGGAGCGGCAGTGGGCCGGATGGTGGACTATGCCGTGGAACGGCTGACGGCAGCGGGATATGTTCCCTACTATCTCTACCGGCAGAAGTATATGTCCGGCGGCTGGGAAAATGTGGGCTGGGCCAGGCCGGGAACGGAGAATCTCTACAACATCCTGATGATGGAGGAGCTGGCCCCCATCTACGCCCTTGGCGCGGGGGGTTCCACCAAGCTGGTAGGTGAGGACGGTTCCGTACAGCGGCGGATGAATCCCAAGTATCCGAAGGAGTATATTGAGCGGGTGGGGGGTTAGTGGCTAGTGGCTAGTGGCTAGTGGGCTGCTAATAGCTGTTAGTCACTGGCTGCTGCACAGCGATTGTTGAAAATCTGTGGGGAAATGTTGAAAACTTTTTCAAAATTGTTGAGAACTATGTGGAAAGGTTATGGAAAACTCCCGTCCCCGCCCTGTCGGCCCCGGTGCTTCCCTTGCCTGGACTAGACTTATCTTATCTTACCTTACCTTGGTCAACCATTTTAAAGTTTTTAACAATCCTGGGTAAAAAAAGGCCAGGATTAGGACAGAGAAAGGTATATTTATGCCAAGGACAGCATGGATTTATAAAGACCGGCATGATAGCGGTCAGCGCGAATCATGTTATTGCGGCTCCAATCCCGGATATAATACACCTTGCCGGGGAGGAGGGGGGGTCAGGAAATCGGCCTGGGTCAGCTCCTCTAATGCGTCGGCGGGGGCCTCTGTCATCCGCAGGACAGCCAGAGCCTCCACGCAGCCGTCGTCGTCCGCCGCCATGCCCAGGTCGTAATACAGCAGCCGCGCCCCGGGGGACAGGCTCAAAAACCGGCTGCTGCCCACGATCGACCGGGCAAACATTCGCCGCTCTGCCATATGAACACCTCCATTTTGCAAAAAATGAACAGAAAAAATCTTTTATAGAGGCATTGTAACACAATTTGCAGCGTTTGTCAAGATGTGATGTTGCGTGTTTTTGCGTTTGTGGAAAAAAGAAACAACCCCCCACGGCCAGGGAAATTGTGGTTGCAATAGGGCGTGGGGCGTGGTATAATAGACACAAAGAAAGACGCCTGCACGAACAGGCGCCCTTCGGGGACTGCCGATAGACGGTTAGCCTATTATTGGTACCTTAAAAAAGTAACTGTACCGTGGCTGGGGCGGTTACTTTTTTGAGTTTATCAGTGCAATCACCAGAGGCATGATGATCGATATGACCGTCAGCACTAAGTAAAGCATTTCAAAATCACTCATGAAGATCACCCTCCTTTCGGTAAAATACCCTTGCGGGTTTACGAAAATCGGAGGGCGCAGGCCCTCCGCAGAGGGCTAACCGCCTACCATCCTGGTAGTCCTTGTCCGTATGGTACCACAAATTGGAACAAATGTCTACCCCCCCCACGGCGGCCACGGAGACGAGACTACCGCCGACAGCTACCTTCTGAAAAAGAGCGCGTAACGTCTAATATGATATAGTCCCCCTAGAGTAGACACTCGAAAAAGCAAAAATTCGAGGCTGCACTAAGGGGGCTATTATTATAGTGAGAAGCAGTCATAAAAACAGAAAATGCAGTGCTGAATTGAAGGAAGCAGCCGTACAGTCCTATCAAGCAGGAACGGACAGAAATCGTTGCCTTCTGCCCGGAGCGTGGGAAGGGCTATTTGCTGACCGCGGAACAGTTCAGTACACCAGTAAGCTATTCCGAGCAAGGCCGGAGAACGCAATGTTTCAGCCTTTCCATGGCCTCATGGTCTATCCGGGCGCACGCTCCCCCCTGTTGCTTTCATCTTTATCCCCAGTTTAGGGACATCTGTCTCTTGCACAAGCAACAGATATTGATTATAATAGCAGCAGAAATTCAAACACATACGGCAAGGCGGGATTTATGGAATATTTTTGGTATGTGGCAGCGGCATTGGGCGCGGGGATTGGCACGGGGCTGGCGGGGCTGTCTGCGGCGACGGTGATGGTGCCGATTTTGATTGTGCTTTGCCCCACCTTCGGCGGCGAGTACGGCGCCTATCAGGCAACGGCCATTGCGCTGGCCTCGGACATTCTCGGCTCTGCGGTGACGGCGTCGGTTTACGCGAAAAACAAACACATCGACCTAAAGCACGGCTGGGTGATGATGGCCTGCATTATTGCCCTCAGCGCCGTGGGCGGCTATGCCGCCTATCTGGTGGGAAATGTGGTGCTGGGCGGGTTCACCCTGGTTTTGACCTTCTGCATTGGCATCCGCTTTCTGGTAAAGCCGGACACCTCAAAATCGGGCGCGGACGCTTCCAGCGTGCGCCTGGGCTGGAAGGAGGTTCTCATCTCCCTGTTTTTCGGCCTGACCATCGGCTTCGGGACAGGCTTTGTAGGCACCGGCGGGGGCATGATGATGCTGGTGGTTTTTACGGCGTTTCTGGGCTACGACCTGAAAACCGCCGTGGGTACCAGCACCTTTATTATGACCTTTACCGCCCTGATTGGATTTATCAGTCACTCGCTGATTCACCCCGCCATTGTGCTGGAGCGCTGGAATGTGCTGATCATCTGCATTGTCACCGCGACGGCGGCCTCCCTTATCTCCGCCCAATTTGCCAACCGGGTGAACGGCAAAACCGTGGGCAGAATCACCGGCGTGATCCTGACCGTTCTGGGGGCCGCCATGATATACCTGAACTATTTCCGCGCTGCTTAGCCCCCGCCTCACCGGGAAAGGAATGCCTGCATATGCGCCAGTATGAATGTGAATGTACCGTGTGCGGAACAAAGAGGTCGGTGGCGTTTCGGGAGGAACCCTACCCTGAATATGGCGATATGGTATCCGCGTTCTGCTCCAACTGCGGCGCGGATACCCGCCATACCAGGACGCTGACAAGAAAGACCGCTGCGGAGCTGCGAAGAAAAGCGGAGGAGGAAAACCTGCGGCAGTCGATTTTGGACAAATGCGCCGAATACGGTTTTTCAGCCCGTTTTTTACACCAGCCCGTCATTATAACCACCTCGCTCGCCGATTGGTGCTTTGATTACCACGAAAGCCTGATTACGCTATATCACGAGAGTACATACAAAATAAACCTCGAAACCGGGCTATATGCCAAGGCCCACGTTCAGTTTTCCAAGCGCGAAATATCGCCTGTGGAGGTGGTAAAATACATTGCCGAACACGACGCCTGGCGGGCGAAGCATAGAGGGAAAAAATAGACGGAAATTAACAAGGGATAAAGCTGAAACAAAAAACGCCCCGGCAGGCCGTCACAGTTTTTGTGACGATTTGCCGGGGTTATATTAACTGTTGTGCTTGGGACGCGCTGAAGGAAGACGACCTTGCTGTCAGATCTGCTGCTGCAGCACCCATTGAATCCCAGCGGCCATTCTCCCCGTGGAGTTGCGCTAGCTTTCTATTATACACATCT
>JAJQFY010000104.1 GCA_021200935.1 Oscillospiraceae bacterium
GCCTCGTCGGCGGGCTGATGCGTTGACGAGTCCGCTAGCTCCTCGGCGCTCTTGGCCTCCGGGGTCTTCTCCTTCGCGTCGGCCTCCTTCTCGGCCGCGGGCTTTTCCGCCGTCTCCGCCTTGGCCTCTGTGGTCTTGGCTTTGGAGGCGGTCTTTTTCTTGGGGGCGGGCTTTTCCGCCGTCTCCGCCTTGGCCTCTGTGGTCTTGGCTGTGGAGGCGGATTTTTTCTTGGGGGCGGGCTTCTCCGCTGCCGCCTGGGCCTCCGGGGTCAGGGTCTCTGTTTTTTCTTTCTCATTTGCCATCTTTGCCACCATACCCTTTCGTCTGTCTCATTTTTTCGGCATAGCCCCGCAAATCCTCCGGCGGGGCGGATCGGTCTTTTTCCGTCTGTATTCTTTTTATGTAGTCCGCCATAGCCTGCTCGCTGGCGGCGGCGGTTATCTCGTCGTGCTGGAGGATGCGGGACAGCAGCCCCATCTCCTCCGGGGTGAACTGCTCCCCCAAGGCGGCCATGGAAATTGCTTTTCCCTCTTTCAGCCGCCGGGTGACAGCGCCGTATAGCTGACCCAGGGCGGGGGAGGTAAAGTCCTCCTCCCGGAGGGGCAGGTCGGGAAACTGCTCCGGGAACCGGCAGAGAAGATTTATAACCCCCTCCTCCGCTCGGGCGCTGGGGACGTTTTCGTACCGCAAAGCCCGGCTCTGGGGCTGGGCCTGGCGCAGGGGGGCGGCGGCCTCCTTGTTCCGCTGCTTTCTGGCGGCGGAGGCGTTTTGTTTGCGGATGCGGCTGACCTCCCCCAAAAACGCCTCCTTGGAGACGCTGGCCTTTTCCGCCGCCCGGGCGCCGTACACCTCCCGCTCCACGCTGCCGGGCAGGGCGGCGATCAGCTTGGCGCTCTGCTTGAGATAGGCCACCCGCCCCTGGTCGGTGGTCAGGTCAAGGCCCTCCTGGATCTGGGCCAGCCGGTACTCTATCTGGTTGCCGCTGCCCTCGATAATATCCCGGAAGGCCTGGGGGCCTTTTTTCTGGATGAACTCGTCCGGGTCCTTGGCGTCCGGGAGGGTCAGCACCTTGATTTTCATGTCCAGGGGCTGCAATATGCTGATGGCCCGGTCAGAGGCCTTCCGGCCCGCGGCGTCGCTGTCGTAGGCGATGACGATTTCATTGGTGTACCGGGCCAGCAGCCGGGCCTGATCCCCGGTCAGGGAGGTGCCAAGGCTGGCCACCGCGCTGTCGAACCCCGCCTGGTGCAGGCTCACCACGTCTATATTGCCCTCCGCCAGCAGAATATATCCGCATTTGGATTTTTTTGCCAGATTCAAGGCGAAAAGGCTGTGGGATTTGCTGTATACCAGGGTGTCCGGGCTGTTCAGGTATTTCGGCTCCCCGTCCCCCAATATCCTGCCGGAAAAGCCGATAACGCTGCCCCGCACGTCGATGACTGGGAACATCAGCCGGTTGCGGAAGTAGTCGTACAGCCCCCCGCTTTTGCCCACCCGGGCCAGACCCGCGTCTATCAGCTCCTGCCGGGTGTAGCCCTTGGCGGTCATGGCGTTGGTGAGACTCTCCCAGGCGTCCGGGGCGAAGCCCAGGCCGAAGGGCTTTACCATGGGGACAATGCCCCGCTGGGCCACATAGGCCTGCCCCGCCTGGCCGGAGGGGGCCATAAGCTGGTCGTGGAAAAAACGGGCGGCGTCCCGGTTCAGCTCCAGCATTCGGCTCCGGCGGCCCCGGTTCTCGTCATGGCCGGATTCCGGCACCTCCATCCCCGCCCGCTTGGCCAAAAACCGCACCGCGTCCGGGAAGGAGAGGTTTTCAATCTCCATGATGAAGTTGATGACGCTCCCCCCCTTCCCGCAGCCGAAGCAGTGATAAATCTGCCGCTCGCTGTTCACGGCAAAGGAGGGGGTCTTCTCCCCGTGGAAGGGGCAAAGCCCAAACTGATTCGCCCCGCTGCGCCGGGTGAGATTCACATACCCGGATACCACGTCCACAATATCATTCCGCTGGCTCAGCTCCTCCAAAAATTCCTCCGAAAACAAAGGCAAATAATCCCCTCCCTTCACAAATAAAAAGCCCAAACCCCAACGCCCCAAGCATAAAGCGAACACGCGCAGCGTGGAGCCTCCCCGCGCCCGCAGGCGCAAAGCCTCGCAGAGTTTCGCCGCCGCAGCGGCGAAATAAAATTGAATCATTTTTTCCGGCGGCGTGTACGTCGGAAAAAATTCCGCTCGGCCTGTAAGTGTGCGAAGTGGCCGCCGCAGGCGGACGCTGAGTGCGCGCACAGGCCGCAGCCCCCCTCATTTGGGATGAAAAGCAAAGCTTTTCATCCCAAATGATTTTACGACAATAGCATTCTATCGTTATCTAATGCCTTCCCCACCCCGGCCTTGAAGCGTTCCAGGAGGTCGTCCACGGTGAGGCCCTCCCGCTCCGGGCCGCCTACGTCATAGATGATATGCCCGGCGTCCATCATCAGGGTACGGGTGCCAAGGGCCAGGGCGGAGGACATATTGTGGGTAATCATCAGGCAGGTCAGATTCCCCTCCCGGACGATTTTTTCCGTCAGCTCCAGCACCTTGTCCGCCGTGGCGGGGTCAAGGGCGGCGGTATGCTCGTCCAGAAGCAGGAGCTTCGGCTCCACCATGGTAGCCATCATAAGGGTAAGGGCCTGGCGCTGGCCGCCGGAGAGCAGGCCCACGGGCTGGCGCATTCTGTCCTCCAGGCCCATGTTCAGCAGGGCAAGCCGGTCACGGAAGCGGGCCTTATCCTCCCTGGTGACGTGGCTGAGCCAGCCGCCGCTGCCCGCGGCCAGGGCCATGTTCTCCTCGATGGTCATGCCGGGGGCGCTGCCCCGCATGGGGTCCTGGAACAGGCGGCCAATGACCCTGGCCCGCTTAAACTCCGGGAGGAAGGTGATGTCCTGCCCGTCCAGGACGATGGAGCCGGTGTCGGCGTAAAAGCTCCCGGCAATGGCGTTAAAGAGGGTGGATTTCCCCGCGCCGTTGGCCCCGATGATGGTGACGAACTCCCCCCTGTCCAGGTGGAGAGACAAATCCTCGATGGCGGTTTTTTCGTTCACGGTGCCGGGGTTGAAGGTTTTGGAGATATGGGAGAGGGTCAGCATATCACTTCTCCCCCCTTCCCGCCTTTTGGGGCCGATGCTCCAGGCGGCGCTTCAGCATGGGCCACTGGGTCTTGAAGTACGGCCCGGCGATGGCGATAATGACGATGACGGAGGACACCAGCTTGAGCATGGAGGCGGGCATATTGAACCGCAGGGCGATGGTATACACCAGCCGGAAGATGAAGGAGCCAAGCACCACGCCGATGGCCCGGAGGGTCACGCCCCCCTTGCCCATAAACGTGCCGCCGATCAGGAGGGAGGCCAGGGCGATTGTCACCATGCCGGAGCCGATGTCGATGTTCACGGACTTCTGGCTCTGGGCCAGGAGGCAGCCGGACAGGCCGGTAAAGGCGTTTGCCACGCACAGGCCCACGGTGGTGGTGAACACCGGGTTTATGGAGGAGGAGCGCACCATGTCCGGGTTGTTCCCCGTGGCCCGGATGGCTAGCCCTAAGCGGGTGCGGAGAAACAGGGACAGGAACACCACCACCAGGGCCACGGCGATCAGGGCCACCACCAGCTTATACTGCCCGGACAGGAAGGTTCCGGACAGGGCGTCCTTCATCATGGTGAACACGGTTTCCGTCTTATTCATATTCACCAGGGAGGAGTTGCCCATGACGGCGATATTGATGGAATACAGCCCCGTATTGACGATGATGCCGGCAAGCAAACTCTCCACCCCCATCCGGGTTTGGAGCAGGGCGGTGATGAAGCCGGAGACGACGCCCGCCGCCATGGCCGCCGGGATGGAAAGCCAGGGATGACCGGCGACGGCCACCATGGCCCCCACCGCCGCCCCCAGGGTGAAGCAGCCGTCGGTGGACAGGTCGCAGACGTTCAGCATGGAAT